>DYOB01000077.1 GCA_020720765.1 Borreliella garinii
TAGGGGTTTGCCAGTTCGAACTCATCAAGATTTTTTTTAAATTGGTCAATGGCCAGCAGTAAGGGTTCCTTTGTGGACATGTCGACCCCGCCCGCCTTTAAACTGTCGATGGGGTACCGGGAACCGCCGGACTTTAAAAAATTCAGGTAATCTTCCCGTTCCTTCTCTCCGCCTTCCAAAACCTTTCTTGACAGTGCGATGGAAGCGGCGAGTCCTGTAGCGTATTTATAAACATAGAAGGCCCTGTAGAAGTGGGGTATTCTCAATCCCTCGAGGTCGCTCTGTTCGGAGAATTCCACCTCGGGTCCGAAATAGTCTTGAAGCAGACTTCGGTAGGTCGTCCGGAAAAAATCAAGAGTCAAACCGCCACCCGACTCCGCATGAAGGTGAACGGCCCTCTCGAATTCCGCAAACATGGTTTGCCTGAAAAATGTTGCAACAAAGTCTTCGATCTGTTTTCCAAGTATGGAAGAACGCAAACGGGCGTCAGTAGCCGAAGACAAAAGATGCCTTGCTAAAAGCTGTTCGTTAAAGGTGCTTGCGACTTCGGCTTCAAAAATTGTGTAGTTGTAACTGGAGTACGGGTTGCTTTTAACCGAATACCAGCTGTGCATGGAATGCCCGGCTTCGTGGGCCAGGGTGAACACATCCCGTAAATTCTCGTCGTGGTAGTTCATCAGGATATAGGGTTCCCCAAACCAACCGCCGCTCGAGAAGGCTCCTGAACGCTTACCCTTGTTTTCATACCTATCGCACCAACGGCCAAGCAAGCCCGCTCTGAGAGTCGAAGTGTATTCGACACCCAGCGGTTCTAGGGAAGTAAGTATGCGACCTACAGCCTCGTCCCAACTATGGGAAAGGTTGGCATTGGCAACAAGGGGCGCGTACATGTCTGCGTGGTGAAGCCTTTCGACCCCGAGGGCTTTTTTTCTCAGGCCATAATAATGGTGCAAAATGGGAAGGGATTCCCTGACCGTGGTAATCAGTGTGTCATAGACCTCCACAGGGACTTTATCAGGAAAAAGCGAACGGTCCAAAGAAGAATGGAAGTGACTCGCCCTGGCGAGAAAAATATCCTGGTGTATGCTGCCCGCGTACAGGTTGGAAAGGGTGTGGGCGTGGTCCGAGAACTCGTTGTAAAACTTCTTGAAGGCCTCGAGACGTATCTCTCTATCGGGATTTTGAAGGAAAAGCGAAAATGTGGACTGTGTAAGGGGGAGTTCGCCTTCCGGAGTTTTTACCGACTCAAATTTTAAATCTACGTTGGTGAGTGCATTAAAAGTATCGCCAACGGCACCTCGCGCCTGCGCTCCTAGGGAAAGAAGTCGCTCCTCCCCAGGAGTCAGGGTATGGGGCCGGAAGCGCAGGACTTTTTCAAGCATTACACGATAAGAGGACAAAAGGGGTGATTTCAGCCACTCGTTCATGATGGGTTCAGGGATGCTCATAAGCTCCGGATCCCACCAGCTCAAACCCGCGCCGACCTCGACAGCTAGAGCTTCAAACCTGCCTTGAAGTTCGAGGATCTTTTGATCGGAGAGGTCTTCTGTCGCACGCAGTCCGGAATAATGTCCCAGCCTTTCCATCAATTGTCCCAGATTTTCATTCCAAACCAAGGCTTCATGGAAAATCTCAATCGATTCGCCAAGGCGGCCTTGATAAGCTGAGAGTTCCTTTGTTTTCTCCTGAAGGGTAGTAATATCTTTTTCCCACCCGGAAAGATCCTTGTAAAGTCCAGAGAGATCCCAAGTGTCCTGCGCCTTAATTTCGGATCGGGTCGGTATTGTGGCCGGTGTCATAATCTCTCCCTGGAGTTATCAAATATTTTTCCCAACATAAAAGCCGCTTGTCCCCGGTGGGAAAGCCGGTTTTTTTCTTCGGGTGCCAGCTCGGCTGAAGATACTTGGAGTCCTTCAGGCTGAAAGACGGGGTCGAAACCAAACCCGCCGGTGCCGCGTTGCTCATGAAGGATGCTCCCGTGCCAAACCGCTTGGACAGCTGAAAATCTTTCGGGTTCTTCGAGAAAGACCATGGCGCAAATATAATACGCGCTTCTGTCGGCTTCCTTGTCCAACAAAGAAAGCAAGTGTTGGTTTTTCTCGCCGTCGTTCATGGGTCGCCCGTGGATCTCCGCCCCCCAGCGGGCGCTATAGAGCCCCGGAGCCCCCCCGAGGGCATTGACACAGAGTCCACTGTCGTCTGCCAATACAGGTTTCCCGCAGGCAAGATGGTATATTCTCGCCTTGAGAAGAGCGTTTTCTAAAAAGGTCGCACCGGTTTCCTCGGGTGGAATCATATCTATCCTCATCAGGTTGATCCCTGGAAACAGCTTTCCCAATTCAAGGAATTTATGTCCGCTGGACGTTGCCGCAACAACATGGGAAATACTCATAGTACAAATCTGATAAGACTTAGGAACGCGTGGTCAATACAGCGTAACCCGAATTCATCGATTCATTGTAAATAAGAACCTTTTTCTTAAGTTTTTCAGGAACCTGAATACGGTAGGAAGTAAAATTCCAGAAATAATATATCCC
Organism: Borreliella garinii; assembly: GCA_020720765.1. Lineage (GTDB taxonomy): Bacteria > Spirochaetota > Spirochaetia > JABEVK01 > JABEVK01 > DYOB01. The sequence goes on from DYOB01000077.1 coordinate 2,538, forward strand.
GAGTTCCATTGCCATATCCGCGACCTCCTGGGTCACGAATTCAGGTGTGGCAATAATGGCAATTTTGATCGGGGTCTCTTTGAGTTTTTCCTTGAGAAGGACTATGTCGAAAATTTCTGTTCCGTTGACTACTTTGCCAATAACTTTGGGATCTTTATCAAAAGCGTAATGGATATTCAGGTTGTTCTTCCGGAATTCCCTGTAAGCAAGCAGTGACTTTCCCAGGGCGCCTACACCGATGATGATGGCACTTTGAGATTGATCCCACTTTAAAAAAGCTTCTAAAAGGGAAATCAAATCTTTCACGATGTATCCGATCCTCGGACGTCCAACAATTCCTGTCATAGAAAGGTCTTTTCTTACTTGTATGGCTTCCAGGCCCAGCTCTTCAGCGATATAGGTGCCCGAAACTATTCCATATCCCATGGATTCTATCTGCCTGGCAATTTCTAAATACAAAGGCAACCGCCTAATGGAAGGCGTGCTAGCCAAGGCTCTGTTTACTGTTCGGGCTTTCCCTCTAGCCATCATTAAACTCCTCGATATCGGTAAAAAGATATCTAAGAAGAGTTTAAATGTCCATGGAGATAATGTCAAGAAGGTATGCAGAGGCCTCATCCTTGGATGTTAAACCCGTATCCCACTTTCCTCCCTTCTTATCGAGAATGAGTAGGCGGTTGGTTTCAGTACCGAATCCCTGGTCCGGACGCCCTGTATCGTTATAGGCAATCAAGTCAGCCCGGGCGCGTTCCATCCGTGCTTTTGCGTCGTCGAGGGCCTCGTTATCCTCGACGTTGTGGAGAGCTCGAAAGGCCACTAGAAAGGTCTTGGGGTCCCACTCCTTGATCCTGTCGAGGATTTTCGGGGTGGGTTTGAACTCGATGGTTAACCGATCGGTCCCATGGGTGGGAATCTTTTTTTCAGCGGGATTAACCGGCGCCCAATCCCCGACAGCGGCCACGGAAAGGACGGCGTCGTAACCCGATGAGACGAGTTCGCGGATTTTTTTCTCCATTTCTTCTGCCGTTACTGCGCTAAAGACCTGGGAGCACCCTGAAGGCGTCTTTTCTGTTGTGATGCCGAGTACCATATCGACCTGGGCCCCGCGGACCAGGGCCTGACGAGCCAGTGCCATCCCCATCTTACCTGTAGAGGGATTTGTAATGACTCGGATAGGATCGATATACTCCTGGGTCCTGCCGGCGGTGATAAGAATTCGTTTTCCAGCAAGTCGATTGCTTCCATTGAACAGAGCCATTACCCGGTCCACGATTTCATCGGAACCGGGAAGTTTCGCCTTGCCCTCGTCCAATCTGGGCAGAAGGAGGTGGGCCCCGTACCCCTGAAGTTTCTGGATATTTTCCTTTACTATGGGGTGGTTGTACATGCTCAAGTGCATAGCAGGTACCAGGACTATGGGAATGCCCTCGCCCCAGCCCGTGGTGACAAAGGTCGTCACAGTGGAGTCATCGATACCCGAGGCAATTTTTCCCAGGGTATTTGCCGTAGCCGGGGCCACAAGGATCATATCAACGGGATTCGGGACATTGCCAGCCAAGGCCACGTGCTCTATTTTACCTGTCAGCTTAATTATGGGTTTGTGCCCCGTAGCCCACTCCATCAAGTCGGGCTGGATCAATGCGCAAGCGCCGCGGGTCATTACGGGAATCACTTCGGCCCCATGCCGCATCAGCAGGCGGGCGAGTTCGGGGGCCTGTGAAACTGCGACACTGCCCGTCAAACCAAGGACTATGCGCTTCCCTTCAAGTTCCTTCCCAAGAGTCCCTAAAATATCCTTACTGGGGTGGGTCATCCTTCCCTCCTCCCCGAGCATAATGCTTTTCTGTAATTGTTTTCAAATCCTTCAAAAAAGCTTTGAGATGCATGACTTTAACGTGGGGCATCAGAACAACCCTAAGGAATCCCGGCCATTCGGAAAGGGCCCACCCTTTTTTCCTCAGGAGAATGGCAAGTTTTTGAACCGACAGACTTTCACTGGAAAACCCGAGAACATTGACTACTGGTTCCAATTCAACACGGATTCCCGGGATTCCTTCAAGCTGCGATTTCAACCAAAAAGTCTTTTCCATGGCCGTGCGGGTATTCCTGATCCAACCCTTCCGTCCCATTTTTTTTAAAACAGCCCAAACTGCGGCAACACTGGCCCCGCTCCTCGTGCCTGTCAGAGTCGTTAAAAGTGTTTTTCCTCCGCTGAGGTAACCCACCGGGGTTTCCAGGGACTGTTCCATGGATTTCTCCCTCCATAAAATGCAGCCCGAGGGTATCGGCCCCCTTCCCATCTTGTGCGGGTCGATGCTCATGGAGGAGATGCCGGGAATCCCAAAACCGAATTCGGGTGCAGGAAAGCCGGCTTCTTCCAGAAAGGGTAGGACAAAGCCCCCGAAGCTGGCGTCTACGTGGAAGTAAACATGGGCGTCCAATGCAAGTTTTCCCATGGCCCTCAGGTCGTCTACGGTCCCGAGCCCCGTGCTTCCCGCAACCCCCACCAGCGCGAGGGTCCTGGCTGAAAAGGCTTTTTCCAGGGTGGAAACATCGGTTCGTCCCAATGTATCGGCGGGTACGAGGATCAAATCCAGGCCCATCAGGTCCACCGCCTTATCCACGCTGAAATGCCTGGTCACCGGGGCAACCACCTCCCGTCTCTGGGCTCTTTCTTCGGGGGACAATAGACGTTTTGCTGTCCATAAACCCAGGATATTCGCTTCCGTGCCGCCGGTTACGATGCGGCCGCTTGCATTTTCCAAACCGCAAAAACTACCTATCCTTTTTACAGCTTCTTGTTCAAGCCGAAGCATTCCGCTACTTAACCCTGGGTCTCCGATATTGATATCCATGGTGAACACATAAACAGTGTGGGCTATGGACTCGGGTTCGCTGCACATGGACCCGAGAACCCTTCCTCCGCGGAATCTAAGGTCGCGGGAGAGTTTTTTTTCAAGTAGTTCGAGAATGTCCTTATCTTTCATCCATAAGTCTCGTCAAGGGAAGGGTAGGCTCCCGTTTTTACATCTTTCACCCAGGTCTCAAGGATGTTTTTAAGAACAAGACCGCCATTCTGGTAACGGGTTGGAACAAATCGCGCACGCTTATCGCCGGGAATAAATCTCAACAGGTCGTAAATCACGAGAACCTGACCGGCTGTGGAGGAGCCAGCACCTATGCCGATCACGGGTATACCCAGGACTTTTTGAACCTTCTCGCCAAGACCCCGTGGAATGCATTCAAGCACGATGGAGAAGGCGCCGTCCTTTTCAAGACCCATCGCATCCTCAAGTATCACTTGGCTTTCCGGCTCGGTTTTGCCCCTGACCTGGTAGTTCAGGGCTGTTTGCGGAAGCAGACCCAAATGTCCCATAAGCGGGATATTCTCACGGGTGAAGGCCCGGGAAATTTCCGGAAAGTAACCTTCAAACTTGACGGCGTGCGCCCCGCAGTTGAGGAGTTTGCGAGCGCTGTCGAGAGCTTGATCAGGGTTCGTGTAGGTTTGAAAAGGTAGGTCGGCTACCACCGGGAGAGGGCCCGCGTGTCTGGCAACCATGCTAGTATGGTATTCCATCTGGTCGAGCGTGACGGGCTTGGTAAAATCGTTGCCCTGAACCGTTGTCCCCAGGCTGTCACCCACCAGGAGCGCATCGACCCCGGCCATCACAGCTAACCGTGCAGTCAAGGCGTCGTAGGCGGTTAAAACAGAGATAGGAGCGGTAGGATTTACAAATACTTTTTGGAGTACCTCGGGCAGTTTCATCGTTGCATCCCGCGAGCGGCATCGGCAAGGTGCTTGAGACGGCCTGCTATAAAATCCAAACTTTCTGAAAGCACACATGAATTGTTATAAGTATTCAGCTCGGCCCTTCGCAGTTCAGGTTTCAAAAGTTGGACGCTGGATAACTCCTGGACCAGGAGCGGCATCACCCTGGTGATATTGTCCACGATAGTTACCGTCGCCTTCTGTGCGGTGCGGCTTAAGGGGTTGAGGTCCACGGTAACGACTGATTTTCCCATCGCCACAAGGGCTTCCGTTCTGTCGCCGTCCTCCAAGGGGACGAAGACGCAGTCGGAGATCAGAATCCCCTGTTCGGATACCCGCCGCCGCTCTGAAAGCAGTTCGGGAATACTTGCGCTGGCATCCTCTCCGACACCGAGGATGATTTCCGCTCCGTGCTTTTTCAGGACAGCCTCTATTTTTTCTTCCCTTCCAGGCGTTCTGTAAAAGAGGTTGATCTCCAAGACACCTCCTCCTGCCTTGCTGAAGTTCACAAGGTCTCCGGGGCAGAGGGCCGCAATATTTCCATTGACACTGATAATGGGTTTTTCCGCAAGGCTTATCATGAGGGCTGCGGCTCTAATGGCGCGAAGGGCAAAAGGCTGGGTCTTTTCACCAATAAAATAATCCATGGCCTCGCCCCTTCCCTGGGCAACCAATCCGGCAGGGGCTGTGATTCCAGCCTCCATCGCCTCGATCAAGGTTTCCCGCTGGAGAAGGGATTGGTACCTTGGATGGTTCTCGGGAATGTTAAATGACATGCAGTATCCTCGCTCCTTGGTTATCGATAGGCCCGGTCCAGAACCAGGCTTCAGCCGGGGCACTTTCTCTGATCTTATCCCAAAGAGATTTATCAGACGCGGGTCCCAGCCAAAAAATTCCCTGGCCGAACATCGGCATGGCCCAGGCCACCTTTTTGCTTTCGAGCACCTTTGCCATGTTTTTTAATTCTTGTGAAGCTAAATCCATTTCCCCTGTGAACTCCGAACTCAGTTTTTGAAAATTATCTACGGTGATATCCGGTAGCAATCGGTTCAACAGGACGCTTCCCGATTTCGAGGCTTTTCCCATCAATATGCTTTTGTTGAGTTCCTCGCGCGTGGGCATAGGACCGAGGATAGCCAGGTAGAGCCGGACATCCCCCGAGACTTCAAGGCTTCTCGTTTCACCAAATCCCGGAGCACCTGCTTTCACCCTAAGCTCAAGTCCTCCGGCGCATATGCCCGCAACGGTTCCAAGCCCTGTTTGACATAGCAGTTCGGCTTTGTGGGCTGCAAGGGTGGCCTCGCGCGGACTCAAGGGATATCCCAAGGCCGCATTGAGGGCTAAAGAAAGGCTTAACGCCCCAGCCCCGCTTGAGCCCAGTCCGCACCCCATCGGCACTGCCCGAGTCTGGCGGATGGAAAGGTTATGTCCGGCGGGCAGAAGGGTTTGGAAGAGTTCCATCACTTTATTATTGACCATTAATGTTTCAGGCGCCTTTTCATCCAACCATTCCACCCCGGATTCCCCTGGAACAAGGCTGACCTCGGTAGTCACTCCGAGCGAAAAGCAGACCCCTGCCCCCAAGCTTCCTTGAAGTTCGGGAGGATAATCGGAAACGCCGGGGGAAAAGAAACCTGTAATATGGGCTGGTGCAAAGGCCAGGGCTGTAGCCATAGACTGCATGGTACCTAAAAGCCTCTCTAGTGACAATGACAGCCAGCTGGGTTAAGGTAGGCTATGGGCGAAACGGTGATCATAGAAAAACTCGTCAGCGGCGGATGGGGTCTAGCCCGAACTGCGGAAGGGATCGTCCTTGTTGATGGCACACTTCCGGGGGAACAGGTTGAAATCCACCTGCTTAAAAGATCCCGCGGTGTGGCAAACGCCCGTGTAAGCCGGATTCTTAAAGCCTCTGGGGACAGACGAATCCCACCGTGCAAGGTCCACCAGACCTGCGGCGGTTGCGGCTTCCAGTACGCCGGGGATAATGTTCAAACTGAGTTGAAAGCCGCTTGGGTGAAAGAAAGCCTGAAAAGAATCGGCGGAATCGACATCGATGAATTACCCATAGTTAAGGGGCAATCTTGGAATTACCGCCACCGCGCCCAAATCCACAGCGACGGAAAGAACAAGCGGGGATTCCTAGCCGAGGCAAGTCACGAGATTGTCCCGGTAGAAAAGTGTCCCGTTCTCCAAGCGTCGCTCAACGCCTACCTCGACCCAGTGCATTCTTTCTGGAAATCGCGGCCACCGGGGCGGTACCTTTTTACAGCTCAAGGCCTAAATAGCTGGAGCGCCGAAGACGAGGAGGGAATCCTCACCCTGAATGGACAAGATTTCCATTTTCCAGCAAGCGGTTTTGTGCAGAGCAACCTTGAATTGACTGAACTTTTGAGAGCGAAGGTCCTCGCAATAATCCAGGATAGGATAAAGGAAAAGTCGACCGAAATTTGGGATCTCTACGGCGGCGCGGGAACCTGGTCCCAACTCCCCGCCCTCGACGGTTACAAGGTACGCCTTGTAGAAGAAAATCCCGAGGCTAAAACCCCGGCGCTTAAAAACTGCCCAGGGTCCATTTTTGAAACAGGCTCTGTCGAAAATTTCCTCGGTATTCAAAAAAAATCTGCACGTTTCATTCTCGCAGATCCGCCGCGGACAGGTCTCTCGAACCAGGTCAGGGAACATGTTGTCCGGCTAAAACCCGAGTTTTTCCTGTATATCAGCTGCCACGGGGATACCTTTGCCCGAGACGCAAAAGACCTACTCAAGGCTGGATATATACTCGACCAACTTTCGCTCTGGGATTTTTATCCCCAGACTTTCCATGTGGAAATTGTCTCACTGTGGGTAAAACAAGCATGAAGTTTTTTCTTTTATTTTTACTTTCCATGGGGCTTGCTGCCCAGGACCAGCCAGAACTCCTAGTCCGCTACTTAACCGGCGGAAAAATCATCGGCTCCCCCGTTTTCTCTCCACGGAACGAGGTCTTTGCGGCCAGCGAGGATCAATTTATTTACTTTCTCAATGAAACGGGAATTTTTCAAAGCCGTTTCAGTTTAGGGAAAAGACTGCATTTCGGTATTGTCCACGGCAGCGGAAACTGGCTGTCCGTTATCACACGGGACCGCAAACTTCATCGGCTGGATTATGTGCCGGGGAATACAAGGACACCGGGCCAGATTTCCCTCGCCTGGAGCGTGAGTTTCCCGGAAGAGCCGGCCTCACCTCCTGTTCTTCTACCAGGAGCCAGGCTGGCTTTGGGATTCCGAAATGGCTCCATAAGAGTTTGGGAGTCCGACGGTGCCCTGGCCTGGTCGCATCAAGACCAGCTCCCCCCCTCGGACGGAGCCCTGGCGTGCGACCCCTCGGGAAAACTCTGGTGGGCTGCGGGCACATCTCTAAGGATTTTTTCCCAGAGAGGTGAAGTCCTGGGTGAAACCCGGCTGCCCGAACCGATAAACCGCATGGTTCTTGATACACACGGCAGAGCCTGGATGTTTTCCGAAAGCCAGCGCCTTTTCAGGGTCAACCGCCCCGGAGGTCCGCTCGTCCCCCTCAACTACCAGACCCCGCTCCAGTTTCTGGGAAGGGAAGACGGCGGCGGGTGGATACTCTTTCCGCGTTCTGTGAAAAGTTATGATATCAACTCGAGGCAGGTTTCTGAAGTCAACTTAACGCAGAACCTTCTGGCAGGAGGTGTCTTCTCCGGTAATGGATCCTTGGCCCTGCCTCTTAGCGGCGGGGGACTCTGGGTAAAACACCCGGACCAGGAACCGTTTAAGATCCCTGTTCCAGAGCTGGGCATTTTGAGCCTGTCCCCGGGCGGAACAATCGCCGGCGGGGGGGCGGACTGGGCTATCTACCTGTTTTCCTTTTTACCTCCTCCCGTACTCGGCTGGTACCAGGAAAGCGGGTCCTCTGATTCGAGCCGGCGGGTTAGGATGAACCTTGAAGCTCTTGAACAGCGTGAAAGGTGGGAAGGCTTCAACGGTTTCCAGATATCGAGGATTCTCCTCAACATGGGCGGGAGGAACGACCACGTTCACGTCCTTGAAAATCTTGAAGCCGCCGCAAAGGCGGGACAAATTGACACCATTCCTTACGCCAGCGGGCTTCTTGTGGAGATTTGCCAGAGTGGTATAGAAAGGCTCCAAATGGAAAACTTCCAGCTTATCAATAATTGGCCGGACCTGAGACTCCGTGCAGTAACGCTCCTCACCGAGCTTGGTGACTTCGACACAAGGGAAACCTTATGGGGCCTCCTTAAACTGGAAAACGCCTCGGTTGTGAGGATCGCCATCGTAAAGTTCCAGGAGAAGCTGGCCTGGGACGGGGACAGCCTTGGAGCTACAACGCTGGCCGATCTTCTCCAGACCCGGGGGACGGAATACCTGGCCGAACCCGCACTTTCTTACCTTGAAACATTAAAACGAGCCGGTGGGATACCCAAAAGCTCGGAACACGCTCGTCTTATACGCCTGCTTCTCCAGGGAAACTACCCGAGGCAGGTCCGGGAAAGAGCCTGGTCTCTTATGCGCTGAACTGTTTCGGCAACCGCAGTATCACCCGGGCTCCGCTGTCCGCCGGATTTTTAAACTCGAGTTCACCATTGATAAGGGGCAATCAAGTCATCACTTGCCTCAGCCCGAACCCCGATCCCAGCTCACCCAGGCTTCCCTTGGTTGTGAAAAGCGGCCTTTCTGCATGGAGGGAGCTTTCAAGCCCCGGAGGGAATCCAGGGCCGAAGTCCCTTATGGAAATGGCAACACTATCCTCTAGGACCACAAGTTGAAATCCCAGTTTTCCGGATTCGGGAGAGAACTTAAAGGCATTTGTTATAAGGTTGCGGAGAACGGCCTCGACGATAATCTCATCCGTTTCCAAGGAAGTAGCCGATGGACAGATTTTTTCGAAAACTATCTTCTTTTTATCATATATTATTTTAAGTCTGACAGGATGCGGATACAAACCTTTGAAGTTTCAACGGTTTTATACTCGGGGGTTATCGAAGAAGATTTGGTCTTACCCCATAGGACGAGGCGTTCGAGAATTTCGAAACTTCTTTCGGAATTTTCTTTTGCAGTTCGAAAGAAAATATCTAGTTCTTCCTCGGTCATTTCACGGTAGTATTTGGAGATAAAATCCAGGCTCTACCGAGTCTTTGCCCGTGCCCCCACCACCTGACCTGCAACCCATTGTTTCAAACCTGCGGCAAGCGGGCTACTTTTGGGTTGCAACAGGATGGAGATAATAGATTATATGGAGATAATGTAACCTTCTTTAAACCTTAAAACAATACTCAGATGCGAGCCATGAGGCCCGATGGGCCTGTGGTTAATACTGTGGAGGGCGCTGGAATGCGGGGTTATACCTGGGGCGAACCAGGGT
>DYOB01000078.1 GCA_020720765.1 Borreliella garinii
GAGCCGTCAAATGGCGCAGTTTTTGCGCGACGACTGTCGCATAAGCAAAAACTGTAACATAGGCGAGTCAGGTTGAAGGCGTTGTTCGGTGCTTTCAAGCATTCTATATTCTGATTAATTAAATATCTTCTCAAGATAGGGAAGTTTATCAGAGCCATTAAATCCTATTAGTTCTGATATCTTACCGATGACAATATCAAAATTTGGTTCTGTCCAAAATATTTGACTATCATAGGATTCATTAAAATCTATCTTTTGATAATCATCTATTCTAATAATAATAATCGGTGTTGGCCTTTTTCCTCTCCGTCCAATGGGATCGATTGTTCTATTAATTGTTTTAAGACCTTCTTCTATTTCAATCATTTTCCATGTCGACGATGTATAATACTTATCCCAAAAACAGACCATAACATCAGCCATTGCTATCAATTTTGGGATAAATTCATAAGACTTAAACTCATCATGGTTTAAAACCATATATCCATTTTCTTCGAGTTTTGTCTTCAAACTATTTTTTGCTTTTATTCTATTCATTTCTATAACGTCATCATCGACGTGAAAATAAGATAAAAAAACGACCTTTTGTATTTTATTGGTATTTATTATCAATTCTTATCCTTGCGCGAAGCGTCTGACTAACATTGAGTTAAGCCGTGAGCCGTTAAATGGCGCGGTTTTGGCCGCGCGAAGCGACAGCAAATTACCGTGACATAGGCGAGTCCGTTTGAAGCCTTTGTTAGAAATCTGTTCTTTCTATTCCAGTTTATTAAATTTCTGACCTATAAAAATAATATCTTTTGAAATACTGCCATCTTTTTCTTGATAATCTAATTCATATTCATTTACTATTTTTAAATCATTAACTTCTAATATATTCTTAATATCTTCTTTATTGTGAAAGTATAGTATAAACTTATTATCACCACCGAAAGATGTTTTTTCAACTCTAGAACCTTCTCCGCTCATAAAGCTAATGTATAAAAATTGATTTTCAAATAAAAGATTTGACGCATTTTTTATACATTCTTCAGTTTGGCTTTTATCCAAATAAGGAATTCCAAATCCAATTAATACTGCATGAAATTTTTTATCACTTTTAAAGTTAACAATTGAATGCTTATAAAAAGTAGCTACGGGCATTTCTTGCTGAGCAATTTTCAGCATGGAATCAGATAAATCTACTCCAGTAATTTCTACGCTTATTTTACGACTTATATATTTACTGATTTGTCCTGGTCCACAAGCTAAATCCAATATTGAACTGTTTTCATTTAGTTTAGTTATTAACTCGTCATATGTTCGATTATAGTTATCTAGTTTGGCAATTGTTTCAAAAAATTCATAAGCAACCTTATTATAAGATTCTATTGTATTTAACTGTAATTCATTCATTAAAAATTACTCTCAATTTATTAAAAATATTTAAATCAAATCTTAATAATTTCAGCTGCCCGCAGGGTCTTTCTAACACCTTTTAGACTGTTCCTCGTATAAAATCCTTGGAACACTTCCTTTTCCTGATAAAACCTACTTTCTGTCACTAACTCAATAACAGAAAACATTATAGAATCGAAATGAGATTTTATCAAGTTCCTGATAAAGTCCTACCAAACAACGCATATAATTCCTTTTAATATCAATGCCCTAGAAACCCGTAATCAGGAAATCAACAGCGGCAATAATAAACGAACGGTCCACCTCGGAAGACAAGACATGCTCTCCAAGTAATTCAATGGGTAACGCTGACATTTGTTGTGTCAGGACAAAGTACCGTTGCCTATTTATCATTACCTCGGGATTGAGATGCTTAATGGGTTCCGAACAGTGACTCATTGCTATGAGTGGGATGGTTAGGCGGGTTTTTAATTGTTTTAATAGCTGACTTTGCACATCTAACAAGTACGGATACAAAGTTTTTGAGGGGCCGTTATTTTTATAAACGTTAAAAACTCCCATTAAAAGGTTCGAAATCCATCATTAAAAAGTCCATGTTCAGCAACAAATTCGTTTGCCTTTCTGATAGCATCTTGGTTTTCTTCAAGCCATGCCTGCTCTCGCTTCTTTTTCAATTCTTCAGAAAGTGCAACTTCAACAATCTGTGATATATTTATGCCCTCATTTTTGGCTTTTTTAACTAGATCGCTGTTTAAAGTTAGGTTAGTAGCTTTCCGGATCGCCTGTGCATCATATAAATAGCTCATAAGACCCCTGATGCGCATTATACATGCGCATAATTATCTTGTCAATATTATTCCAGCCTATCCAACGGACTTTTTACTCCTGAAGGCCCGCGGTTGAGAACGTGGGTATAGATCATTGTCGTTTTCACATCCGTATGTCCCAAGAGTTCCTGCACTGTGCGTATATCGTATCCGCTTTCCATCAGGTGGGTGGCGAAACTGTGCCTCAATGTGTGACAGCTGACTCGCTTGGTCAGACCTATTTCCAGTGCAGCTTTGTTAACAGCCCGTTGGGCGATGGTTTCATCCATATGATGCCGGCCTTGAAGCCCACTGGTGGATTTTGCGCACGAGGACCAGGTGTCCCTTTAAAGCGGGAATCAAGGACTCTGGCACCATGGTCCGCCTGTCCTTACCACCCTTACTATATCGGTGAATTCGTGGGGATCAACGCCCACCACGTGTTTAAGATAAAACAAGACAGCCGCAATAGCCTGGTTTTGTGTGGAAGGGCTGACATGTCCCTTGACAGCCAAATGTGTCGCAAAACGGTTCAAATCCTCTTGGAAGTTGTCAATTTTTACATGTGTCTTTTTAAATTCCAGATACCTTTTCAACCACTCGGTATAGGTTTTCACAGTCCGCTCACTATAATGATGAGCCTTCAAAGCCTCTGTGATTTTAACAAGAGGATCCATGGGCACGGGAACCGTTGGGACGACAACCGTTTCCCTTTCCTCCGGCTCATTAAAAAGCCCCGTTTGGTACAATGCCCTCAGAAGTGCTTGTTGTGACACTTCGGTTGAAGGGATAGACCAAAACAATTTGTCCATATGCCAATGTCGCCCTGGAACAGATCGAATGGCATTTATCAAATCGGGGTGTTTATCGAACCGCACCCCCCACCGGTCATCCTTAGGTTTAATATAAATATTCATTTTTACTCCCTAGAATTCGACCGCAAAGGACGCAAAAAGCTCATAGAATGGGATAAGGCAAATTTTCTAATTTGAAACTTGAAAGACCCGAAGTTAATGAGTAGTCCATGTTCAATCCTGCTTGACTTTAGGTAGCCTATGATTTGTGCTTCAGTGCATTTTCATAGACCTTTTCTAAATGCCCGTGCCCATGAAAAACATGAATTTCATAAGCAATTTGCCGAACCTCATCACAAAGGCTATATATTTCTTGTTCAGTCATTTTCTATGCGTTTTCTGCGATCTTTGCGGTTAAAAATTTTTGAATCCTGCGCCAGCGGCACGAAGGGCGCCACAGGCGGTCCCGTCAGGGACGGAGCCGAAGGCCCTGGACACCAAAAAATAACAGCCGTCCAGCACCCCGAAGTCGACGCGTTGTCCGCGGCAGGCGGACAGGCGCCCGAAACCCCTAAAGGCAAATTTTTCCTATGACCCCCTAAGCCGGATTTTTGCGGGGCCATCGGCAATGCCAAGGGGCTTCGTGCGGCCGTAACGCGCTACTCTGCCGTTGTCTTAACAGATTATAGTGCGAAAAATGGGAATTGACAACATTTTGAAAAAAAAATCGGGATTCCAGAGAAGTTTTCAATTCCCATAAAAGCACCAAGGCAGTTCTAATTTAAAGAAGCTGGAAGGCCAGCCCGAATAAAGTGAAGCGCGCCACCTGGAAAGCCCCGTCTATGGCGAGCACAGGAAGCTTCCTTCCCGCCCCCAAGTGGTGGATTGTAACAGAGAAGGCAGCGAAAAATAGTCCTGCAAGAGCACCTGCGCCTAAAGCCCAACCTTGGCGGATCGGCTCGGCGAGAAGCAACCCGAAAAAGAACGCAGCACCGATGTTCATAACGAACGTGCTGCCGTAGATAACCCCGGCAGGCAGGCGTTTGGACATGTCGGTTTCGACTGCCGCATTCCACTGTTTTCCGAAGAGGACGGAATACCACAGCCCTCCCACGATAAAGACCGCAAAGGTCCCCGCCAGACTTGCTAATACATTGACTCCAAAGAAAATCATATCTACCTCGCTTTCATTCGATTATTTCTTGCGTTATGCTCAAGCTCAACGAGCCCGAGTGCCTCAAGCAGCGGCGGAACGTACACCCCGAAGCGTCCCCTCAACCCCTTTTTCAGTCCGTACCATCCGCCTAAAGGATTGTCAGGCGACCTACCCCAGGCTTCGACGGTTCCTTTCTCTGGCTCGTCTTTTTCATCTGCGCCGCCCAGTGGAACCCAATCTCCGCGCTTTTTCAGCATCTTAGCCAGGTCGTTTATGCACCGGGTACCCCGCCGGTGAAGGTTCTGAAATCCTTGATGAAATGCGGATGGTCGTAATACCCGAAGCGGATCCCGACTTCGGCGAGGCTCACCCTTGGGTCTTCCATCATACACACCTAAGTGCAGCCTGGAATCGTATGATTCGCGAGTAGTATTTGGGTGAGAATCCAAGGTATTTGGCGAAGAGTCTATCTAAACTGCGCCTCACCCTGGACAGTGACCTGCAGAGCTCTTCAATTTTGGTATTCTGGGCTCTTTCGTCGATTTCAGATTTCATTTCCCAGAATTCTTTGACCGAAGGGGTGGGTTGAAGGTTTTCAAGAAAAAAAGAATCAAGAATCGCTGTGACATCATGGGAGTTTTCTATGGCACCGTTAATCTCCCGTTCCGTTTCGATAGCTTGACTGCCGAATGCAAAAGAGGGTGAAGGTGTGCGGTTGGTGATGGTATCGGCTGAAACGCGCAGGAAGGGAGCAAGTCCGCCGGCTTTAAAACGCACTCCTACGATTTTCACTTGGCCGGCTTGGCGGATCTGAATCGGGTCGCAACGCTGGGCATCGAGGTTGGAAGTCCGGAACTCGACGGCCTTCTGTCCAAAAACCTTGCGGGTGTAAGGTGTTCCAAAATTCAGGACGAGATCGGCACGCCCATCGACATAGACATCGACGCAGAGATCGATTTCTTCTCCGGCAGTCGGTGTCAGGGACCAATAGTTTTCTATCCACTGGGAAAGTTCGGGATGTGGTTGCATCAAACGGTACATAGCCCCCCTCCGTTGCTTTATGACTCTTCTAGAAGTCTGTTGATCAATTCAGTATAGCCGATTCCGCCGGCTTCGGCCATTTTCGGGTACATGGAAATGGGCGTAAACCCGGGCAGGGTATTGATCTCATTGAGGTAGATCTTCTGCGTTTTCCTGTCAATGAAAAAATCCACTCTGGCGAACCCGCCCGCCTCCGAACTCGTAAAGGCCTTACGGGCTATTTCCTGAACATGGTTGCTGATCCCGGTATCGATATCCGCGGGTATCCTGAGCTTGGCGCCGTCGGGGTCCGTGTACTTGGCTTCGTAGTCATAAAATTCGTGGGTAGGAACAATCTCACCTGGTGCAAAGGTTTGAATTTCTCCGCGTGTTTGCAGAACGGCGCACTCGACCTCGCGCACTTCGAGGGCCGGTTCCAGGAGAACTTTTTTATCCACCTTGAAAGCACCCTCTAAGGCTCTTCCCAATTCTTCGAGCGTGCCAGCCTTGCTGACCCCGACGCTTGAGCCCGAATTGGCGGGTTTAACGAAGAGCGGCCACCCCCAGAGTTCAAGCGCTTCCTTGATGACGGCGTGCTGCTCCTCTGATTTCTGGGTGGAACGCACCACCCTCCAGTCCACCACCGGTAAGCCGGCGTCCCTCCAGACTCTTTTAACAAGGTCCTTATCCATTCCGAGGGCGGAACCCATCACCCCGCTCCCAGCGTAACGGATACCCGCCCAGTCCAAAAGACCCTGGATCCTTCCATCTTCGCCGTAGGTACCGTGGATGATCACTAGGGCCTTTTTCGCTGTTATCGGGCCCTGAGCCGTTCTGAGGCCCCTTCCTGGAACTGCCCAGACAAGGCGGTTTTCATCCGCCGTAAGGGGCATCAATTCGTCGTTTTCTCCCGGCTCGTTTTGCAGGTACCATTCGCCCTTTTCAGTTACCCCCAGGCACAACGGGTTCCATCTCCCACGGTCCATATGCCGCCAAATCCCCAGGGCGCTAACCCTGCTGACACGGTGTTCTCCGCCCGGTCCGCCATAAATGAGTACTACCTCTTCCGCCATAGTATTCCCCTCTTTTTTTTATTCTAAAAACAACCAGATCTCCTGAATATCTTCCTGGCGGCGTAGCATCAGTCTAAGCGCTGATTCCCCCGCGAGTTGCGTTTCAGGTATCCTCAAAATCCCAGACCTCGCCGCACCCCGGATAACTTCCTCGTAACCCCGGTTGGGAATCGATTCTGCTGTGAGCGTTATCGGTATTTCCACGCTTCCGTCGTCGGCCTCGATTTCGTACCCCAAGCTTCGTATTCCGCCTCTTCTATCTCCCCAGTTCAAATTAGTTCGGGTAAACCCCGACCGGAGGCTGCGGCCTATCAGGACGAGACGCGGCCAGTCGCCGCCGCTTCCTAAAGTATTCCTGGAAAGATCGAGAGCAAGTGTAGCCAGTAGTTCAAGTGCCGCCCCTCTTTCCTCGCGCTCGAGAATTTCCGCTTGAAGTTTGGCTGCTTCCAAAAGGTTCCATTGAACCCTCGTACTTGCAGCGCTTCCAGCCCCTTCGTTTCCGCGATTGTCCCAGAGGAGAACCTTGCCCTCTGCTGTCAGTTCGAGCGCCATCCCGTTTTCTACCCGGTGCAGAAGAACCGGCCCCGTGGTTTCCAGGGTGAATCGCTGGAGAATCCGGCCATCGAGGGCCCTGATTTCCAAGAACCCGGAACCGCTGAGGGCAAGCGTTTCGCCGAGGTCGAGAATCGACGTTGCCCCGCTCACCGAGAACCCAGCTGATTGTAGTTCGCCCCCGGTTTTTCGAAAAACCCGGCCTAGGAGATCGAGTCCCCATCCGGCATCTCTGTCTAAGTCGATCCATGGCAGCCCTTCCTCTGCCCAGGTTTCTGGTTCCAAGGGGTTTTTCCCCGTCATAAGACCATGGGGACATTCAGGATGGAAAAAACGGATTCCCTCTTCGGCCTCGAGAAAAAAATTGCCGATGCCGCCTGCCTTGAATACGCCTTCCCTTCTGGTTCCGGCTAAGAGTGCGGGCGCCTCGGGCCGGGGCAGAAGTTTTTCATCGACACCGAGTACTCCAGCCGGTCCCCTTATCCAAAGTCCTCCCCTTCCATCCTCGTGGACTTCAAAGGGAGCTCTGCCCGACCAGCCCGGAATTCCGAGCGTTCCCGGTTCGAGGACGGCGCGTTCACCCCAGGACGGCAAACCTTGAGCACCGGCGATACTACACAGAAGGAGGAAAACTACTTGTACCTTATTCTTGTGTTTCACGGGGCGCGCCATCCCAATTCTTCTAGTCCCTTTCGGGTCTCGGCTTCTTCGTCCCAGGCTTCCTTCGTTGGTCCAAGAATGCTGGCCTCGTGCCCTTTTCCGAGAAAGAGCAGGGTATCGCCTTCTTGCGCCTGCGCAAGGGCGAACCTCAGCGCGTCCCGTCTGGGTCGTAGTCGGAAGAGATCCACACCAAGTGTTTTTTTCTTGATTCCGCTCTGGATATCGTCTAGGATGGTTTCGGGATTTTCAAGCCTCGGGTCCTCGTCGGTAAGAATGATTTTGTCGCACCAGGTATCGGCGAGCCCCCCCTGGACCGGGCGTTTCACCCTATCCCTTTCACCGCCGCTCCCGAAGACCACCCAGAGTTTACCCTTAGTCCGCGAACGGATGGGCGGAAAAAGACTTTCAAAGGCTCCGGGTGTGTGGGCATAGTCTATAAGAACTTCAAAAGGCTGGCCCATTGCCACCCTGTTCATCCTTCCCTTCACCGGTTGAATCTGATCCAGGAGCGGTAGGAGTTCAGAAACCGGTGTCCCTGTGGTCCCGGAAACCGCAAGGAGGGCCGCAAGGATATTCGAGACGTTAAAACGTCCGGCAAGAGCGGCCTTGCCCCTACCCTGGTTTGGTCCCACCGTGAAGGTCAAACCCCCTGCATCCTCCTGGATATCCCCGGCCCAAAGATCGGCATGCGTATTTTCAATGCTGTAGGTTCGGACGGGTCGGCGGGTGGCTTCGATAAACATTTTGTGGTGTGGATCGTCGGCGTTGACCACCCCGAAAGCGTCCTGAGGCCCCCGGTCCAGCGCCGTGAATAAGCGAGCCTTATCCGCACGGTATTGCTCCAAGGTTCCGTGGAATTCGAGATGCTCCTGGGTGACGTTGGTAAACACCGCACACTTATAGATAACATCGGCCAAGCGCGAGGTCTTTGGACTTAACCCGTGGGAGGTGGACTCAAGGACCGCGTATTCGATTCCCTGCGTTTTCATAGTTCTCAAAAGCCCGTGAATCTGGGGGGCTTCGGGTGTACTCTGACGAAAGGTGTTCGGGAGCGCCTTGGGGCCGTCCTTGTAGGAAACCGTTGAAAAGTAGCCGGAGGGAAACCCGGCCGCCTCCAGAAGTTGGGAAATAAAACTGACAGTAGAACTCTTCCCGTCTGTACCCGTCACGCCGATGACGCAGAGTTCGCGGCTGGGGTGGTGATAGAATCGAGAACTCAGCCGGCTCATCATCGAGCGGACATTGTCGCAAGTAAAGACCGGCATCCCGTTTAAGATTTGTGCAACCTGCCCCTCGGTGATTGCGGCCGCGGCTCCTCGGGCCTCCGCTGAAGCAAGGTACTCGGCCCCGTTGGTGTGGATTCCGGGGAGGGCAAAAAAGAGCCCGCCGTTTTCCACTTCCCTGCTGTCGTAAAAAAGCCCTGTGACTTCTTTCCCAAACCCGGCATCGTCGGGACTCAGACCGGGTGGGATGGTTACGCTTTCATTGGCCAAGAGTTCAGAAAGTCTCATCGTATCGGACTCATTGAGAAGAACTCAACCCGAACCCAGTTCGCCGAGGTGCCGCGTAAGGGTTTCCACCTTAGCGCTGTATTCGGTGAGCCTGTCCTTTTCAGCCTGGATAACCTCGGGAGGCGCACCCTCCAGAAATGGTTGGTTGGAAAGTTTGCCCTCCAGGCTTTTTATCAGCCCGCGGAACTTGCCGATTTCCTTATCCAGCCTCGCCGCCTGCTTCGGTGTGTCAATCAAATCCCTGATCCCGGCCCTGGCCTCCCAGCCCTTACCCGCGAGACCTAAAGACCCCTGAAGCGAGAGGTTTTCCGCCTTTTCCTGGATATGGAGTTCACCGAGTCCGGCCAGACTATTGACGAGCTGAATATGTTCTGCCAGAAAATCGGCTTTACCCTTTTCCGCACTGCAAACCACATTAAAGGTCTGTGTGGGAACCAAAGTAAATTCCGACCGTAATGTCCTCAACGCCGTCACAAACTCCTGGAGAAAATCCACCTTTTCAGCAAGGTCGTCATCCCTTCGTCCGTGTTGGGGTTGGGGATAAACCGCGGTCATAACGGGACCCCTGGCACCCGGAAGCTGGCGTCCGATTTCCTCGGTGAGAAACGGAAGGAAGGGGTGGAGGAGTCTCAAACTCAGTTCGAGGATGGCGGTAATTTTAGAAGCTGTCGCGCGTTGAAGGGATTCGTTCTCGTTATAGAGGTCGAGCTTGGTGGCCTCGAGGTACCAGTCGCAGAAATCGTTCCAAAAATAGTCGTAGACCAGGTGAGCGGCTTCGTTGGTTTTGTATTCCATCATGGCTTTTTCAATGCTTTCACTCACACGGTCGATGCGGTCCCAAATCCACCTATCCCAGGCACCAAGTTCGGTGTCCCCGATTAAAGGGAGATCCCCTTCGGGTATTCCCTGGAGGAGGTAACGGCTGGCGTTCCAAACTTTATTTGCGAACTTCGAGCCGAGCTTGAAACTTTCCTTGTCGAGCTGGGTGTCCTGGGTCTGTGTGGCCAAATACCCGAGGGTGAATTTAAGGGCGTCGGCACCGAACTCATCGATAATTTCCAGTGGGTCAATCCCGTTCCCCAGGCTCTTACTCATTTTCCGGCCCTGCTTATCGCGCACAAGCTGGTGCATATAGATGTCCCTGAAGGGCGCCTTACCCGTAAATTCCTTACCCGCCATCACCATGCGCGCCACCCAGAAGAAAATGATATCGTAGGCTGTAATTACGGCCGTTGTTGGATAGAATTCTGCCATGTCCTGGGTAGAATCGGGCCAGCCGAGCGTCGAGAAAGGCCAGAGCCAGCTTGAAAACCAGGTGTCCAGGACGTCGGGGTCCTGCTCCAGACTTTTTCCACCGCACTTCTGACAGGCCTTCGGAGCCTCCATTTCCACGTGGATTTCTCCGCAGTCCTTACAGGTCCACGCGGGAATCTGGTGGCCCCACCAGAGTTGCCGGCTGATACACCAGTCCCGGATGGTGTTCATCCAGTGGGTATAGGTATTGGCCCACCGAGCGGGGTAGAACCTGATCTCCCCCGTTTCCAGTGCGGATAAGGCCTTTTCGGCAAGCGGCTTCATTTTTACAAACCACTGCTCGCTCAAGTAGGGTTCAATCACGGCACCGCTTCTCTGGCAGTGCCCCACTTGGTGTTTGTGCGGGTCTTCTTTTTCAAGGAGGCCCAGTTCTTTGAGTTCCCTTACCGCAAGTTTTCGCGCCTCTTTCACAGTCAGTCCGTTGAATCTCGGCGGGACATTGGGACCCAGAGTACCGTCGGGGTTGAGAATATTGATCTGGGGCAGGTTATGCCGTCTGCCGAGGTCGAAGTCGTTGGGGTCGTGGGCAGGCGTGATCTTCACCGCGCCTGTTCCGAACTCGCGGTCCACCACCGGATCGAAAACAAGGGGAATCTCCCGGTCGGTCAAGGGGAGTTTTAAAAGAAACCCGTTCATTCCGGCGTACCGTTCGTCATCGGGATGGACGGCGACAGCGACGTCTCCGAGCAGTGTCTCCGGCCGGGTCGTCGCAACCTGGATAAAGCCCTTACCATCCGCCCGGGGATAATTGATATGAAAAAGCGTGCCTTGGACCTCTTTATACTCCACCTCGTCATCAGCAATCGCTGTTTGAAGTTCTGGGTCCCAGTTCACTAGGTAAAAACCTTTATAGACGAGTTTTCGCTTGTAGAGTTCGACGAAGACGTGGCGCACAGCCTTGCTTAGGCCTTCGTCCAGGGTGAAACGTTCACGGGACCAGTCTACGCTGGACCCCATTTTTTGAAGTTGTTTGGTGATGGAAGCGTGGTGCTCTTCTTTAACCTTCCAGGTGAGTTCCACAAAGGCTTCGCGGCCCAAGTCGTGCCGGTGTTTGCCCTCCTTTGCGAGCCGCCTTTCGACGACCTGCTGGGTGGCGATTCCTGCGTGGTCCGTCCCCGGGACCCAAAGAGTCTTGCGCCCCCTCATCCTCCAGTAGCGAACCAAGATATCCTGGAGGGTATTATTCAGACCGTGACCCATGTGGAGAACACCTGTCACATTCGGTGGAGGTATAGCTATAACAAAGGGAGTACCGCTACCGGAGGGTTCGAAACACTTTTTCTCCATCCAGTAAGAATAAATCCGGTCCTCGAAGCTCTTGGGCTCGTAGACCTTGGGTAGTTCAATCGCCATTGCGTCCTCCGCGCTTGATTGTAGCCACGGAGGAACACATCGGCAAGGC
>DYOB01000302.1 GCA_020720765.1 Borreliella garinii
GTAGAAACAAATACACCGTTTGGTCTTGAAGCGGCAGCTTCCAAATCAGATCGCTCTCTCGAAGGGAGAAACCTTCTGAAATAAAGGAAGCTGAAACATTCTCAGCTTTATCGTAATCGACCTGGTGAACCCAAGGCTCGGGAACAAAAGATTCCAGAAGCTCTTTCACTAAGCGTGGCGAGGAGAAGAGCATCTTGTAGCGGGAGTCGTGGTCTTGAGACATACTGTGAGTATAAAAAAAGAATCAGGAAAAGCAAGTAACAACAATGGAAAGAAAGAAAAAGGTATGGTAGAATCTTACCAAGTTCATCTGAAGCAAAACAGTAAGTCCACACCGCTGGAAGTGGAGTACCAAGAAATCCAGACACTTCTAGCTGAGTTAAGCGAAATCCAACTTCGGGGTACACGGTTTTTCTCGGGAGTTGTTCCGTAAAGTCTTCACTTTTGGAGGAAATTAAATTTCGCTGTAACTCGTTGACAGTTGATGTGACGCTGATCTATTATTTCCCGTGAAAGTATTCAATTCATAAGAAGGAGAAAGTAAAAAATTGGATATAATACCTATAATCGTGGTACTCTTAATAGGGATGGTCTCTGCTATAATCGGAATTTATTTGAGCCGACAAAAAGTAATCAACTATGTTTGGAGCAAGTTTGGGGAAGTGGAGAACCTCAAGGTAAAATGGACCCTGGCCGGTCCCTTTGCCCCTGGAAAAGGTAACTCAAAATTCTATGTCACTTTTATAGATAAAAATGGTAAAAGCCATCATTATTTCGCAGTCTCAAGCCTGTTCGGCGACGTGTTTTTACGGGAAGGGAAAGAAGTTCCCTTTGATCGATAAAGAGCAGCAATTTTCCTTGGCAAATAATAAGATGACCATGGTAAAAGGTTTTCAGGAGTTCGGCTACGACGAGCTGATGGATGTGAGTGGGGGTGACTTTTCGGGGGGTTTTGGACTGGGTAGTCCAGGGATTAACGCTGATATTGATCTTGTACATGGGACGTGGGGAGTGAGCATTAAACTTGGAATTGTATGGGGAAGTTATACTGGAAGCTTGCCTTCAATTCCCGTGATGTCAAGTGAAAAGACATACTTAAATCTCGCTATAATGCAGAATATGCAAAACCATCGAGAAAGAAATATGGGCAATGGCTCCTGGTAGTCATATTGTTTGCAAAAGTGCTTTTCAACACTGATTCGTCCTCAAAAGAAGAAAAAGATTCCTGGAAAAAAATTATCGTTTTTTCGGGAATCTTTCTAGCTTTTTTCCATAATTTCATTGTATTGCTGTATCCTAGCAATCAGGGGTCAAACTTTTATGCAGAGTCAACAAGTGACATAATTAATCTAATCATTAACGGAGTAATTGTAGGCCCTTTTGTTGAAACTATCCTCTTCTATACTATACTTCAGAATATATTCTCAAAAATATTTAAACATAAATTTTTCCTATCAGTTTTAATCTCAATTTTATTCCTTTGTTTTCACATTCCTCAAGGAATGGGTGGATGGGGTTATTTTTTATTTATTCTTGGATTCCAAATGTCGTGGTTATATATACTTCAAGAGAGTAGAAAGACGCTTTCTGTTATTCTCTTTCATTCTGGTTTTAATTTAGTTGCTATTCTGTCTGCTATATTGAGGGATATTGTTTTTGGGCATTAATTCCATTTTGTTCAACCCTAAACGAACTTTACCGTGAAAGTATTCAAACAATTCGACTCCGCCGACTGTGGCCCGGCTTGCCTCGCCATGATTTCTCGCGAATATGGAGCACGTTGGAGTTTGACACAAGTTCGCTCCTTAGCAGGTTCGGATCGGCACAAGGCAACACTAAAGCTTCTCTATATCATCTACTGAAAGCCCAGTCGCCTGAGCAATCTGACTGCTACTCAACCCCATAGCCAATAAACGAACAGCGGTTTCAATTTTACCTTTCTCTTCCCCTTGTCTTCGGGCGGTATCCAGACGTGAATTCATATCCCGCTGGGTTTTTCGCCTCTGTTCAT
>DYOB01000303.1 GCA_020720765.1 Borreliella garinii
AAGAAGGCGAAAAATAAAAAGCTGGCCCTCCAGTTTATCAATTTCTTGCTGGATGGCAAGAATGCCGCCGGGTTGAGCAACGATGTCGGGGCCGGGAATCCCAATGGCGCCGCCCTGCCCTTTATTAAGCCGGAGCTCAAAGAACTCACCGCCATTTTTCCCGATCAGAAGACCCTTGCCACCCTGGAGACCCTTGAGTCCACCAATACCAAGGTTCGTCGCCTCAAGAACAAGCTGTGGACCGAGATCAAACTGAAATAATTTTTCAGGCATCGGTCTTGATACCGCTGTCGCTGAGCTGAGGGCTTTTGTGATATTCTTTCCACCCATAGAGAGGGCGGAAGGAATATCTTTTTTCAGCCCTCATGATTGGTGCAGGGTTCCCCTCCTTCCATATCCACCACGGAATTTGTTGCTATGAGATTGCTTGCTGCTTTGTTCTCTCTTCTGTTTGTGATCGTTTGTCCTTTATCGGCTTCCGCTGAACTCCCTGAAATCTCGGCTGCGGTGGAAACTCAACTGTATCAGGGAACGACGGAGGAAATCACCACCTTTATCGGCAAACGCCAGGCCCAGGTGGATGATCTGATATCCCTGATCACCGCTGATGTTCGAATGGCAAAGGTGGAGAGTGACAAGGTTGCCTTTGCCGCTGTTCTGGATCTGTTTCAGGGGCTTTCCTTCCAGTTGAAAAATCTGCAGGCCGAGCTGGCGCGCCCGGAACTCCCGGCCATGCCCCTTCCCTCGTTGCCTTCGCCTCCATATGCCATTTCGATCTTTGATGAAATGACCGCCTTTCAGCAGAAGGCTGAAAAGCAGCTTGCGGTTTGCAAGGATGCCCTTGCCGTCGCGGGGGCGAGGATGACGGACTTGAAAGATGATTTGCCCGTTTTGCTCTCCCGGTATGTCAAGGAGAAAGCGGACGAAAACAGCCGGGTTCAGTCCTATGAGACGCTGGCCCATCTTTTCAGTTTGCAGCAGGAGTATGCCCTTCTTCAACTCAAGAAACCAAAACTGGAAAAGGAGCTGGTGAGTTCCCAGAATGTCGTCAAGGAGGCGGGTGCTTTGGTTGGCCGGGTCTTTGGGCAATTGCAGATCAGCCGCGACGAGCTGTCTGCCGTGGGAAAAAAAGTGGATCTGCTCAAAGATGCGCAGGTAAAAAGTCTGGCCAGATTGAATGCTGAATCCCTGGAACTCGATAAGCAGGGAGTGGTGACGGAATCAAAACTGGACAGGGTGGTAACGGCCATGACCCGGGAGGTGAAAGAAGGCGCGAACGATATTGTTCTGGAAGGTGAGAAGAAGCGGCTTGAGCTGGTGCTGGATGCCCTCCGGATCCGGCAAAAGTCCATCATTCAGGAAAAGATGAATCTGGGGCTGGGCAAAGAGAGCCTGTGTTTTCGACAGGAATGGCTTGCCGTCTGTGTTGAGGTGGCAAAAGGGGGGAAAACTGCTGACTTTGTGGCAACATGGCAAAAAAATAATGAAGAACTGACGGTAAAAAAGGACGACCTAATCCGGGATTTGTCGCAGGCGACTCAACAACGAGCTGATTTGACCCAGCGTCTGGTGACCCTCTTCCAGGAGGCGGAAGTCTCCGGGAATCCGGATCTGAAAAGGGTGTTTGCCGGACAGACGGAAAAAAACACCCGGAACATGGATGTCCTTATTGCATGCATAGCCGATAATGTTCATGATCTGAGTCAGTTACAAGAGGAAATCGAACTGATATCCCGTCTTCTGGTGAGCCGGATGGGTGCCTCGGAGCGATTTTTCTCCCTGGCCCTGGTTTATGTGACCGAGAAATGGGAACAGGTTCGTCTTGTTCTGACCTATCCCCTGTTTACCATGGGTGATACCTCAATCACCCTGATCAGCTTCATGAAGGTTCTTGTCCTCGTTTTCATCGGGATCTGGTTGCTCAAGGTCGTACGCCGGAAAACCGCGAGAATTCTGACGGCAAAAACCGCCATGAGTCCGGGGGCGGTGAACTCGCTCACCACCC
>DYOB01000079.1 GCA_020720765.1 Borreliella garinii
TTATCTGATGCGTAAACCGAATATCAAATCCTGGATCGCAATAGCTTCAAAGACTTTTTAGGGTTAGATGTGGATTCTACTGTCCCTGATGAGAAAACTATCTGGTATTACCGAAACGAACTTTCTAAGAAAAAGGCCGATGTCAAACTGTTTACTGCCTTCGATACGTTCCTGGAGGTTGACGGCCAAGATTACCAGGTTGAAGAACGGCTTTTCTTCGAGTATGCTTTCGATGTAAGATTTGGGTAGTGCCCCCGATAGTGGTCAAAAGTTTTTAACAGCTGGTTTTTGACAAAAAATCACGTTTTTTTCATCAAATTTAGCCTGAATTTCCTCAAATTTTTGTTTTGACCACTATCGGGGGCACTATCAAAACCGTAAAAGAGTTCCATCGTATCGGCTTTTGGGGATAACCGTTAGGTTATTAGAGGGGGCCATATAAAGTTCGGGGTTTTTGCCCATTCCTTACCCCTTATTTAACTGAATATGTTATAGTATCCTTATGGATATCCATGTGGTCTGCGCCGTTTTCCGTGAAGGCTCCTCCTATTTAATAGCGCGTCGACCCCAGCAGGCAGATCTAGGAGGCTATTGGGAATTCCCGGGCGGTAAAATAGAATCCGGGGAAACACCTCAGACCGCACTGGAAAGAGAAATATTGGAAGAACTGGGCGTTCGAATTCTTGTAAAAGACGAGCTCGGACACTCCTCGACAAGCCATCACGAGGGGCAGGTCATTCTTACAGCTTACATGGCAGAAAAAACAAGCGGAGTCTGGACACTGAAGTTTCATACCGAAATGCGTTGGGTTGAGATTCTTGAACTCCGGACTTACACCTTGGCCCCGGCGGATATCCCCTTTATCGATATGCTACTTCAAAACCAGTGGCCCATCAAACTCAAAGTGGCACTTGCGCTTAAAGATGAGGGTAAATCCCCTGAAGCTCTTTCCATACTTCAGAAATTAGCTAAAGACAACCCTCAAGCAGGGTTGGTCCATTACCACCTCGGCGTAATACTTGAAGAACTTTCCCGTAAGGATGAGTCATTGGTTGCTTACGAAAAGGCAATTTCCGGCGATATCTCCGGGACGACGCGCAGGCAGGTTTATGCAGGGCTGTCTTTTAGTTACCGTTCCCGAGGCCTTTATCAAAGAGCCCTAGATAGCGCAGAAAAAGCCCTGATTGAATTTCCCGAAAGCGGTGAACTCGAGGTATGCCGGGCCATGGCTCTCTATAATTTGGGAAGGCACGCTGAGGCTTTCCCCCTCCTTCTTCAACTCGTAGCATCGAGAACCGATGATGGGAATATCCGTCTATATCAAAATGCTTTTCTCTTTTATGCTAACCAGCTGGACAAGATATGGACTTAAACGTTTTCCTAACCGAGACCCTATTCCGTGCGGGTTATCTCGGAATTCTTGTGGTCGTTGTAGCCATCTATTCTATCACCCGAGCACTTCGTTCTAAAGACAACTCAAAAACCGTTTTTCTTATAGGTCTGCTTACCTTCTTTGTCGTTGTGTTTGACCTGCTTAGCTACTATTCCGGCTTCTACTTTCGGGATGGTATTCTAGCCGCTCAGTGGAAACTCATCTTTGAAATATTCGTCAGTTTCTATATTCCCCTCATCCCCGCCTATCTCGGTTCGGTAGCCAAAATTGGAAAAACGGAGAGTTTAATAAATAAGATTCTCGTTTTTGTTGCTGTTATTTGGGCCGTAGCTATCACTGTCTTTGCCATGGTGTACCCCGACAGTCTTGTCGGACAGTCACCGCCGTGGAACCCTACTAAACAGTGGAACGTGGGCTTTGGAAATTATGGTTTATTATCAATGATTAGGGATTTTTCTATTCTTCTAGTTATAGGTTATTTCCTTGTGTCGATCATTTTGGGAATTGTATTAAAAAAAGCCTTCAAAAGGAATATGATCCTCCTACTGGGCATATCTGTATCCATATTCTTCGCAGTCGACAGTCTCGTCGCCAATTTCACAGGACACTACCTCTTGATGACTCCGGGCGTCAATTTCCCAAGGTTTCTAACCGGGTTGCTTTTTTTCTTTCTAGTTGGGATCGGGCTTGATTCCTATAAGTTTATCACGGAGGCGCTCAAGGCCGACAGCACGCTCAAAGAACTTCAGATTTCCCAAGAAAAGCTTGTGATGCTTGCGTATTATGACCAATTGACAGGTTTGCCTAACAGGAAGAACTTTTTCGAAAAAATTGAATTCTTTTGTCTTGAAAATGACCGCTCTCCACGCGGTATGGGTTTGCTCTTTATCGACTTCGACCTTTTCCGCATAGTCAATGAATCCCTTGGCCACCTTGGCGGGGATAAACTCCTGATGGAAGCCGTTATGCGGATCAAGGAATCTCTGCGTTCTTCTGATTATCTTTTCAGGTTAGGCGGCGATGAGCTGACGCTTATCCTCACAAGCCTTAACAGTCCCGCAGATGCAGGGCTTGTAGCGCAAAAGCTTTTAACCCTGATGGAGGCTCCTTTCACCATCGATTCCGTGGAAATCCATTTAACGATGAGTATCGGAATCAGTGTTCTGCCCAGGGACGGAAGGACGGCGATGGCATTATTCCGAAAAGCCGATGAAGCTCTGACCGATGCAAAACGCGATCGAAACACATTCCGTTTCTATACAAGTGCATTGAATATAGAGGCTGTGAAAAAAATAGGAATTATCAACGGTTTGCGGCATGCCTTAAGCCAAGATTCTTTCGAACTTTTTTTTCAGCCTCAGATGGACAAAGGTGAAAGGGTAGCGGGAGTCGAAGCACTCCTACGGTTCAAAGGTGTACATTCCAATGTCAGCCCGGGCGTCTTTATCCCCATCGCTGAAAATTCCGGTCTTATACAGTCCGTTGGCAACTGGGTTATACGCCAAGCCTTCCAAGCTTGTGCTAAATTAAGGCAGGCAGGTTTCGACATCCCGATTGCGATCAATATCAGCACAAAACAACTCCGTGATGTCCAGTTTTTTGGAACCCTCGAGGCGGCTTATAAAGAGTCAGGGCTTGCATACCGGGATATTCATCTTGAAATAACCGAGACAGCGTTCCTTGAACAGGATCAGGCGATAGAAATGGTCTTGCGAAAGCTCTTCAATAATAGTATTCCCCTGGTTATCGATGATTTTGGTACGGGTTTTTCGAATCTTTCCTATATTAGGGATATGCCGATCTCATCCATAAAAATAGATAAATCCTTCATTGATCCCGTCCCTGATTCTGCACGGACTTCAAAACTCGTTCAGAGCATCATCGGTCTTGCAAAGAGTCTGGATATGACGGTTATTGCGGAGGGTGTTGAGATAAAGAAGCAACTTGATTTCCTGAAAGAAAGCCACATAGACCAGGTTCAAGGTTTTTATTACGCAAGACCCATGACCTGGGATAAACTCCAGGAATTTTTGAATGAAAGAAAAGTCTTGGCTTAATTCGTACTTTGCCTTATAATGAAACCATGCGTTCAAAATGGGAAGAAAAAATCCTGGAACTCCAGAAAGAACTTGAAGCGGTTGTCAGCGCATTACATCTGGAATACACAAAAATCGGTGCCGAGATCGCTGGTATTTCGGAATGGTCCTCGATAAACGGCTGGAGTCAGGCTAACACTGCAAGGCTGGAACTAACAGTACTTGGAGAAAGCCTACATTTAGTATCGGGATACCAAGCTGAATGGGAGAAATGGGAAAAAGTATCGCACGACACACAAAAGAATATGAAAGGTTTCGAACAAAAGCATCGTGCCGCTTTATTGAAGTTGGGGGAAATCGCCTGGAAACATTATCTAGTTGGTAGTCCGGGATTGAACCAGAGGCGGGACCTCTTTGAGCCCATGAAGGAGTTCGAAGAAAAGGCTCAGAAACTCCAAGTCAAGATTGAAACAAATCGAAGAGCCACTGAAAAAAGCCTGCCGCTTATCGAAAAACTTTCAAAGGGTGCTGAAACTTTATGGATAGGGTTCCGCCAAAACTTGGAACAGGGAAAACGTCGCTCCATACTTCTGAACCTGGGCAAGGAACTTTTTCTTCAAGGGGCGGCGGAGAACCTTGTTTCGGCGGCTGATGCAGCCAGTTTTACAGCATTGATCGAAGATCAAGATTCGTGGACTTCGGATTATCAGAATTCGATAAACGCTGATAATCAGCTGACCACCCTAAAGCAAAAAGCCCAAGGCGATTCTATAACGATGCCTTTTGCAGAATCATACCGGAAATTGCGGGCTGAATTTGAGAAGAAAGAAAAAGTCTCTGCAAAAATATTCCAGTTTCTGGGAGAAGAGTGGAATCGTAATACTGATGCTTCTCCTGAAATTCCTGCTGGAATTCTATCCATGGTCAATATCGCTTCGGAGTTGAAACAAAAATATTTGGATACGGAAGAAATCTTAGGACGGCATCAGCTTGCAGCAAGAGCGGAGAATCTTCAAAAAGAGGCTGAAGGAAAAAGAAACCATGCAAAAGACTTGCAACATAAGGTCGAGGTGATGAAAGAGGAAGCTAAAAATCTCCTCAAACAAGCCGAATCACAAGAGAAGGAATCACAGGATCTTTTCTTGAAATCCGGTTTGTCAGGATAACCGAAACTCTTTAAAAAGACACAAGCTCCTACCTTTTCTTTTCCGCCATTTTCCTTTCTTGGGGATCGAGAATACTTTTCCTCAGTCTCAGAGATAGCGGGGTAACCTCAAGTAATTCATCATCCCGCAGGAAGTTGAGACACGCTTCGAGTGTCATAGGAGTCACCGGTGTGAGGGTGACGTTCTCGTCCCTGCCGGAGGCTCGCATGTTGGTGAGTTTCTTTTCGCGGCAAGGGTTGACTTCCAAGTCGTTATCCCTGTTGTGCTCTCCGATAATCATCCCCTCATAGACATCGACACCGGCCCCGAAAAAAAGTCTTCCGCGGGGTTCCAGGTTGAATAGCCCATACGGTACGGTACTTCCTTGGCGGTCCGAAATCAATGAACCGTTAGTCCGCATGGGAAAGTCGCCCCTGTAGTCCTCGTAGCCTTCGAGGTAGCTATTCAGGATACCCGTCCCTCTTGTGTCGGTCAGGAACTCGTCGCGCCATCCAATAAGAGCGCGGCTAGGGACGCTGTATTCGATCCTGATTCTTCCGTGTCCGTGGTTTGTGAGGTTTAATAAACGTCCTTTCCTAACTCCGAGTTTCTCAGTCACAATTCCCGTATACTCTTCGGCGCAGTCTACATAGAGCCTTTCGATGGGTTCCTGTTTTTTTCCGTTGTGTTCCTTGAGAATAACTTGGGGCCGTCCAACGCAAAACTCGTAGCCTTCGCGCCTCATGGTTTCAATGATGATGGCAAGTTGGAATTCACCCCTTCCCATCACCTGGAAATTTTCCCTGCCCGCACCGGCTTCAACCCTAATTGAGACATTGCGAAGGGCTTCTTTTTTTAGCCGTTCTTCGATACGCTGTGCCTGGACCCATTTACCTTCGCGGCCGGCATAGGGGCCTGTATTTCTCCAGAAAGACATTGCGACGGTGGGTTCTTCCACTCGAAGGCGTGGAAGGGCCTTCGGCGAGGCTGGGATGGTAATGGTATCACCTATCTCCACACCCTCAGCACCGGCCAGGACGACGATATCTCCGCTTGCAGCCTCAGAAAGATCCATCAGCGCAGCGCCTTTATAACCTTGGATTTTCCCTACTTTTAGTGGAACGGGTTTTTGGTTGATATCAACACGTACTAAATCCTGACCCGAGTGAACCATACCGTGGTAGACTTTCCCTACGCATAAACGGCCCAGGTATTCAGAATAGTCCAAGTCGCAAACCATCATTTGGAAGGGTTCGCCGGGAATGTGTTTAGGCGGAGGTAATTCAGATAAAACCATATCGAGAAGCACATGAAGGTTAGTCCCTTTTTCTTCGAGGGTTTTCTGGGCTATACCGTCACGGCCAATGGCGTAGAGAAGCGGGAACTCGAGTTGTTGTTCGTCGGCGTCGAGGTCGATAAACAAATCGTAAATTTCATTGAGAACTTCCTGGGGACGCGCATCATTTCTATCAATTTTATTGATGATGACGATGATGCGTTGTTTTGATTCCAACGCTTTTCTGAGTACGAAGCGCGTTTGGGGCAGGGGGCCTTCTGCAGCATCCACGAGAAGTATGGCACCGTCGACCATACTCAAGGCACGTTCAACCTCACCGGAAAAGTCCGCGTGCCCCGGGGTGTCGATAATATTGATCTTCACGTCTTTCCAGGTGATAGCACAGTTTTTTGCTGAAATAGTGATACCACGTTCTTTCTCGAGGTCCATCCTATCCATAAGCCGGTCTTGGACGTCTTGGTGGGCTTGAAAAACACCGCTCTGGCGGAAAAGGGCGTCAACGAGGGTTGTTTTACCGTGGTCGACGTGGGCTATGATCGCGATGTTGCGGATCTTTTCATTTGTTTGATAGGGCATAGGGGCTAAGTATACCGATGATTGCCGTCCAGCTCAATGAGCAGGCTCCCGATGTCCCTGACGATAAGCCGGTAAACAGAGGGCATGGGAAGTCGGTCCCAAATATTTTCCCCTTGCCACGTTCTTTCATGTTCGAAACCATCCGGAACTTTAACCAACCAGGAAACCAAAGTCCAAACATGATGGGTGAAATTTTGTTTTCTATCGGGGAGTTTCTTGATAACCTGATAGGGGGCTTGTTCCCACCAAAGATCAGCACCGAGCGGGGGGAGCCATTGACCCGTAAAACGTCCCGAGGTTGAACATTCCAGAAGTAGTTCCCAATTTTTATTCTTACGCAAAAGAAGGCGGGGAAAATGGGTTTCTTCAATTTTCTGCTTACGCATTTTATACACGGGCAGGTCTTTTGCGGAGCCTGCTAAAAAAGCTCCACAATACTCGTGGACGGGGCAGTTGCTGCAGTCAGGACTTCTAGGTAGGCACACTTCCTGTCCCAGCCTCATCATGGCGGAGTTAACTAAACTGCTAGGGAAATTTAAAAAAATATTTTCGGCCCTAGCCATCCATGTTTTTTCAAGGGTGCCTGACCAGGATGGTAGATTTTCAAGCCTAAGGATGATGCGTTTCAGGTTGGAGTCGAAGGCAAAGACGGGCTCGTCACGGGTGAAGCTGGAGACTGCGGCGGATACATAGGCGCCGACTCCAGGTAAGGATTTCCACTCTTCTACAGTTCTCGGCCAACCTTGTTCGGATACACGGCAGGCGGCCTCCCGGAGTCTACGGACGCGGCTATAGTATCCCAATCCCTCCCAGGCCCTCAGCGCGTCCTCTTCCGATGAATCAGCAAGAGCCCTTATATCCGGAAAGCGTTCCATCCAGTTGGAGAAGCGTTTCTCCACTGTGCGGACCGTTGTTTGTTGGAGCATGGTTTCGCTCACCCAGACGGCATAGGGGTCTTTTGTTTGGGACCATGGGTAGGGTATGGGAATTTTCGAGAACCAGTGAATTAAATCTTGCCAGAGTTCCGGCCGGAGAAAATCCTCAGTCAACCGGATGAATGATCCAGAGGAAACGGGCTTTCCGCTGGGAAAGCTCGGGGTCAAGTTCCAGGGCCAAGGCGGTTGGTGTATGAAAGACCAAGTCTTCCGAAACGGTTTTCCAATCTAAAAAATACCGAGCAAGATTGGAAGCAAAAGGGTTGTGGGTATATACGGCCATCGAAGCGACACCCTTGCGGTGATGTTCCAAAAGAACCGAATGGAAATCCCCAACCTGACTGTCAGGGGTTAAACAATCCTCAATTTCAATGGGTTTATTCCATCCTAGTTCTTTCACGAGAAATTCACCTGTTTCCTTTGCCCTCACGTAGGGCGAACTGAGGTGAATCTCCGGCATTATGCCCGTATTACGCAAAGGTGGCACAATGGAAGCCAAACGCCGGAGACCTTTCTCGGAAAGTTTTCGAAAGGAATCCCCCTGGGGATGAATATCTTCGGCTTTAGCGTGTCTGACAACTACAAGCGTCAAAAAAGTTCGCCTTGCTTAAGACCCGCCTGCTGCCCCTTATTGAGACGTCCGTAGAGCTTAGTCAAAGCCTGGAGTTTTCTCAAAATTTTCTTTGGCAGGGATGTAAATCTCCAGCTCCAGTTCTTTTCACTCAAGGTGGAAGGGGTATTCATTCTTGCTTCAGAACCAAGGTCCATCAAATCCTGAATGGGGACTACGGCCATGCGTGATACACTGCTCCAGCAGGTTTTCACCATGGACCAAACCACGTCCTTATCCGTCCTGGCTCCGCAATACACCTTCGCAAAAGTTTGGTCAGCGGTGTTTGCCGTAGAGAACCAACCCTTTGCTGTGTCGTTGTCGTGGGTACCGGTATAAACCACTGTGTTTGGGTGGTAGTTATGGGGCAAGAATGGGTTGTCGCCCGAAGCACCCGATTCGCCCGAGTCGAAGCTGAACTGAAGGATCTTCATACCAGGGAGTTCAAAGGTGTCCCGAAGTTCTTCAACCTCAGGGGTGATAACGCCGAGGTCTTCGGCAATGATGGGCGGTTTTCCAAGTTTGGCCTTTATAGCTTGGAAGAGTGCCATACCCGGTGCTTTAACCCAGCGGCCGTTAATAGCGTTTGCGGCACCGTAGGGTACTTCCCAGTAGGCTTCAAAACCGCGGAAGTGGTCGATGCGCAAAATATCCGTCAAACGCAGCATTCCCTTAATACGTCTTATCCACCAGAGGAACCCTTCTTCTTTCATAGCATCCCAATTATAGAGGGGGTTTCCCCAGAGTTGGCCCGTGGCGGAAAAATAGTCGGGAGGAACGCCCGCGACCAAGGTCGGGACCCCGTTTCCGTCCAGGTGGAAAAGATTTTTATTAGCCCAAACGTCTACGCTGTCTTCAGCCACATAAATGGGAATATCACCAACGATCCTGATTCCTTTTTTATTTGCATAGGTCTTGAGTTTCAACCATTGGGAATAGAACCAGAATTGAATGACTTTTATTTGTAAAATTTCCTTTTCCAGAGTTTTCGACCATTTGGCTACAGCCTCCGGCTGCTTGAGTGCAATATCTTTATCCCAGAAATTGTTCCACCTTTTACCCATAAGTTTCTGTTGGTCGGCTTTGGCCTGAAAATGATCCTTCACTGCCATCCATAAGGCAAAATCATCGAGCCACCAGGCGTCTTCCCTGATAAATTTCCGAAAACTGCGGTAGACTGGCTTAGACGATTCCTCCCAATCTGTGAGAAAAGCTACTGCAGCCTTCCTGAGTTTTGGGAATTTCCAAGTCTGAACCCAACCAAAGTCGACTTTTTCCTTGGAGAATTCGGGAACCTTCTCTAGGTCCTCCTTGGTTAACCAACCCGATTTAACGAGAAAGTCCATGCTTATCCACAGAGGGTTTCCGGCAAAGGTGCTGAAACTCGCGTAGGGGCTGTCACCGTAGCCTGTAGGGCCAAGGGGAAGGATTTGCCATAATCCCTGGCCGGATGCTGCAAGAAAATCCACCCATTTATAGGCTTCACGGGACATTTCACCCACGCCGTACGGTCCGGGAAGGGAAGTGGGCTGAAGCAAAACACCGCTAGATCTGTTAAATTTATGCATGTTTACCATTATCCACTAAAACTGGTAAAAACGCAAGGGTTTTGAGAGTTCGGTGTTTCGTCTTTTAAGGATGGAACCGCATTAAAAGCATGGTGATATCGTCTCCCCTCGGATGGTCCTTGCGGAAATTTTTATGGTTATCGAGAAGATCGTCCCGGATTTCTTCAAGCGGTTTGTCCCATCTTTCCTGAACAAATTTTTCAAACCGTTCCTGTCCGTATTCGGCCCCGAAGGCATTTTGCTGTTCTGGAATTCCATCCGAAATAATCACAACAAGGTCCTCTTTTTCAAGTGTGATCTTTTGGCCCTTGGGGTCAATATCTTCCAAGAATCCGATAAAAGGGTTGTTGGGGTTGCTTTTGAGAAATTTTCCCTTGCGGAATATATAAATGTAAGCGTGCCCCATATCGTAGAAAATGAGCTCGCCTGTTTTTTCGTTGAAGTCGAGAAAAGCTCCGGTAAGATATTTTTCCATGGCAAAAGTGGCGAGGATGTAAGAGTTAAGATTCAGTAAAAAAGGTTTGATACCCCGTGTGAAGTCGAAGATATTGAACATTCCGCCGAGGA
The DNA here is from genome assembly GCA_020720765.1 of Borreliella garinii. Classification (GTDB taxonomy): domain Bacteria; phylum Spirochaetota; class Spirochaetia; order JABEVK01; family JABEVK01; genus DYOB01. The sequence continues at coordinate 10,128 of DYOB01000079.1, forward strand.
TGGTTGTGACGAGACTTGCGCCCATTCCCTTACCGGATACGTCGGCCAGACTTAAAGCCCACCTTCCTGTTTCATACTGTCTGAAAGAATAAAAATCGCCCCCGACGCCTTTCGCCATGGTGGAAGAACCCAAAAGATGTATAACTTGTGTTTTCTCGGTGCTGATATCCTTCACAACCGATTTTTGGATGGAAGTAGCCAGGTTTAAATCTTTTTTGAAATTGTTATACAGGTGTATCAAAAGGTCTTTTGAAGTAAAGACACCCAAGTAAGTCTTGTCTTCATTGTGGAGGAGAAAATAATTGTTTTGAATTTCCTGGATCTGTTCGTCGAGCTTCTCTGCAACAGTCAAAATGTTTTTATCCCAGCTGAAAGATTTAACTTCGCGCATCAGTTCTGAAATGGGCCTCTTCGATAAAAGCTCGTGTGCGTAGGGCCGGGCCATTTGCGATAAAAATGATTGAATCGGAAGGACACCGACGGCTCTGAGTGATTCGTCTACCACCCCGATGGCAAAGACACCGGGGATATTCTTTAAATCGTCAGCAACATCGCGTACTTTTTCATTTTCCCGGACGTAGTAAAAAGTATGGGTCAAGACGGCTATAATATTCCCGTAAAGGCTTGGAGGATCTACTTTTTTAATGACTTTAAGAACTATTTCGGTTTCAGTGGTCATATTTGTCCTCTCCTTACCAAGTAAAGACAAATATCATTAGAGAATTGTTAGGAATACAAGAGAAATGGGTCAAAGGGTTGCTTTTAAAACAGTTTGATACATAAGGTAGAAATGCCAAAGCGCAGCGGCGATGATAAACAGGTGAAAAATTTCATGAAAACCCAGATGTCCAGGTACCGGGTTGGGTTTTTTCAAAGCGTAAATAATGGCCCCGATACTGTAGAGAATACCGCCGCCGGCCAGGGCGAGAAAAACGTCCCAACTCATTTGGTTGAAAAGAAAGACAAGCGACCAGCCGGCAACCCAGCCCATTCCCAGGTATAAAATAGGGCTCAGCCAACGGGGCGCCTTGGGGTAGAAAAGTTTGAGCAAGGTACCTGCGATGGCAACTGTCCAGATAAGGACGAGGTTGAGAACGCGGATCTGCGGTTCGAACCAGACATGGATAACAAGGGTGTAGGAGCCGGCTATCATAATATAAATAGAAAGGTGGTCGAGTGTCCGCCTGAGGCTTTTCTCGTTTTCCTTGGACTTGTATTTGTGGTACTGGGAACTATTGAAAAAAAGAAAGATCACACCGAGGCCGTAAGCAAGCGTAGCTGCAGTCAGTTCCCATTGCCCCCAGGAGAGAACGATAAGCCAAGCAGAAAGCGGAATCCAAAGAATAAAAGCTATAAAATGGGTGAGATAATTAATCTTCTCAGAATTCAATCTGGTAAGTGTGCTGAACTTTTTCATGAGTCTATGGTAAACCTCATTGGGGTT
>DYOB01000080.1 GCA_020720765.1 Borreliella garinii
AAGTCAAATTTCCTTTGATGCCGTGCTGATTCAGAGGGGACAGATACAAGAACTTTCATCTCTTGGTTCAAATGCTCGTCTTTTCCTTCTTCTTTTGAATCGGCGTCCTTGGCTTTCTGCATCAATTCAGCGACCTTCTCTGAAAGTTCCTTCTCCAACTCCACCGCCCGGTCGTAGCGAATGCTTTTGTATCGTGTCGCCATGGGCAACAAAGTATCACACAGTTCAACCTCAAGTAAATTCCTGCAGTCTCAAGCACAACAGGCTCTTAACCCCAGTGTTAAGGCGAAGCTACCGGTATTCACGTTTTGAGTGGTTCTGAATTCAGCGTTCGGTCCATTCGGCCTTAGGAGGAAGGAGTTTTACAAGAGGCCCATCCCAGCTGAGTGTTGTTTCACTCAGGGCCTCGGCCTTGGGGTCGGTCCATCCAAATCCACCCTTAGACCGCCATTCCGGGTCTCCATGGACTGGTGCAATCACAAAAGTCGGATCTTTAGGGAAAAAATGCGCCGTGAGTATTACTCCGCATTCTGTGCAAACGAGACCTGAAGCTTCAACTTCATGACCGGCAGCGTTAAACCGTTTTATTTTTTCTAAGGGATGGAGACAATTAGCCATAGTTCCATCATAAACCCAAATTGTTTGATTTTCATATGAATTTTTTAAATCCTGACATTTTTTCCCGAACTTGACCTATTTGACTCGAGAGTATAAGGTAAATGATCTACTTTTAGAGGTGTTTATGAACTATTTTAACAGTATTCCTTACAGGGATCAGATTCGACAGCTGGGTACATGCCGTCTTATGGAGCGTGAAGAGTTTTCCTCCGGCGTTGAAGCGCTTAAAGGAAAAATCATTGTCATCGTAGGCTGCGGAGCTCAGGGGCTCAATCAAGGGCTTAACCTCCGCGACAGCGGACTGGATGTTCGCTACACCCTTAGGCCCGAGGCCATCGCAGAAAAGCGCACAAGCTGGAAAAATGCCAGCGATAACGGCTTTAAGGTGGGAACCTACGAAGAAATGATCCCCCAGGCTGACCTAGTTGTCAACCTCACCCCGGACAAACAACATAGTTCTGTTGTAGCCGCTGTGATGCCCCTTATGAAGAAGGGCTCCGGTCTTCTTTATAGCCATGGTTTCAACATCGTTGAAGAAGGTACACAGATCCGTATGGATATTACCGTCATCATGGTCGCCCCCAAGAGCCCCGGCACCGAAGTGCGCCAGGAGTACCTCAGGGGTTTCGGTGTTCCGACTTTGATAGCTGTACACCCAGAAAATGACCCAGAAAAAAAGGGTTGGGACTGGGCAAAGGCTTATTGTGCTGGGACTGGCGGTCATAAGGCCGGCGTTCTTGAGAGCAGTTTTGTCGCAGAAGTCAAATCCGACCTTATGGGAGAACAGACCATCCTCTGCGGAATGCTCCAAACCGGCAGTATTCTCTGTTTCAACAAGCTTGTCGAGAAAGGCATTGACGCCGGCTGGGCGGGAAGATTCATCCAGTTTGGGTGGGAAGATATTACGGAGGCCCTCAAGTTCGGCGGTATCGGCGGCATGATGGACAGACTTTCCAACCCGGCAAAACTGAGGGCGTTTAAGGTAGCCGAAGAACTCAAGGTCATTATGAGGCCTCTTTTCCGTAAGCACATGCAGGACATCATTGACGGTACATTTTCCACAACCATGATAAAGGACTGGGCCAACGGGGATAAGAACCTCCTGGGCTGGAGGGCGGCTACCGGAGAGACGGCTTTCGAGAAACAAGAATCAGCCAAGGTAGAAATCAAAGACCAGGAATTTTTCGACAAAGGTATTGTGATGGTTTCCATGGTAAAGGCCGGTGTTGAACTCGCCTTTGAATCCATGGTTGAAGTCGGAATCAAACCCGAAAGCGCCTACTACGAAAGTCTCCATGAAACCCCCCTGATAGCGAACCTGATCGCCAGAAAGAAACTCCATGAGATGAACAAGGTGATTTCAGATACAGCAGAATATGGAAACTACCTCTTCGATAACGCTTGCCGCCCGCTTTTATCGGACTTTATGAAGAATGTCGGCACCGATATTCTCGGGGAAGGCTTGAAAACTGCCGACCTTGGCGTTCCGAACAGGGACTTAGTCCAGGTTAATGACGCCATTCGCGAGCATCAAGTTGAAAAAATCGGTCGCACACTACGCGGATACATGACCGCAATGAAGCCGATAGTTTAAAGATCTTAGTTGTAAGAGCCTCTTTCAAAAGTCAACGAGGAAGGGGTTTCAGAAGTGAAAAAAGAAGCGAAAACCGCAGTTTACTCGGGTAAATGCGGATTTGAGCGAGTTTTTTGCGAACTGACACCCCCTCCGCAGTAGTTTTGAAAGAGGCTCGTAATTAAGCCCTCCGGCAACGTAGTGCTTGAGTCTTTTTACCCTCCTGAATATCAAAAGTATCAGGGTTCACAACCCAGCCGTTATCCTCTAGTTTATAGGCATCCCCAAGAACATCACGCAATTCCGGTGTCACGATCAACTCCATCGAATCAGCTAAAGCCTGGAGCCTGATTCCTAAGGTGATGACTTTTCCAAAATAATCGACGGCGTTTTCATCTTTTATAGCAAGCGCATCACCGAAGTGTATGGAAGATTTTAAAATCAGGTGTTTTTCAGGCTCGCTTTTTGAATTGTGCGAACGGATCCGGTCGCTGATTTTCTCGGCTGAAAGGATGCCTTCTTCAGGGCGGTGAAAAATAGCCATCATGAGGGTGCCTAAAGTTTTTACTACGACGCCGTTTGTTAGTGTCACCAGATCCATCAGGGCCAAAAGCATTTCCTGGACTATCCGGAAGGCTTTCTGGTCCCCAGCCTTTTCATAGAGTTCAAAGTTAGGTTCCATTTCCACAAAAAGGACGGTAAGATCCCCGACCTTGAAGCTTTGGTCCTTACCGGTTTGTCCTGCGACAGAAAACTCTTTATACGCACGGCTGTGAATGAATACCTTTCCGTTGAGGAATGGACGCATTTGCGGCTGGTGAAGTTTTAGGAGCTTATTCAACCGGGGCTGGTCATCCACGTATAGAAGTATGGCTGACTTGATTTTGAGTGCGCTTTGAATCCAAATTTCCACACGTCCAGGTTGGATGATGACGACGTCGGTATTGAATCCGTCCTCGGTTAGCTCCACCTCATGATTTTGAACAGGTTTCCCCATTCCGGGCATAACGGGTTCCTTGCTCTCCCGGAATAAAACCATCCTTTTATAGAAACTTGTTTTTTGGGGAGGAGAAACGGTCTTTATCAGAAGTGAACTTAACATTTCAGGGCTGATAATCCGATAACTCCGTCCAGCCTCTGCCTCCCAGGGGATTTTCCCGAGTTCAAAAGGGTTAAATAAGGAATAAGACTTGAACGCCCCATCTTCCAGGTGGTGTTTGAGTTCATCTGCGGCTTGAAACCTGTGGCTCGTCATCATGTTTTTGTACGAAGGGTAGTCGTCAAAAATATGGATATCATCGGGGTAAAGCCCCGGTATAACCTGGAAGGTCACCTCGACATTGTTTTCTAAATCGATTGTGAGGGTTTTCCCGGTATAAGGTGAAAATTCTGTTTCAGTAAAAATCGCTGAAAAATCGGGCCAGGATTTTATGATAGCCCCAGTATCCAGGTCAATAAGCGACCACCGGGGTATCAGCAAACCGACTTGAGCAGCCTTCAGAAAAAAGTCCAAAATATCCTCGTCAGAAAGTTCCAGTTTACCGGCTAATTCAAGCGGGTTGATCTGACTTCGATCTTCCGGGTTCAGGTCTTCGATGACCTGCCACCTCTTTCGCAACGTATCATAATCAACGCTGAAGATTTCAGAGAGTTTGGCTAGTTTCTCACGGAGTAAAAAAGGATCCATCCCTATTAGATTAAAGGGAGAAGCGGGTATTGGCAAGCCCCTACATTCAAAATACACTCAAATTATGAGCAAATACATCATTCTTGCAGGTATGATTTTTAATCTCGCCTCGGGAATACTTTTCTTTCAGGTGGAAGCGAACCCTGCTTTCCAACCTTTTATTCTTCCCTTGATTTCATTTGGTGTTATCTTCACGGTTGGCGGAACAGTTTCGCTTCTTCTGAGAGCTGATTTTTAAAATCGGTACCCAACTCCCAGGGCCCCACCCAGCTTTATTCCAGCCGCCGAATAAGTGTATCCTGAGGCTTCTGCAGCCGATTTTCCACTTTCAGTGGCTGCGAGGAGATTATAGCCCGCAAGAAAAACAGGTCTCAAATAAAACGAATATTTTTTTCATCACTTGCCTCCTTTAACAGATTGCTGTCTTTTTTCATTCAGGTCAATAAAAAAGCCGTCCCTAAAGACGGCTTTAACTCTAAGATTCAGAAGTTCAGGGAGTAACTTTCTCCACCAGAACGGGATTCCCAACTGTTACACCCGTGATAGTCACGGCGTTTCCGCTGACGGTGGCTGTGACCCCGGTATAGGCGTCGCGCACTTGGGTGCCGTTTGCCCAAACAGTGGGTAAGTCGGTAAATGTGACACTGCTTGCAGAGGCATCGACGGCAACGACAACCATATTCGTGGTACCCCAAACTCTTGTGAAAGCGTAGGGTGCGCCCGTTGCTGTAATACTGTCGTGGATACCCGCACCGACGGCGATATTGCGCTTGCGGAACTGGCCTACTTTTCGCCAGTGGCTCAAAATACTGGTTGGGCTGGAAGCCTGGGTGGTGATGCTAGTCCAGTCCATGCTGGAACGGCTTCCTTGGTCGGCATCGGAACCGCCTTCGCCGTTCGCACGTCCATACTCGTCCCCGTAGAAGACTTGAACACCTCCGGGGGCAAGCAGCAACATGGTTCCAGCCCGTTTCTGCTGGTCGTCGCTCATTCCGCTACGGAACACGGCACCTGTATCGTGGCTCGAAATGTAGCTCAGGAAGTTCCAGTTGCCACTGGAAGAACTGTTCACCGAACTTGCAAAGTTCGCGTAAGTGCCTTCCCAACCGCTGGCGGAACCTGGGCCTGAGCCGCCTTTCCCGGCAGCACTCTGAAAGTCGAAGTTGATAACGCTGTCGAAGGCGCCGCCTTGGGGCGTATGGTAGTTACTCTGGCCGGGACCGTGTCCCCAGACTTCGGCCACCATCCAGAACGGATCTACCCAAGAGGCTGCAGGATCTGCAGTGTTTGCGGCGCGCCAGTCTGTAAGTGCCTGGGTGGAAGCTGTTCTGAGAGCCAGCCAGCTGTCCATTTCCACGTGCTTGGCGGTATCCACACGGAAACCGTCGATGCCGTACTCGCGTACCCACTGGCTGAGCCAGCCCACGAGCCAGTCTCTCACCCGGCGTGTACCTGAAGCTGTGTACACGGCGGCGTAAGCGCTTCCGTAGGTGTTTTTTCCTACAAGGTGTCCTGGGATTCCAACAAGGTTTGTTGTTTCTGTTTTAAAGTCGGGCAGGTTGGCCAGGTTCTTGGTCAAGTCGTCCCCTCCGCCGGCGGTAAAGCCGGGCAAGCCGCTGCGTATCCAGTCCGCACCCCAGAACTTGGTCCATACTGAAGAAGTACCGGCACTGTAGTCGATAATCTCATCATGGACGCTATGCCAGGTTTGGCCGCCGGCAGGAGTCCAACCAGCGCTGAAACCGGCTTTTTTACCACCGTAATCTAAATCAACCATATCCTTTATCGTACTGTAGCCAGTGTGGTTCATCACGATATCCATAACGATGCGGATTCCCTTGGCGTGCGCGGCGTCCACAAAGGCTTTAAACTCGGCACGGGTTCCCATGCTCTCGTCGATGCTCGAAAAGTCAAGGGCATAGTAGCCGTGGTAGGCGTAGTGGGCAAAGTCACCTGCACTGCCGCCGCCGCACCAGCCGTGGGCCTGTTCGTAGGGTGCTGTGATCCAGATGGCGTTGATACCCAGGTCGGTAAAGTAGTTGGCATCGACCTTGGCTTTCAGTCCGGCGATGTCGCCGCCGTGGAAGGTTCCGATGTTTTTACCCGTCGCGTCGGTGCGGGGGCGTCCGTAGCTGGAGTCGTTGGCTGAATTCCCGTTATAAAAGCGGTCTGTGATCACAAAGTATATATTGGCGTTGTCCCAGGTAAAACTCGGCATGGGCTGGGGTCCCTTGCGGTACTTGTACACGGATGTTGTGGTACCAGCAGTATTTGTTGCTTCCACCGTGAGGTCTGTTGTAGCCCCTTCACCGGGATTTCCAGCAAGGGGTACGCTTATATCTCCGCTTGTATAGGTAACCCAGGAGCCTGTGTTGATTTTATAGTGTTTAACGGTGATCGGTGCACGGGAATCTGCGGTGAAAGTTGGCGTAACAGAAACACTTGCGCCCTCGTACCAGCCTGCAGGCGGCGTCACTGAAATGCTTGGAGGTGCGGGAGGATCGGGATTTTCGTTGCTCCAAGCACTGCCGTTCCACCAACCAGTGGCAGGAGGATCTCGTGTGAGTTCGGCACCAGCGTCAAATTTGACCTTGATGGGGAGGGTTATGGGCAGTAAATCGGCTGGAATATCGTACTTCCACCAATCTCCACCCACTGAAGTCATCGCTGGTCCGGGCCAAGAAAGCCCCTTGAGAGTAGCAAGTGCACGCCCGCCACTGCCTTCCCAGTACCAGACAGTAGGTGCGGTGTCGCCGGATTTTTTATAATAAAGTGAAATCCCGCTTCCTGCGGCGCCTTTTGTGTAAACATAGGGTCCTGCTGTATAGGTGCCGCTATTGCCTCTAACATCAAGTGTAACAGTCTGTCCTACAGTGAGTCCTGCTCCTAGGTAGACCGATTGACCATTGGTAAAAGCCGTCCAGCTTCCGGAATTGATTTTATACTCGCTTGAAGTTGTTCCACTGGCACTCAAAGTGACTTGCACAGTATCGGTATAAAAGGTGCTGGTTCCCGGGGCAGCCGAAACTGTAGGGCCGTCTGGGTTCTCGTCGGTCCAGACCCCAGCCTTCAGCCATTTTGATGAAGTTACAGGTCCGGGTAGAGTCACTTCGGAACCAGCATCAAACATGAATTTCAGAGTTTTTGTCAAAGGGTAATAGCTTGAGGGGATCTCATAAAAGAACCAACCGGTAGAAAACACGGTCATATTTGGTCCGGGCCAAACCCCACCTTCCAGGGTAGAAATATCCCTTCCACCCGCTCCGTCTTCCCACATCCAGATGGTCGGGGTACCGGCTTCTTTGAAGTAATAGATCTTGATGGAGTCGCTTGCCTGGATGTTGTAGGTCTCGGAAGCAGTCGAGGAAAGGGGCTTAGTTCCTTCTTTTGCCTTGGCCTTTAAGGTGATGATTGAAGGCGTATCAAGACTGAATGGAACAGAATAGGTTGTCGATGCTTCTGTCGGCTCAGTACCGTCAATTGTATAATAAATCGTTGCGCCAGGAGCCGTTAGGGTGACTTCCATCCCAACTTGGTAACTTCCGCTGACGGGGCTGATTTGAGGAGGATTTGAAGGAGTTTGAGCCGGGTCGATAACATAGGATTTAGTAACGACGGTGGATGTCAGACCGCTTAGGCTGGAAATAGCTTTAACCGTCATATCGTCATCAATATCGATAGCTGCGCCGTAGAGATTACTAGCCGTGGTGGGCGTAGCACCGTTTGTTGTAAAGTAAATTAAGGCCCCGGGCTGTGCTGTTAACGTCAAGTCAAAAGCTGTTGCATAGGTTCCGCTATCGTGGCTGAACACCGGAGCTGTCGGAGGCGTAAGTCCTTTTGTGTAAGTTTTTTCCACCACCGGGCTAGCCGACATGCCGGCTTTGGTTGCCTTTGCACGAATGGTGGTTGTAGCGGTTAATGGAATAGCGGCGGAATAAGTTAAAGAAGGCTCAGAACCGTCAGTAGAGTAAAGTATGCTCGCTCCGCTTGTGGAAGTGGAAAGTGTTACATCAACTGAACTGGCAAATGATTCCTGCGCCGGGCTGAACACCGGGGCCGCAACGACAGTACCGCTGATGGTATAGATTTTCTGGGTTGGGACGCTTCGATCCAAACCGCTTGCAAAAGCCGCTGCCTTAAGGGTTTGGCTTCCCGAACCGGGGAGGGTAATGCCTGAGGCTGAAGAATATAAGGTGCTTGAAACAGTGGGTTCGGAATTGTCTGTTGTGTAGCGAATCAAAGCGGTAGGGGTCGCACTCGTTAGATAGACAACGGTATTGGCCGCCACAGTATCCGCAGTGATGCTGAATTCCACTGGCAAAGCTCTTGTGGGAATCAGGGTCAGACTCGCTTTTTTAGCGCCGGAAATTTGGATTGTCTCGGTTTTTCCAAAATAATCGGCACCGTCGGCTAGTTGAGCGCTTGCTTCAACAGTATAAGACCCGGCAATCACACCTGTAAAGTTAAAAGGTGGTTGTAAGTTTTTTGGTATGGTAACAGTTCCATCTGCCTCCTTAATTTGGGCGCTGTAACCCGAAATCAAGTCGGCGGAAAGACCTGCAGGAAGAACTATATTGAGTTCAAGACTCGGCGGCCCCTCTGTAATCGGAGGCGGGACCTCGGTAACGACAGGGTTTGAACAAGCGGCGCTGATAAGTACAAAACTTAGCACGGCTCCCAACTTTCTGAAAAAGCTTTCCATAACTTCACTCCTTAATAAAAACGTTTCCATAAACATGGTACACCCACTTTTTTTATTTGTAAAGAGGAAAATGGAAACGTTTTCGAAAATTTTTGCCCTTTTCTTTTTTTGGGGCCTGTGATAGAGTCTTTTCTGGAAAAGTGCTCGTTTTGAGCCAAAAAAGGGGATAAAATGAAGAAATTTCTGCTTCCGACCCTGTTTGCCGTCCTTTTAGGATTGGTTTTCACGTCGTGTCAGACAAATAACGGATCGGAAAACCTCTTCCGAATCATGGAAAACAGTAAAATTGGATTTATTGATGTTACTGGGAAGGTCATCCTGCCCGCCATCTATGAGGGTGCCGGTGATTTTCAACAGGGGTTGGCGGTTATTGTCCTGGATGGCAAAGTCGGCTTTATGAACTCGAAAGGCGAAACGGTAATACCCACGGAGTACGATAATGCCAGCGGTTTTTCTGAAGGACTGGCCACTGTCATGAAAGAAGGCCTTTTCGGTTATATCAACCTAAAGGGAGAAGTCGTTATTCCCCTCCAGTTTGAAGCAGCCACCGATTTCAAGGATGGACGCGCTGTCATCACAAAAGGCGGTCTCCAGGGTTTTATCGATACAAAAGGTGAAATTCTCATAGCCCCTGAATACCAGATTGCACTCCCCTATTCGGAAGGACTAGCCCTCGTTGTGAAAGATCAAAAGGGCGGCTATATCGACATGCAGGGAAATATCGTTATCCCCTTGGAATTCGATTACGGCGAATCTTTTTCGGAAGGTGCCGCACTCGTAGTTCAAAATGAATTGGGCTTTTTTATTGATAAATCCGGAAAAAAACTCTTTGAGAAGAGTTTTTCTTACGCCAACAGCTATAAAGAAGGTCTCGCCCTTTTTGCGGAAGAAGGTAAAGCGGGTTTCATTGATAAAAGCGGCAACATTGTCATTCCTCCCACCTTTCCTTATCTTCTTAGCTTTTCAGACGGTCTTGCTGCGGCAGTGGACGGTGAAAAACTCGGTTTTATCGATCGTTCGGGGAATTTCGTCATCCCCGCTGTCTACGATAACGCCCAGCCCTTTAAAAACGGTCTTGCCATGGTTGTTGAAAACGAAGTGGTAAGCCTTATCAATACTAAAGGCGAGCGAATCTGGACTTCTACAACAGACACCCCTGCAACCGGACCTTTACCTGAAGAATTAGGTCCAGCCGCCCCTCAAGCGGAAGTTTCTCCTGAGGCTGTTCCGGCTCAATAATGGAAAGGCTTCAGATCCGGCGTCCGGATGATTTTCACGTCCACCTCCGCGAAGGCGCCCTGTGTTCAGGCTACGCCAGGGACGCAACCAACGCGGGTTGGTCGCGTTTATTGGTTATGCCGAATACAATTCCCCCCATCACCGATGCACAGGGTTTGAAGAGTTATAAGCGGTCCATTGAGGCTGCTTCACAGGGTCTCACTGCTTTGATGACATTCCAAATCAGGGCCGAATTGACGAAGGAGAATCTCAGCGCACTTCAAAACGCCGGAGCCGTCGCTGGTAAGCTTTACCCCGACGGTGCGACTACTAACTCAGATACCGGTATTCATTCCTTAAAAGACATCTATCCAGTACTTTCGGCTATGGAAGAACTTGGTTTAGTGCTTTCCATCCACGGAGAAGACCCATCTGCCCCGGTTTTAGAGAGGGAGGCTCGCTTTATAAAGCACTTCAACTCTTTGAGAAAAGATTTTCCCAAGTTAAAAATGATTCTCGAACACGTCAGTTCCAAAAAAGGCATCGATGCGGTCAGGGCTGGCGGTGCGAATACAGCTGGGACCCTTACTCTCCACCACCTTCTTTATACCCTTGACGACCTCGCCGGCAACCTTTTTAACCCGCATCTTTACTGCAAGCCCATTCTAAAGTCACCCTTAGACCGACAAGCCATCCAAGAAGCTGCCCTTGGCGGCGAGCCTTGTTTTTTCTTCGGTTCCGACAGTGCACCTCACCCCAGGGAAAATAAAGAATCTTCCCAAGTGAAGGCAGGAATCTATACGATGCCCGTCAGCCTCAGTATGCTTGCGGAGTTTTTTGAAAAAAACGAAGCCTTGAATAAGTTAGAGGCCTTTATCAGCGAGTTTGGTGCGAAATTTTATGGAGTGCCTTTAAACAAAGGAACGATCACACTGGAAAAAGAACCATGGATTGTTTCCAAACTTTATCATAACACCGTGCCTCTTAAAGCTGGAGAAACACTTTTGTGGAGGCTTTCACCCAAATGAACACACCTTACGATAAGGGAAACCCCTTTGCCATGATCATCCGAGGTGAAATCCCCTCCTATCAGGTTTATTCGGATGGGAAAGTCCTCGCCTTTCTCGATATCAACCCCATCAACCCCGGACACATCCTTGTAGTCCCACGCGTTCCTGTATCGAACGCCTCAGAACTCGATGATGAGATGGCTGGTTACATGTTTCAGATAGGACTTCGCCTCAGCCGAGCCTTGAGAAAAACAGATATTCCGTGCCAAGGTGTCAATTTTTTCTTATCCGATGGAGTCAGCGCAGGCCAGGAGGTCTTTCACGTCCACCTCCATGTGGTCCCAAGGACGGAAGGTGACGGTTTTGGTCTGCGTTTCGGCCCGAACAATAGGAAGAGCCTGCCGCCCTTCGAGATGGCGGCTTTGGCCGAAAAAATTCGTTCCTGTCTGCCGGAAAACGAGGAAGCCCGGCAAGGTTAAACCTGCCGGACCTGTTCGTTAAATCCCTGTGAGATCTAGGAGCCTGTTGCGCTTGAGACCGCAGGAATTTACATGAGGTTGAACTGTGTGATACTTTGTTACGCATGGCGACACGATACAAAAGCGTTGAACGCGATCAGTTACTCCTTATGCCCTACGAACTTCGGGAATGGATTCCGCAGAATGACATTGTTCATTTTATCATTGAGGCCGCCCAGCTTGTGCCCTTGGAGAGTTTTCAATCCAACCAAGCCGGCACAGGAGATGAGCAGTA
>DYOB01000002.1 GCA_020720765.1 Borreliella garinii
GAGCCTTTTTCAAAACTACTGCGGAGGATTTGTCAGTGCGCGAAAAACTCGCTCAAATCCTCATTTACCCGAGTAAACTGCGGTTTTCGCTTCCTTTTTCACTTCTGAAAACCCTTCCTCGTTGTGTTTTGAAAAAGGCCCAGATCTTTGACGATTTCTTTCAGTCGTTCGCTCAGGTCCTTTCGTGTCATAGCGTAACGTAAAATTGCTTCCAGGTATCCAGCGGGTTCGCCTGTATCCCACCGTTCTCCGATAATGGGCAGGGCGTGAACTTTTCCGGTGTCCATCATTTTCTGGAGGGCGTAAATATGGTAATACTCGCCTTCTTTGTGGAGTTTCCATCCTTCTTCGAGCCAGTGAAAGAATTCGGGGGTATAGAGATAGCGGCCTATGGAAGCCAAGTTGCTGGGTTCGGTCCCGGGTTTAGGCTTTTCAACGATGGTTTCTACCAATCGGCTACCTAGGCGTAGTTTTAAGACCCCGTACCTTTCAAGGTGCGGCGGGTTTTCAAGCACCGCCATCACATTCTTACCCGTGGCATTGTAATCCTGTATAAGTTGAAGGGCTAAAGGAGGGGAGCCGAAATGCAGGTCATCGGGGTAGGCTACGACCGCAGGTTCATCACCCAGCCAGGGCTTTACTGATAGAAGTGCATGACCTGTACCCAACATTTGAGATTGCCTTACAAAGGCTATATTCATCTTGCGGGGTTTGATAGAATCGAGTTTTGATTGAGCCCCCTCTTTTTTGAAGACTTCTTCGAGCTCCACCTCACGGTCGAGATAATCTTCAAGAACTTTTTTTCTTCTGGAACTTACTATCAGGACATCCTGGATACCGCTAAGTTCGAATTCATCAAGGATAAAATCAATAGACGGTTTGTCGATCAAAGAAAGCATTTCTTTGGGGATAGTTTTTGTTACTGGTAGGAAACGAGTTCCGTAACCTCCAGCTATGATGATACCTTTCATAAGTGTGAGTATATTGATAATAAGGAGTGTGTACAGCGTGGTAAATAAACTTGTTTTGGTTTTTATAGGACTTTTCTTTTTTTCGGCGTGTTCGAGTCAAGTCGACCTGGTTATAACAGATAACGGATCAGCAACCATGAACTTCAAAATAGGCTTGGAAAGTGCTTTTTTACTTTACTGGGAAGACCTTAAAGAGCTCGATTCCCAACTTGGAGCAAGCCCCCTTGAGACTCAATCCATTTTAGCAGGCATGAGACGCTATCCGGAACTGAGGAGCGCAACTCTTGAAAGCACATCTACCTCCCAACTGAGCGGTAACGCAAACATAACTTCTCTGACAGCACTCGGAAACAGGTTTGTAAAACCTGGTGAAGCGCCCCTTATTGAACTAGGTCCAGGCAGGGTTACCTTAAGACTCACACAAGTTGGTTTCCAAAAACTCTTGGAAATCAGTGATCTTGCCCAAAGCGATGCTTTGAGTGCTTTGTTGCCGGTTTCAGGGGAACCCATGTCCGAGGCGGAGTTTTTAGAACTCGTGACATTTAGTCTCGACCCTTATAGCGATTCTGCGGAAGAAATAGCCAAAAGGTCCCGATTTATCCTAAAAATAACAGCCCCCAGGGCCATTCGAACAGCTAACGGAGCTGTGATCAGGGGGAGAACTGCCGAGTGGAGCATTCCTTTCAGCCGGTTTTTCCAACTGCAGAATCCTCTGATTTTAGAAGCCCGCTATTAAAAATCAACTGAGCTTTTTTCAAAACTACTGCGGAGGATTTGTCAGTGGGCGAAAAACTCGCTCAAATCCTCATTTACCCGAGTAAACTGCGGTTTTCGCTTCCTTTTTCACTTCTGAAAACCCTTCCTCGTTGAGTTTTGAAAAAGGCTCAACTCAAAAATTAAACAGCCTGCCAGAATTTTAAAAGGTGAAGACCTGGTTTGTCTCTAGGGCGAAGGTTTAGACTTGTTTTAAGGAAAAGTATGGCTTCCTTGTTCTGCCCTGCGTCCCACATGATCTGAGCTTTTGTTCTCCAAAGGTGGGCCGATTCAGTTTTGTCAATTATTAAGGGCAGAACCCTGTCAATTTGAAAGAGTATTTCAGAATCATCCCAGGTTCCTCGTACTTCTTCGGTGAGTAGCTTGCAAATTCTCGTCTCAATTTCAATATAGAAAAATTTGAAGTATGCCTGGTTAAGTTCTTTTTCACCGAGTAGGACCAAATGATCGAGGGATTTCCACCAATTTTTCTGCTGATAATAAGCAACCGCTAAAAGAAAAACTGTGTCGAGAAAATCATCATTTTCTAAATATATTCTCAAGAAATCTCTATGTACAAGTTGAATTTCTTCATAGAGCTTAAGAGCTTCAACATCATTATTTTTAAGCAAGTCGTAGTACACTAGTTTTGCTTTGCTTTTAAGATCGGAGCGCGCAAGGAGAAACTCTCTATAGTTAAAGGATGGAGGAGGCCGGAGCGAAGCCGAATCTTCGGGAAAAATAACGACCTGTTCCATGAGGAATTCGTAAGCTTGGATCACCCGGGTTATTTCCTCGGTTTCTGCCGACTTATTTCCACCGATATCGGGATGGATTTCCTTTATCTTTTTTCTAAAGGCCCTACGTATACCTGGCTTATCCTCACCTTTTGAAATTCCAAGGATGCTGTAGGGGTCAAAATTCATCTTAAGCGGTCCGCCCTGTCCATGTCCCTTTTTGCATCCTTTTCTTTGAGCGATTCACGTTTATCCTGGAGCTGTTTTCCCTTGCAGAGACCTACCATGACCTTGATCCTTCCGTTCGACAGGTGAATCTGCAGGGGCACCAGAGTATACCCCTTCTCCCTGACTTTTTTAGAAAGTTTTTCAATTTCGTGTTTGTGCGCCAATAATTTTCTTTTCCTTAAAGGTTCATGATTGGTTGTCGTTCCCTTGAAAAAAGGCGTGATATGAAAATTAAGAAGAAAGAGTTCAAGTGACTCGGGCTGAACGTAAGCGTCGTTAAAAGAAAATTTTCCACCACGGAGGGATTTGACTTCGGTACCCTGCAAGGAAAGTCCGCACTCGATTTTTTCTTCTACAAAATAGAGGTGATAGGCTTTACGGTTTTCACCTAAAACTTTAACATTCACTGTGGCTCCAGTGCAAGGCGAAACCCTAATAGCGGGCTTGTCCATTCTTCTGGAAGTGTTCCTCTTTTATAGAGGGCATTTCTTCCCCTGTTT
Organism: Borreliella garinii; assembly: GCA_020720765.1. GTDB lineage: Bacteria > Spirochaetota > Spirochaetia > JABEVK01 > JABEVK01 > DYOB01. The sequence continues at coordinate 3,190 of DYOB01000002.1, forward strand.
TGGGTTGGCAGGCCTCGAACACTGTGGGCCATCCCTGTTTTGGCCGCAGTCCACGGGGAGGATTCCGACCTAAGCAGAAAGTCACCCAGTGCAAACGCGTTGGACATCCATTCCCAATAAGGTTGATCAAGAGCAGAATTCGCCAGGGCTTCCCATTCAGGGTCGTAGGGCAGACGGGCTTTGTAGCCGGCAGGGGATGGGTAGGAAGAGGCGTAAGCTAGAGCGGCTTGGTAAGAAATATTGACTACAGGCGAACTAGGACTTTGTGGATTTCCACCCGTCCAATCTTCAAGGTAGGTGGAACCGACCAAGCCTTTTTCAACAAGTGTGGCACGATTTTCCGGCGACCAATCAGGATTTGATCGGATAAAGCGCTGGTATTCAGCCTGGGTGATAAGTTGACTACTGATAAGCACACGTCCGAGTTTTGTCAGATAAGGATAATCAAAAGGCTCTTCGGTTAGGATTTGGGTAAGGTTATCGGGTCCAAACAAGTACACCCCGGTGGGTATTTCACGAAATCCAGGGACTGCGCTCTGGCGTAAAACTGCTCGGCGGCCTTGCGGGTTGAGTTTGGTTTTTATGTTTGACCAATATTCAGGGTTAGTGAGAAGAGCATTTTTTTCTGCAAGAGGTCTCGTGGAGAATAACCAAACTCTGAAAAAGGGCAGTTTTTCCAAATCGAGCAGGGTAGCCCACATTGCTTCTTCTTCCTGCCAAGTTTGAGGTTGATCCCCAGTCAGGGCCCTTTTAAAATCCCTATATAGGTAGAAATCTGTTAACATAGGAAGAAATCCAAGAAGGGTGTTTTTCACTTCTTCCGAACTCAACCCTGCAGAAAGAAGGTCATTCTTTAGGTCCGTGAAAAGAGGCGGGGGTTGTCGGTTTTCTTCATACGGAGAACCCAGGGAAAAATCCGATAAATCAGCCGAGAACGGTGCAAGAATTTCAAAGACGTTCTCGGAATACAACTTTTCTTCGATAGACATTCTTGAAGGAAAAGCCAGGCTGAAAAAAAGATTGTTACCTACGGTGACTTCCTTTTCAACATTTTGAAATCCTCTTCTGCTGAGTACCAACCTTGCTGGTCCCGAGGGAACAAAAACTTCACAAGGTGTGGATCCATAAGCCATATCGCCGAAGAAAACAGCAGCCCCTGGTGGATCAGAAACGACACGAACCCAGGAACCGGGTTGAGAAAGACCGGGAAACAAAAAGATAAAGAAGAAAAGTAGAAGTATTGCTATCCCATAAACTACCGGAATGTATTGGATAGGCGATATACCTAAAAATTTGGGTAAGCTCACAACTGCAGTCTGGGACGGTGGAAGGTTTTCGCTGGGGACCGGATTTTTTGCCATAGTCAAGCATTATAAAGAGGGCTGTAAGCCCTTGTCAACGATGCCTCTCTCATGATAATTTGGCTTCGTGAGCGAAAAAACATCTTTCTCCCAAAAACTCGTAACCGCAACCGAGTCGCTTCTTACCTGGAGACTCCGTCGGAAACTTCGCATAAAAGAAGATAAAAAGAAAAAGCACTTTCTGGTCGACTGGCTGGAAACCTTTTTATCCTCAGCGCTTATCGTTCTTTTGGTCAATCAATATTTCTTCCAGGCCTACGTGATTCCTTCGGGTTCTATGATAACCACCCTTGAAATTAACGATAGGATTTTTGTCAATAAACTTGTCTATGGACCTGAACTTCTTCCCGGGATTTTTAAACTCCCAAGCCCCGTGCAGCCTGTTAGGGGCGACATCGTGATCTTTGAAAGCCCCCAGTACCTGAGCCAGGCCAAGGGTACAGTTTACGACCTGGCGCAAAGACTGATTTTTATGCTCACCCTGAGCCTCGTTGATATCGACAGGGATGAGGCTGGTAATCCCCGTATACGTTTTCTTATCAAACGCAGTCCGGTAGTAGGCGGAGACAGGGCCAGATTTGTCAACGGTGAACTTGAGTTGATACCGAGGGGGTGGAAAAACTGGACAAAAGAATCCGAGGTGAAAGCTGCATTCGGTCTTGAATACCCAACCCGGAGGATGATCGAGGATTCTTATTATGAAGGGATAGACGCCCTTGCGGAAAGCAAGGCTTCTGTCAGGCTTGAAAGGGTTTTAAGCCTTACTGAATCTTCTGCGCCTCTAATAACAGACCAGCAAAACCTTGACTTTGACTCCCTTGAGGTTCGAAAACGTGAACAGGGCTATTTGATCAGTCAGGCTCCGCATATTACCGAATTTCGAAAAGAGTTCTTCCGCACACGTACAGGAATGTACATTCCTTACGGTTGGGTTTTACCCCTCGGGGACAACAGGGATAATTCGGTGGATGGAAGGTTCTTCGGTCCCGTCCCGACGGATAAAATCCTGGGTCAATCAGCTTTTAGGTTCTGGCCATTTCAGCGGATAGGGACGATAAACTAATGGCACGCGCCGGATTTGGTGGTTATCAATCTTACACTGTTCAGAAAAAACAGAGGGAGCTCTTTTTAAAGATTTTCAGGGCATTTTTTGTTTTCTATTTAGTATTTTTGGTCATTGACGGAATTTTCCTTAAAACTCTTGAAATCAACACAACGGCTATGAGTCCGAATATCACTAAAAGCGAGAGGGTTATAACCCTTCCTTTTACTTATCAGCCGAGAATCCCTTTTTTACCCTGGGCGCTTCCCGGTATACGTTCGCCAGTGAAAGGCGATGTCGTTGAAATGATTCCCCCCTACAGCCAGGGAGATTTTCCACCCGCAGAATTCCTTAAGGAATTTGTCCGGATTTTTACTTTGAATCAAGTCCATTTATTCTCACCTGACCCATCATGGCAAAATTCCAGGCTTGTACGCAGAATTATTGCCTTACCTGGCGATACAGTTTATCTAAAAAATGATACGGCCTTTGTAAAAAGCCAAGGCGGAAGTTTCTTCTTAAGCGAGTTCGAGAGCTCGGATAAGATCTACTATTTAGGAAAGGTGGATAGACCGGCTGGGTGGTTGGAAACCGATCCACTTTCGGGGTTTACGGTTGAAATTATTTTAGGTGAGGATGAATATTTTGTCCTAGCCGATAACAGAGAAGCCGAAGATTCACGTTCATGGGGACCTGTAAAGAAGGACCGGTTCACATCTTTAGTTTGGTTTACGTATTGGCCGTTTGAAAGAATGAAATTTCATTAAGAGGAGTTTTTATGTCCGGACATAGTAAGTGGGCGACTATTAAAAGAAAAAAAGGTGCTATCGACGCTGCCCGCGGCAAAGTTTTTACTAAACTTATCAAAGAAATCAGCGTTGCTGCTAAACTGGGGGGCTCAGATCCCGAGGGAAATCCCCGGTTGAAAATGGTGATTCTTAAAGCCAAGGCCGCCAATATGCCGAAAGACAACATCGACCGTGCCATTAAAAAAGGAGCAGGCGAGCTTGAAGGGGCGGATTACGTAGAGATCACCTACGAAGCCTACGGTCCCCAGGGTGTGGGAATTATTATTGATACCCTTACAGATAATAAGAACAGGACAGCTGCCGACATAAGGTTTATTCTTAACAAACATGGTGGAAGCCTCGGGACCGCCGGCAGTGTTAGTTACCTTTTCCAAAGAAAGGGTATCCTTGAATTTGACGCCGAGAAATACAAGGAAGATGATATACTCAACGTAGCCTTGGAGGCTGGAGCAGAGGATGTTTCATCCCAGGACGGCGCAATAACTGTGACATGCTCTCCCGAAGATTTTGAAAAAGTCCTAAATGCTCTCAATGCCGCTGGATTCCAGCAGGAAATGGCGGAAACAACCCTGGTTCCTGAAACTTGGGTCAGCCTTGATGAGGAGAAGACAGAAAAAGCTGCAAACCTTATCGATAAACTCGAAGAAAACGATGACGTCCAGGACGTTTATCATAACCTCGACATACCGGTCAGCGACGAAGAAGAATGATAGCTTTCGGGATAGACCCCGGCCTGGCTGAAACTGGTTGGGGGTGTCTTGAAATTCTTATAGGCAGGGTGCAGACCCTCGGATGGGGTGTGATCCATACGAACCCTAAAGAGGATCCGGCAGCCAGGCTTTTTTCTCTCCACACCCAGCTCGTTTCCCTTCTTGATCAATTTAAACCCGAGGTCTGCGGGATCGAAACTTTGTTTTTCAGCAAGAATATTTCAAGCGCACTTCCTGTGGCGCAGGCGAGGGGTGTGCTTCTTTTTACCTTATTCCAAAAACATATTAAAGTTGAGGAGTTTGCCCCGAACCAGATAAAAAAAACGGTTACCGGCATAGCTAAAGCAGAAAAACACCAGGTTCAAATGATGATGAAAACTCTCTTAAAACTCGATGAAATCCCCAAACCCAACCACGCCGCAGATGCCCTTGCGGTTGCCTATTGTTCTCACCAATTTGGAGGTGTTTTAAATGTATCATAGCATGACCGGCGAACTTACGGCTAAAATGCCCGAGCAAGTCTATCTTCTCGTTCAAGGGATCGAATGGGATATTTCGGTATCAGCCAATACGCTGATGCAGTTGGGATCCTTAGGTAGCGAAGTCAAACTCTACCTCTACCTTCAACATTCGGAAGACCAGATGAGGCTTTACGGTTTTTATTCTCTCCAAGAGAGGGCGGCATTTCTTGAATTGATCAAGGTCAGCGGGATCGGCCCGAAAGGAGCTCAAAAAATCCTCTCGGGGTTGACACCCGGGCAATTAAATGCAGCCCTGGAATCCGGGGATGCTGGGCTTTTAAGCCACGCTCCAGGCGTGGGGCTCAAAACTGCACAAAAAATCATTCTGGCCTTGAAAGGCAAACTTATCCTTGAACAGGAACTTGCACCTTCGGGAGTACTTTCCGATCTGGTAGCTTCTCTGGTTCAAATGGGTTTTGAACGCAAACTTGTAGAAAAGGCCCTCGCGGAAGTTGAGAAATTTGAAGGGATGAACGTACTTCATGGCGATGAAAAAGAAAAAGAACTCTTCCAAAAGGCACTGGTTTGGCTGAGCACGAGATAAAATCGCGGGTGGTTCACCATTCCGCCACAGAAGAAGAAAAAGTTCAGGAACAAGCCATCCGCCCGAGGAGTCTTGATGAATTTCAAGGGCAATCGGATATCAAAGAGAACCTGAAGGTCTTCATCACAGCTGCAAACGAGAGAAAGGAGGCTCTGGATCATGTCTTTCTTTCCGGGCCGCCGGGTCTGGGCAAAACAACACTCGCCGGTATTTTAGCCCAGGAGCTGGGCTCGGAATTCAGGGTGACAGCAGCACCAGCTTTAGAAAAACCTAAAGACCTCGCCGGCATTTTAACAACCATGCCCGAAAGAGGTATTTTTTTTATCGACGAGATTCATAGGTTAAAACCCGCAATAGAAGAAATGCTGTATATCGCCATGGAGGATTTCGAACTGGACTGGGTCATAGGGCAAGGGCCAAGTGCCCGCACCCTCCGTATTCCGGTTCCTCCCTTTACACTTGTAGGAGCAACCACAAAACCTGGTAGGGTAACAAGCCCGCTTTTCAGCCGTTTCGGCATTCATTTCCGATTAAATTACTACTCCCAGACCGAACTGGAGAACGTACTTAAACGCACCGGAGTGATACTCGGGATTCCCATTTCTGCCGAGGCTCTGAAAACCGTTGCAGTTTGTTCCCGTGGAACACCAAGAGTAGCTAATAGGCTTCTCCGTCGTCTCAGAGATTTTATGCAGATGGCGAGAAAAAAAGAGATCGACCAGGAGACCGCTGAAGAGGGATTAAGACGGCTTCAGGTCGATGAATTGGGGCTGGATTCCCAGGATCGGGCCATCCTCCGCAGTATCATACAAAACTTCCAGGGAGGCCCGGTAGGAGCCGACACCCTTGCGATAACCGTAGGTGAAGGTTCGGACAGCCTTGAAGATTTTTATGAACCTTACCTGATTCAAAAAGGCTTTATCCAGAGGACACCCCGGGGTCGTATAGCTACCAGGAACGCCTACCTCCACGTCGGCCTTCAGTCCCTTTGGAACGAAACTACGAAGGAGGGCGAGGTTGACTCTCAAAGAAATCTCTTTTGATTTGCCACCTGAACTTATTGCCCAAAACCCGAGTGCAATAAGAGGTGATGACAGGCTTTTGGTCTACCACACGAAAAAGAATGCCGTCGAACATCAACGATTCGAAAACCTTCCGGGGATTTTAGAGCCGGGTACAGTCTGTGTTATCAACAACTCGAAGGTCCGAAAAGCCAGAATTTTAGTAAAGGACGATAAAAACCGGGAATGGGCCATCCTCCTCAATAACCCCGACCAAAACGGAAATTGGAGTTTCTTGATCCCCCGTATGGCGAGGAGAAAAGAAGGCCAGGAATTCTCCCTTCCCGACGGCGGAAAACTGACACTTGTGAGGAGGGAAGGAGAACTATGGTGGGGCAAGTTCTCCACCGAACTTTCAGAAGATTATTTTCAACATTACGGACACGTTCCCCTGCCTCCCTACATCCACAGGGCCGACGGTAGTTTAGACGAGGAACGCTACCAGACAATTTTCGCCCATGCGCCAGGTAGTTCAGCAGCCCCTACTGCGGGTTTGCATTTTTCTGAGAATATTGTCGCCAAACTTCAAGAAAAAAATATCCAGATAGCGTCCATCACCCTCCATGTCGGGCTTGGGACCTTTCTACCCATCCATGCTCAAAATATCCTTGACCATCATATGCATACCGAAGAATTTGAAATTTCTGAGGAAAGCGCCCTGCTTATCAACTCGGCCATAAAGGAAAAAAGGCCCCTGCTTGCCGTAGGCACAACAAGCTTGCGCACCCTTGAATCTGCGTGGACTCCCGAGTTGTACCAACCAGGAAAGGGCAGGACCGATATCTTTATCACCCCGGGCTATCGTTTTAAATCCACTGAATTTCTTTTAACGAACTTCCATACCCCGGGTAGCACACTTCTTCTTTTAGTAGGAGCGCTGGCGGGTTTGGAAAATGTTCTCGAAGTCTATCAAAAAGCAGTTGAGAAACAATACAGGTTTTTCAGTTACGGTGACGCCATGCTCTTCGATCCGTTTTAACGGATAACCGGAACCGCTTCGATCAGTTTTTGGGTATAGGGGTGTTCGGGGTTCACCCAAATTTTGCGCGGGTCGCCTTCTTCAACGATACGACCGCCGTTAAGAACTGCGACGTGGTCACACAGAAAATGGACGACAGACAAATCGTGGGCAATAAAGAGCATCGTCAGACCAAGGGTTTCGCGAAGATGGAGAAGGAGTTTTAAAATCTGTGCTTGAACGCTGACGTCCAGTGCGCTGACCACCTCGTCGCAGATCAAGAGTTCAGGGTCGGTCATCAGGGCGCGCGCAATGCTGATACGCTGGCGTTGCCCCCCGGAAAAATCACCGGGACGTCTTTCCAAGTCATCGGGCCTGAGTCCGACCTGGACGAGGAGTTTTTCCGCTTTTTGGGTAAGCAAGTGCTTATCGTGTTTGCCGGTTAAGTATTGAGTACCGAGGGTTAAAATTTCTAATACCGAATGTCTGGGATTCAGACTTCTGGCTGGATCTTGGAAAATATAGCGGGCCTTGCGCCTCCACGCTTTGAGTTGCGAACCCTGAACTTTCGCTACATCATACGTTCCTTCTGGGAAGGAGTGCTGAATTTCGCCGCTCGTTGGTTCGACCAGGCGCACCAACATGCGTGCTATTGTGGTTTTACCGCTTCCGGACTCGCCAACCAGCCCGAAAATCTGTCCACGCTCCACCTTAAAGCTCACATCCGTCACAGCATTGACATAATCCCCGAGCGGAGCGAAAAAACCGGCGTTGAGAGGGTAGCGTTTTGTGAGACCTTTGACTTCAAGCATGGTGACCTTCCTTGACCCGTCTGCAGCGGACGCCTTGCTTCCATTCAGGAATAGCCGCCGAACAAAGCTCTTCAGCAAGGGGACAACGGCTGGCAAAAGGACAACCCAGAGGCAGTCTGAGCGGGTCGGGAGCATACCCCTGGGATTCTGGAAATACCTTATTTCCAGGTCTGTCACCCGGACGGATCAGCGAGTCTAAAAGCAAATTTGTATAAGGGTGGAGCGGAGTTTTGAGAATAGTATCTGTTCGAGCTTCCTCCATCTGTAAACCACCGTACATAACGGTGATTCGGTCTGCGAACCGGTCCAAAAGTGCGAGGTTATGGGTAATAAATAAAACCGAAAGTTTCCTGGATTTTTGAAGGGATTTGATAAGATCGATAATCTGGGCTTGGATGGTGACATCGAGCGCTGTCGTCGGCTCGTCAGCTATCAGGACTTGGGGGGAATTCGCTAAGGCGAGGGCAATCATCACGCGCTGGAGCATGCCTCCGCTGAATTGGTGCGGGTAATTCCCCAGCCTGTTTTCAGGGTCCGGAATTCTCACTTCTCCAAGGAGCTGCAAGGTCCTCTGGTGGATTTCGTTTTTCGGTACATGGGGGTGGTGGGCTAGTAGGGTTTCTTTAAAATTGGCACCGATAGTAGCCAACGGATCAAAACTTCTTCCAGGTTCCTGGAATATCATAGCGACTTCCAAACCGCGGAAGGAACGCCATCTGTGGGCATCCCAACCTGCCTGATCTTCGCCCTTCCAAAGAATTTTTCCCGAACTCAGCCGCGCCGAAGCGGGTAAGAGTCCGAGAACTGCCGTGGCACTGACGCTCTTCCCCGAACCGCTTTCCCCTACCAGGCCCAGGCATTCACCTTCGCTAAGGCTGAGATTAAACTGGCGCACTGCAGATAAGTTCCCCTGTGAAGTAGTAAAGTCGACAGAAAGATTTTCTATGCGCAAGAGCTCCTTCACGAGCGCCTCCCCAGAGTGTGCCACGGGTCCAACCAATCGCGGAGCCATTCACCCAAAAAGGTGAATGCAATACTCGTGACAATCAGGAAAAATCCAGGCCATAAAATCCATGGGTGGCGCTGAAGGTTGGAAAGTGTCGTCAGATCTCGGCTGATCATGCTGCCCCAGCTTACGGAAGGGTCGGCGATTCCCAGACCCAGGTAGCTTAAAACGGTTTCACTGAGGATAAAACCTGGTACACCCAGGGCGAAACTGACTATAAGTAGTGAACTCATCTGCGGAATAATGAGCTTCCACAAAATAGCTAAAACCGGGACACCGGAGAGTTTAGCCTCAAGTACAAATTCTTCTGCCTTAATGCTGTGCACCATACCACGGATCATACGAGCTGTACCCGGCCACCCCACGAAGCTGAGAACCAGGGTAATTAAAATGTAACTTTGTCCCGAGTCGAGGTCACGGCTGATGACGGACCGCAGAAAAAGGATAAGGTACAAACCAGGTATAAGAATCAGAAACTCGCTTAAACGCATCATCAGCGAATCGAGAATCCCTCCGAAATACCCCGCCAAGCCTCCCAAGGTCAGGGCAATTCCCAAGGAAATGAAGCTTGCGAAAAACCCCACAGTGAGGCTGATGCGGCTTCCCAAAAGGATGCGGCTGAAAATATCGCGGCCGAGGCCGTCCCCCCCCATCAGGAAAATCGGTTCACTTCCTGATGAACCAAAGAGTTTATGCCGCATCGGGATAACACCCCACAGCCTATATTCAGGAACTTCGGGAAACCACACTAGGAGTTCTTGGGTACCGCGGACTCGGACATAGTTCCAGGTGAGAGGATCACTGAGCGCCTGCTTCTGGACCTGGGGACCAAATCCCAATTTTTCCGAGGACCAGCTCAGGTTTGGTGGTAAAAAAACATGTTTACTGAAAAGCTGGTTGGCCTCGTAGGGGGCGAGGAAATCTGCAGAGATAAGAAGAAAATAGAGAAATGCCAGGATGAGAAAACTCAAAAAAGCTACAGGGCTGCGTCGGAGCGAGGACCAGAAGAGTTTCATTCGGATGGCCTCGAAGAATACCTGATCCGTGGATCGACAAGGGCGAGCAGGATGTCCGAGATAAGCATGCCAACAAGGATTAGAACGCTCGTGAACATGAGATTGGTCACTACCAAATTGATATCTTCCTGGCGGACGGCTTCGTACATGAGGCGACCTAATCCGGGGTAGGAGAAAATGATTTCCAAAATGAGACTTCCCGAGAAAAGCCCGGCCAGGAGGTTGGAACTCGATGTAATAAAAGGGTTCATCGTGTTGCGGAAAGCGTGCGCGTACGTGATGCGTTTTTCAGAAACCCCCCTGGACCGAAGAGCTGTGATATAGGGCTGACCGAGCTGGTCCAGCATCGTGGCCCGAACCATGCGCATGGTGCCGCCGATACCGCCGATAAACGCTGCAAACAAGGGCAGAAATATATGGTGGAGGTAGCTGAAGGAAAAACCTACAGGGTTTTCGTTAAAGGGAAAAGAAGGGTAAGCGGTCACGGGGAAAAGTCCCGACCAGGAAGCGAAGAGCTGCAGCAGGATCAGCAGGAGCAGGGACGGGAATGCGTGAAAAAAGAGGCCGAAAAAACCAGCCACCATATCGACCCGGGTTCCAGCTTTTCTGGAAAGGGAAATGGCGACGGCAAAACTCGCCAGGGTAAGTATCACGAGACTAATTAGATTCAGAATAAGGCTATTGCGCATCCTGTCGGCCATCAGAAAAGCGACAGGAGCACGGTTGATAAGAGAACGGCCTAAGTCTCCCTGAATGACTCTCCCCAACCAGGCACCGTACTGTACCCAAAATGGTTTATCAAGTAAGAGAATAGCTTTATAGGAGGCTATAGCCTCCTCCGTATACTGGTTATCAGCCCTTCTGAAGTTGGAATCGGAGAACATTTGGCTCTTAACGTACGAATCCACGATGTCTCCCGGCGCAAGGCTCATCAGGCCGAAGACCGCCAGCCCCAGCACAAGAAGCATGGTTACGATACCGAAGGAACGCTGCACCACAAAGGAAGCCAAGGGGTGCTTTTGCTTCCAGTGTAAAAGTAATCGGATGGGTTTTAAGAAAGTATCCTTTAGTGACATATCACTCTTTTTGAAAAAGATACAATAAGTTTAAACCACCCAAATTATCATGAACAACATTGCCCCAAATATTACGTACTGCGATGAGGCTAAGCGGATGAACAGTGTAAGTGAGCGGAACTTGTTCTAATATTAACTTCTGATATTCATCGTATATAAGTTTTCTTTTGGTTTGGTCCAAGGTATATCTACCTTGGTTAAATAATTCATCAAGCCTTGTTTCCCATTCAGTAGCTGGTTCTTCCTGAAGGGGATGCCATAAGTGGAAATTACCGCTTGAGAGCCAAACATTCGGGCCGCCTTCCGGCCAATAATTCGATCCCAACGCTACTGTTACTAAATGCCAATCGAATGTTTTAGTTAATTGTTCGACCAATTTTTGAAAATCGATGGGTCGAACTCTGCCGTTGATCCCAATCTGTTTGAGCTCGTCGCTGAAAATATTCATCATATCGACGCCCACGTTATATTCTGACCCTACAATAATATCAAAAACCACAGGGCGTCCTTCAGGGTCAAGCATAGTACCGTCTTCGCCACGAAGGAAGCCTTCCTCAGCCAATAAGGCAAGGGCACGTTCCGGATTGTAGGTATAAGGAAGGGTTATATCGGGGTCAAACATGGGGTTGGCTACCGCAAAGAAGTGATGCGCTGGCACCGCTAATCCACGAAAAGCTTGTTGCGCAATCCTCTCTCGGTTAAGTAGGCAGGAAAGGGCTTGTCGGAACTTGATCCGCTTCATCCAACTATATACAACAGGGTCCATATTGGTAGGGTGTTGATTAAAGGCAACTAGGGCTGAACCAAGGCTTCGATTCCCAAAGTAGATAGTAAAATCTTTGTTTTCAATATCCTTTAACTGAGCTAAATCTTCAGGACGTAAGGAAAATGCGTCTTTCTCCCCCTGTAGGAATACAAGAAGTTCAGTTTGGGTGTCCGGAATGATACGATAGATTATCCTGTCAATATAAGGAAGTCGGTTTCCTTCTTTATCCTTCTTCCAATAGTTTGGGTTCTTTTGGGCTACAACTCTAACACCGGGTTCATAGCTGATGATATGAAACGCTCCGATCGAGGGCAAAAGCTGTGGATCGGTATCGATACTTTGAAGGTCGAGCATGGCTGTCGCTCCTAAACTTCTCTTAACAGGTTCAAAAATGTGCTTAGGACCAAATTCAGTCCAACCGTAGAGCAAAGGATTAGCAATAATACGAGGAAATACCATCCGGAAAGTTTTTTCATCAATTTTTTCTATGGTGATTGCTTTTTCAGAACCGTCAGGCATAGCAATAAAACGTCCACTATAGCCGGGTTGTTGCAGCGACACATCGCCTTCCACTTCATCGTACCAGAAAATAACGTCATCGCTTGTAACTTTGACCCCTTGTTCTTGAGATTGGCCAGGGAGTGTCCAATAAAGATCGTCTCTTAAAGTGTAGACTACAGAGAGTTTGTCTTTTTCTTCATCAGCCTCAACTACAAAGCTTGCCAAATTGGGCTCGAACTCCCTTGTATAGGGATTATAATCAATAATAGTATCATAAAGCAGTGAAGTGATTTTTCCGGTATCACCATCACGGGCATTCAGGGTGTTAAAAGATTTAGGATCGTTATTGATGCTGGCTGTCCAAGTTCCGCCGTAACGCCCGATTTCCCATTCCCCGCCGCCGGGCTTGTAAACTGTGCCTTCAAGTTCGGGATTATTTTGGAATTGTGCCACATCCTCCAGACTGACTTCCTCCTGGGCTGAACATCCGAAAAAGTTCAAAGCAGCTAAAATCAAAAAGTACCCTTTCATACAACCTCCTAGTAATACCATAGACAAAAATGTAAAAATACTGATCCTCAATATAATGAATTCCGGAAACCTTGTCCTGTACAAATCAAAACCCGCCATCCTGCTTTCCGTTGGGGAAAAACTGGAAATCCAACTCCAGGATGGAACTCAGCTTAAAGTCAGGGAAAAGGACCTTCTTTGGCTCCATGACGGACCTCTTACCAATTTTTCCCAGCTTGCTGAACAAGACTATGCACAAAGCCTCGAAGAAGCCTACAACATCCTCGAAGGAAGCAGTACTACATTGAAGGAACTGACTTCCCTTGTAGCCTCAGAAACCGGACCGGGGGAGACTTGGAATGTTTGGGTTCAAGCCCTGGGGGAATGGTACGAAGGTACCCCGGATAACCTTGTCCCCATAAACCCTGGAGTTCGGCAGAAAAAAGCCCAGGATAGGGAGGCCAAAGACGCTAAACAGAAAGAATGGGAAGAATCCCTGGGTAATCTTATACGGGGGGTTTGGACAGAGAAAGAAAAGCCGCTTCTTACAGAGGTTGAATCCTACGCCATGGGTCGAATTCCCTCCTCACGAATTTTAAAAGCTGCTGGAAAAAAAGAAACCCCCGAAAGTGCCCATTATTGGCTCCTGCAGCTGGGATTCTGGAAAAATGACAGAGATCCTGCGCCTGAAAGAATGGGATTGAAAACCTTTGCCCCTGAAATACTTCTAAAATCCCCAAGGCTTGAGGGACGGAAGGACCTTCGCGACCTTCCCGCCTTTGCCATTGACGACGAGGGAAACCAGGACCCTGACGACGCCATCAGCTGGGACGGTAACCGGTTGTGGGTTCATATCGCAGACCCGGCGTGCATCATAGAAATGGATGATGATGCAGATTTGGAAGCACGTTCCAGGGGCGCCACCCTGTATTTACCGCAATTGACATCTCCCATGCTGCCTCTTTCAGCTGTTAGGTCTTTGGGATTGGGTTTAGCAGAGGAGAGTCCTGCCTTAAGTTTTTCGTTGGGTCTCTCAAAAGAGGGGACGATCGAGGATATCCTAGTCATCCCCTCGCTTATCCGGGTCCGCAGACTGACCTATAACGAGGCCGACGGGCTTCTCGACAGTCCTGACTTTCAAGATCTTTATAGAATAACTCGGCTTTCTGGTGAAAACCGTAAGAAAAACGGCTCTATCCAACTCAAACTTCCCGAAGTGAAAATTCACTATACAAATCTTGCAGTAAAAATCCTCCCGGTTCTCCCCCTCGAAAGCAGGGCGATGGTGACCGAGTCCATGCTTCTGGCCGGACAGGCTGCCGCACTCTGGGCCCAGGCAGAGAGTTTGCCTTTTGCCTTTTCAAGGCAGGACGCACCCGAAAATCCTGTGCCCCCGGGAGACGACCTCGCCTCGCAATTTGCAACGCGCAAACAGTTGAAAAAAGCCTCTTTGGGTTCTTCACCGGGGCGCCACGCGGGTTTGGGGCTGGATGCTTATACCCAAGTTACAAGCCCATTGAGACGTTATCTTGATCTTACGGCGCACCAGCAAATCCGCAGGAGGCTCGCGGGGGAACAACCTATCAGTTATCAGGATATGAGCGTCAGAATCTCCATTGCTGAGGAGGCTTCGGGATTAAACCGCAAATGCGAACGCCTGAGCCGCATGCATTTTACCCTTTTGTGGCATTTGGAAAATCCCGACTGGGTTGGTGAAGGGGTGATTGTCGAAAAGAAAGAAAGCCAAGCCGTTATCTTGGTACCGGAAACAGCCCTGGAAACCCGCATACCCTGGAAAAGCGGTTACGAGCTCAACCAAATTCTCACCCTCAAGGCCACAGAGATTTCCCTTCCACACCAGAGTATCCGTATGACGGTTCAATAAGTATCTCGGTTCATCGCTTCAAAATCAGCCCTGACGCGTTCGAGCCTGGTTAAGTGGCGTTGGATGATGGCCTCATAGTTGAGTTCGCCTGATTGGATTTTATCGGACTGGTCTATCCAGAAACGGATTTCCTCAAGCTGAATAAGAGGTGAGGCGGCTGCCTTTTCAGACCATAACTTAGCCTGGTCCCAGTAGGCGAGGGCTGCCTTGTACCATTCCTCCGCTTTTTTCAGGGATTCGAGGTTTTCCCGCTGCCATGGGGCGTTATAGAAAAACGCCGTTTGTTTGTCGAAAGCATTTGCCATTATCAAATAATTTTCGATCATCCTCAGACAGACTTGGGTGTAAAACAGGTTTCTGTACCTTTCCCACTGAACCGCAGTTTGAATCCGGGCAAGCGCATTCAGGGGATTGGCAAAATCGGCCCGCATGGCCTGTTCAAGAAAATGGATATTTTCGGCAGCTTGGACAGGGTCCATATAGAGCTGTCTATGCACCATTTTATAGTACTGTTCTGCAAAAAAGAGTTTATAGCTGAAGGCCGGGAGTGCAAGAAAAAGAAAAATTACTGGAAAGAGCTTCTTCATACTCTATTATCGGATGGATGTGAGAATACTCAAAATCCCCTCGAAGATTTCATCCGGACTTTTTTCAGCGTCAAGTGCGAAGACCTGTGAACCGCGGGTTTCGGCCCACTGGAAGGCTTTTAAATAGTTTTCCCGAACCAACCTCTGTTTCTCAACTTCCTCGAAAATCTCCCTCGTTCCTCCCCGGTGTTCCACCCTCTTCATCCCCGATTCAGGTTGGATGTCGAGAAAAATTACCTTTTCCGGGAGTGGAATCCCGAAGTTGAAGAGCTGCACAGTTTCCCAGTCGAGATCGAGCGTCTGGTAAGCTAAACTCGATAAAACACAACGGTCTGAGAGAACTAGGTTCCTTTCCAGGGTTTTTGAATAGGTACCAGTACCGGGAGAAAATAATTGTTCCCTACGGTCCGCAGCGAAGAGTTGGGCAAGTGTTGCTGGCGTGCAGGATTCCTTTCCCTGGAGAAATGACCTCAAAAGAAGCCCGATGGGATTTCGGGTGGGTTCCCTAACAAAAATCCAAGGCTTATGATTTTGCAGCGCCCATTCGGAAAATTTGTTCCATTGGGTGGTTGTCCCGCAGCCATCTAGCCCTTCGAGGGCGAAATAACCCGGCAAAAAGGTAGTTTCATTCATGGACCCTGAGTATAATGAAAAACTCAATGCAAAAAAAGAGAATTCTTATCTTTTTATTCATTCTCTTATGTCTGAAGATCTTCCCCCAAGAGGTGAGAACCATCGATATTCTTTCCGAAGGCACAGGTTTCTTCAGCCTCCCTGTACCACCGGAACTGGTCTTTCCCACAGTGATATTAATACCTGAAAATGAGCTGTCTTTTATCGATGCAAAGGAAGTAAAAAATTCTTTGCATCAAGTTGCAACTTTTTATCCTCCGGAAAACCCAGACGGTCCGACTCTACGTTATTCGTGGGAATACCTCGCTTCACTATCAAATCAAGATTTGGCTCTAAGCGGCACAGTCTACGCAAGCCAGGGACTTTTGCTTTTTGGAGTTGGGGCAAATTACCGTCATTTCGAGGAACAAAAAATTTCGTACAGTTTTCTTGCAGATCCCATCCTTTTATGGGGCGATTTTCAACCCCTAAACGAACCTTCTCTGTTAGGTGCGAACTTACACTATGATTTCGACTTGGAAAGTCTCATTTTTAAAGCAGATGCTGGATTGGTTAAGGTTTTCCCTTCAAGCCAGCTCGATTGGAACTACTCGGGACAGTTCGTGTATGTTTTTCAAAATATGGAATTTCACGGAGGTATCGGAGGAAAGACAGGCCGGGAGCTTTTGCCGATTGTCGGTTATTCCTATTCTTCTTCAATTTGGAGTATGTTTATCCAGTACGGTTTGGATTCGATGAAGGATTATGATGATTATTTCCCTGGTCCTCTGGGACAATTTTATTTAAGGTTCGGAGAAGGAATTTCTGCTGAAATCCACCTTGAAATCCCCTTCGATACTTGGGAAAAATCGCATTTACAGGTTTTCTATTCCCAAGACCTATCTGTAAGTTTTAATGCATTCGCAAGATTGTATTTGGAGGGGTTTTCTGCCGACGCTGAAAAAAAAGCTGTTTTTGGTATAGAATGGAAAAATGATGGTTTCTTGTCAGTTGGCGCAGGTCCCAGATTTCTTGGAACCGAACCCGGTATTTCTTTTCGAAGCACCTGGGATTTTCTATTTGGAAGGCTAAGTGCCGATGTTACCGGCTGGAATACCTGGACATTTTCTTTAGAAGGAGCATTGCAACTCTGATGGATATTTGGAACCCGCTAAATTGGTTTTTTTACATTCCCCTTCTTCTCTTGTCAACAACTTCGATCGCCATAATTCTCGAAAGGGCCCACCTCTACTATAAAACCCCCCTTCTTAAAACAGGGCAATATCAAAACCTCCTGACGGCTCTTAGAAAGAGGGATCTTAACCCGATTTCAGATTTTTTGAACTCGAACAAATCCAGTGAAATAGAACTGGTAAAAGATTTTCTGCTCTTCCGAAAAGTCCCTAACGCTAATCTGGATCTTCAGGTTGAACTAAGAGCCAGAGAAATCATCCAGAATAAGGAAGAACGCCTAGATATTCTGGGTTCGATCAGCGGAATAGCCACACTTATCGGGTTATTTGGAACGGTAACGGGTATGATCTGGAGTTTTTCGGCGATGAGCAGTCTAGGCAGGGCGGATCCCGCTGTGCTATCCGGCGGTATCGCCCAGGCTCTAATCACCACGGCAGCCGGTCTCACGGTAGCCATTCCAAGTTTAGCGGCCACCAGCATTTTCAGATTCTTTTTGCGTACGCTAACACTGCGCCTCGAGTTTTTATCCGAGGAAATGATTGCACTGCCTGTTCGAAAAGAGGTGAATGAACATGGCTCGACGCAGAGTTAAACTCACTCAGGACAGTCAAAACCTTGAAAGTCTGCCGCTAACGCCTCTTATGGATATTATCTTTCTTGTGACGATATTTTTTGTCCTCACAGCTGGTGCCTCGTTAAATACCGCACTGGATTTGGATTTACCAAAAGCAGAAACAGGAACGAGCTCCCTTGAAACCTCCCTGCGTATTATTGTGCGTTCACCGCAGTCAATGACCATTAACGAAAAGGAAACCTCGCTCGATGGATTTCCAGATCTACTTTCTCAAGTTATTCAAGAATCGAATATAGAAAATACCTCCGAAGTGACACTGTTGGGTTCGGAAGACATTTCCTACGGACTCCTTGTGCGCGTTATGGACAATTTACGGTCCCTGGGTTTTTACCGTATTTCCTTAATTACCCAGGCTACATCGCAATGAACGCAGTTTTTGAGTCAGGGTATGCAAAAGTTTCACTTATCGCCCACACCTGTTTACTAATTTTACTCGTGATTCTTCTTCCACGCCAGGTTCAATATCAAGAGTTTCAGGTTTCCCTCGTTGCAGATACACCTCTTCAAACAGGAGCAGGCAACCAAAGCAGTCCTTATAATTATGACTCTGAGAAACTCCGGGTTCCTGGACTTAGGGAATCCCTACCGTCGATGATTATTCCGGAACCCGAACGGCTTGACTATAAATCAGCAGCCTTGCCCAACGACTCAACACCAACCTCAACAAACGAAACCGTTAATTTTGAATTTTCTGCCGATGAAATTCTTTTTGAAAACGAAAACACCGCTGAAATTTCAAAACTATCAAACACCCAAGCTGAATGGGAATCTGGCGGCGGAATGCTTAGAGACTCCCTTGATTATTCTGATCTAAGTAAGTTGACCCTGACACAAAGTATACGTCTTAGAGTAATTCTCAACGTGTCCAAAGAAGGTCTAATTTTAAGTTTTTCAGGCGCGCAAACAGGAAATACTGAAATTGATGAATCCCTTTCGACCTTTATCAGGAAACTTTCTTTCAGGCCGGCAGACCAAGATTATTCAGCTATTCTACTACTTACTCTTCAACCTGGAGATGCCTTTTGAAAATTCCCTGGAAGAAGTTGAATCCAGTTTTAGGAATAGCGGGTTTAATCTTCATTCTTCTCGGATACTTTCCGCTAACAGCATTTGTTGACGCTCAACTGTTAAAATTGAAAGATGGACTGATTACCCAGTTAGAAACCCTTATAGCAAGGAAAATATCTTATGATAGTATTTCCCCGGCAATCTTTAATGGGATAGAAATTCGTGGATTGGTTTTGGAAGGTGGCAATTCTAAAAGCAGGATAGAACTATCAAAAATAGTCCTGTCCTACGATATTTTTGATTTTTTTCTCCGCGGTGAATCGCTTCTCAGCGAAATCCGCATCGTTTCAAGCGATATCCAACTCGATACCCAAAGGGACAAAGATATCCTCGAACTGATTGAAGTACTTGTGAAACAAAAGGACGGGATTCCCCCGATTACTGTTATCGGAGAAGATCTTGCCTTATCCATTTCTGATAAAGGAAACAGTTACTCCGTCGAAAACATCTTCTTTAGATTTGAAAACTTAGGCGAATCCTATACTTTTTCTTTGGATGCTGAAGTCAATGGAGAATTTACGGAAGATTTTTTTAGTATCGAGGATTTTCAATCTACACTTTCTGTGAGAGGACGTTTTGATAAGCCATTTCGCGATGCCTTAGTCGAATTGCGTATCGATACTTTGAAAACAAATTTATTTTCAGTTAATGCTCAATCCGTTCGCATAGGGGTTTTGGGCGATATAGTAACTGTAAGAAATATCCAGAATTCCCAGCCCATGGACTTGCTTTTCAGCCTTGATCAAAGAGATGATTCCTGGCGCTTAGATTTTATGGGTGAATCCATTTCTCCATCTGATATCATTACCATTAATCAAAATGCCGAACTTTTAACACCTTGGTTATATTCGTCCTTCTCCGGCAATGGTTTTATTCAACAGAATAGCCAAGATACTTTTTTCTCTTTCGACGGCAAGATATCAGTAGATCCCAGGCTTTTTGGCGACAGACTGAATGTGAGTACAAGTTTTCATGGTGATGATAAAATTTTTATTTTCGACACTTTAAATATTCAGAAATCCGGGTTGAACATCTCTTACCAGGGGGATGTCGAATTCCTACACCGAAGTCTGAGCGGAAAACTTGAGATCTCCGAATGGACTCTCCCCAATTCCGAAGTTATCAAAGGCAGGTTGTATTTTTCCAAAACCACAGAGGGTTTAACGGCGGGAAGGGCTGAATATTTCTCAGTGGGAAACCGGCAAGCAGAAAGCTTGACAATCCAAGGGGATTTTAGTTCTGAAAACGGTTACCTGAATATTAACCTTGATATGCTCGATTCGCTTTTTGCAAATGATGGAATCCAAGTTCAGTTTACAGCGAATTGGATCCGTGATTATTTTCAAGGGTTTAAGTCGAATTTGGTTTTCAGTGAACTTCCCCTTTCTTTGATAGTTGATCAATTCGAAAAAGTTCCATCGACCTTTGTTGATTTTTCTGACCCATGGAGGGTGTCAGGAAATATTGGAATACTTTGGTCAAATAATTTTCCCCAGATAAATATAGACAGTCTTGCCTTCAATGATATTCAAGCTAATTCACGCCGACTTCAGGTTATAGGTTCGTTTAATCCCTGGTCCCTCAAACTCAAGCAGGCAACCTTGGATTGGGACGATGTAACGATGAACATAACAGCGGATGCTCAAAGAATACGCAATGAATGGACTATCAAAATGTCCATAGATTCTGGGGAGATTTCCTATCAAGCGGATATTGCTTTCCAGGTGAACAGCCGAAGTTTTATTCTTAATGGGAATTACGGTACCAGGCTCTCGTTTAAGGAGAATAATAATATTACGACCATCGATTGGAGTGCTGAGAATTTACCTGTTCCTTTTTATGGTTCGCCCATCCTTTTATCGACTCAAGGAACCTTTTTTTCTTCACAGAACGAATGGAGCGTTACAGACGGTTTTATTAAAATAACGAAGGAGTCCTGGGGAAGTATTCAGTCCCTCGAGTTTCAAACAAAAATCAATTCTTACGGCTCCTTGATATACCTCACTCAGACATCGTATTCAGACTCGCTATCCGAACTCAAAGGTTACGGCATGGTCCCTGTAACTCAAAATGGATTATGGTCTGCATCGCTTCTTTTATCTAATAATCAAAGTGAATCCTTAGGCTTGCTTTTCGAGCAAAGTGTGACAGAGAACCGGCTTAACCTTCAAATCAACAGGATGCCGTTGGAACGTTTAGGTCTGACAGATATAAAAGGACGGTTTTCAACAAATACACTTTTTCTACAAAAAGATGAAGTGTGGAGTGGGGAGGTCTACATTGATATTTCTGAAGGACGGATGGGACAGGACGCCTTTTCACTTCAAGGTTTGGCAAGGTTTGAGGATCAAAACATTTTGATTGAAACCGGAAAGATTGATTACCTCCAGCAAAGTCTTTCAAATATTAGGGGGCAATTAAACCTAAAGGAGGGGGTTGCCAAACTTGGAGCGGTTTTTCAGGGAACGGTACAGGGAGCGCCCTTGAATTTTGATGTAAATTCAGATATTTCCCTTGGAGAACAGATTCGTTTCAGCGGAAATGACTTCAGCGTTGATAGGATCACCGGAAGGGTGGCATTAACAAAAATTACATATAACAAAGAATCCCAAAATGATTTCGTTATGACTTTAAGCAAAATCCGTTCTGTGACAACTATTAGGGGTGGAGAGGGGAATTCCTTTTTAGGACGAATCACAGACGACGGAAATTTTAGGTTTCAATTAAATTCTCCTTCTCCTGTCCAATTCAGGTTTGACGGGAGGTTGGATAATGGAAATTTATCCTCAAATATCACTGGAATTCAATTTGATGCACAAGCACTTTCGTTTTTTATTGGTGAAGGAATCGCTAAAATCCGAAGAGGGGAAATCATAGGCGATATTTCTATCAACGGCCCAATTAGCAACCCCAATATTCTAGGAACCCTCCTTGTTAACCAGATCAGCGGAAAAAGCACCCTGGTGGGAGGAGATTTCGGACCCATCAACACCCAGCTGATTTTTTCAGAGCAAGGCTTGGAAATCGCGGAAACCCGTTTCCGTATAGGGTCGGGCTCAGTCTCACTGCGTGGTGTATTTTTATTGGATAGATGGATACCCGAACGATATATCTTTTCTGTTGATGTCAAGGTTGGTGAAGAAATAACGCTGACTTATAACGTTAATCCTTTACAGATGATAGGAAATATAGCGGGAACCTTCGAAATCCAGGGGAATTCTTTTGGAGCAAATATTAAAGGAAACCTTATACTCAGCGAGACTTTGATAAATATTGTCCCTGTAGCCCCTGAACCCGCTACAGTCAGCAATTTTAATATCAACACAGATTTGGTCATTACTTCGGG
This sequence comes from Borreliella garinii, assembly GCA_020720765.1. Lineage (GTDB taxonomy): Bacteria > Spirochaetota > Spirochaetia > JABEVK01 > JABEVK01 > DYOB01. The sequence continues at coordinate 25,209 of DYOB01000002.1, forward strand.
AAACAGGGTAGAATTTGTATGGCCCTTTGCCAACTATCCCATAATAAGAGCTTATATTGCCCCCAAACAGCAAATTATTTTTCAAAGTGAAGGATTCACCGGAAATTATAAACTTATAGGAAGTCTGAATATACGCGGCGGTGAAATCTTTTATTTAAATCAGATTTTCTTTTTACGTGAAGGGGAAATGCGTTTTAACGAAAACCAGAATAAGTTCGATCCCTTCCTTACTCTGAGAGCGGAATTAAGGCGCAGAGAACCAGAAGGAGCGGTGATCATAGTCCTTTTGGTTCAAGATTTTCTGAGCAAGTTCAGCCCCAGGTTTGAATCAATTCCCCCTAAGTCCCCTGAAGAAATCGCCCTTTATATAGGAAATACCATACTTTCTCCCGATCAGTACACAAGGATCGGGTTCGAGGGCGCTATCAACTTTGCGACGGATATAGGCTCTTCGTTTGTTCTCAGGCCTTTTGAACAACTCGTCAAGGACACATTTCAGCTCGATTTATTTACAGTTCGGACACAAATTCTCCAGCGATTTGTAACAGGGGGACTAGACAATAAGGCTGCAACATTGGAGGATTATCTCGACAACACGAGTCTTTTCCTTGGAAAGTACTTGGGTGAGGACCTTTTTGTAGAAGGTTTGTTAAGTTTGAATGCGGATAAGGATATTAATAGTCTAACTTACGGGGAAATAAGCGGTGAAGTCGAGCTTGGTTTGGAATTGCAAACTCCTTTTTTTCTTTTAAACTGGAAACTTGTACCTCAAACGCCTTCTCAGTTGTTTATACCGGATAATACCCTTTCCTTCAGTTGGAGATGGACGTACTAAATTAGAGGAGTGTGAATGAAAAAATTACTTTGGACCCTGGGCTTTTTCTTGGCAACCATGGTTTCGGGATATTCCCAGGAAGAGCCTGAAGCATCGACGTGGTATTTGGAAAAACCTATACGTGAAATTAAGTTTGACGGTCTCCGTTCGGTGAGCGGAACAGAACTTGATTCCCTGGTTAAACCCTACATTGGACAAAAATTTAACGACGTTCTTTTCCGCGAGCTTCAAACCACACTTTATGGTCTTGATTACTTTGAAGGCTTTATTAGGCCGGAAGTGCAGAAAGCAGATCCCGAGGGGAATTCAATAGTTTTGATTTTTTACGTCCAGGAGAAACCTTCTATCAAGGAAATCCGTTTTATCGGAAACACCAGATTATCGACACAAGAATTGAGAGAAAAAATCAGTATAAAAGCCGACGATCTTTTAAGCAGTCCGAAAATTCGCCTCGATGAGCGGGCTTTAAGGGATTTTTATATCGAGAAGGGCTATACAACGGCAAGGATAGGCAGCGAAGTCGAAACCCTCGAGAATGTCAACAAAGTCATTCTTACTTTTAAAGTTGAGGAAGGAAATCAAACCCTTGTTAAATCCATCACCTTTGAAGGGATCTCTTTTGCAACTGAAGGTAGCCTTCGAGGAGTCTTAGCCAGCAAACAACAGGCCTTTTTTGATTCTGGAATCTTTAAGGAAATCAACCTGGTTCAGGATAAAAATAATATACACGCCTATTACTGGGATAGAGGATACGTTGATGCAAAAGTTTTGGAAATACGGCGCCCTACGACGCTCAATCCTGAAACCCAGCGAGTGGAAATGGACTTGGTCTTCGTTATTAGCGAGGGTGACCTCTTTACTTATGGAAATACAACCTTTGAAGGGAACGGTATATTTTCGGATGAAGAGCTTGGTCTCCTTGTAAAACACGTTCCTGATACGATTCTCAGCAAACAAAAAACCGACCTTGATTACCAGAGGATTCTCGACCTGTATTATGAAAATGGATATATTTTTAATACGATAGAGCGCGAAGAAATCCGTGATGGCTCCATCGTCAACTTCGTGATTAAAATTATTGAACGACCTCGGGCACATATTGAAAATATTATTGTCCGGGGAAATACTAAAACCCATGAAAATGTCATACTCCGTGAAATCCCCCTTGAGCCGGGTGACGTTTTCAGCAAATCAAAGATTATCGAAGGTATACGAAACCTCTACAACCTTCAGTATTTTTCAACTGTAAATCCTGAAACCCCCCAGGGCAGCGCGGATGGATTAATGGATGTTGTTATTTCTTTAGAAGAGGCAAATACCGCCGAGATCCTTTTCGGTTTGGCCTTTAGCGGTTCTACAGATTTCCCTGTATCAGGCCAATTGAAATGGCAGGATAGAAACTTCCTTGGCCGAGGTCAGACATTAGGTGTTGAGGCCAATGTTTCTCCGGTTCAACAAAGCCTTTCTGCAAACTTTTCCGACAGTTGGGCTTTTGACCAAAGACTTACATTGGGTGGATCGTTTTCTATAGGCCACTATTATCGAACTGGGATAGACCAGGACGTTGCCTTTCCTTTTTACACAGACGACTATATCCCAGATCCTTACGACAACCATACCTATGTTTTTACTACTCCGACAACATATGGTCCAATAACGTATCAACCCGGCCAAGTATTTCCGGGTGTACCCGATGCAACAGAGATCAGTACCTATAACCTTAAACTACAATACCAGTACGACCAGGAAAACGGCATTTTAAAAAGCGGTAAGAACTCAATGACCCTGGATGAATGGTCTTTTTCCTTGGGTCTTAATACTGGCTATTCGCTTTTTACATGGCTTGGAAGGTTTATTTTCGGGACAGGTTTAAACTCAACCTTACAATTTGTGACCTACGATTCGACAATTTACCGCCCTGCCAACGAATCCTTAAGGGAAAACCTTAACGCATGGATTTTTGAGAACTCCTGGTCTTCAAGGGCTTTTTGGGATACAAGGGATTTTATCTATAACCCTGAAATGGGAACGCTTTTAGGTTTTTCTTATACTGTTATGGGTGGATTCCTCGGTGGTTCAGCGCACTTTACCCGTTTTCAGATCAAAGGTGAGGCCAACTATAAGCTCGTTAATATCGAACTTACCGACTGGTATACCTATAAACTCATAGCCAGGGTCCGTTCGGTTATGTCCTTTATTTCTGAACCTCTTGGTGGCCCCGGTGAAATAGTTGCTCAGCCAAAACATTTGCTCTATGTTGATGGAATGACTGCTGGACGCGGTTGGAGGCCTACGAGTTCATTACAAAACGGTACCAGTTCTTGGTCTATAAACTTCGAATTCCGAATGCCAGTTGTAGAATCATTACTTTGGTTCGATACCTTTTTTGATATCTTCAGTATTAAACATGAGAGTACGCCCTTACTCCCGCTAAGCCTGCAAGACCTCTATTTAAGTTATGGTTTTGGGCTAAGGGTCACAAACCCCCAGTTACCCATTGGTCTGTATTTGGCTAAAACTTTCCGAGTAGACGAGGCAAACTCCGTTGTTTGGCAATCTGGAGATGGTATCTTTGGTTCGGATATTGATATGCGCTTAATTTTAACGTTTGGGTTTGATCTATATTAGAGGAGTAAGACATGAAGAAATTTATGAGTGTCCTGGGGATTTTGCTTATTGGGGCAAGTTTGGGAGCCCAACAATTCACCAGGATCGGCGTTGTTGATCTCAACAGGGTATATTCCCAATTCTTCCGTGAATCGGAGCCTGTAAAACGTCTGGAAGAATTGAGAAATACGATTCAGAGGGAAGTAGCCCGGATGAATGAAGAGATTAACGGGCTTGAAAAAAATAGGTTGGATGCTCAAGCAGCAAACGATAGCCGGACGGTACTAACTTTGGATCAATCAATTCAAACAAAAAAAGATTATCTGAGGGAATTTGTGCGTGTCCGACAAGCTCAGTTGAATTCCGAACGTGAAGCCCTGACGAGAAATACATCATTTCTAACAAGAATCACTGCGGAAATCCGGTTCGTTGCTGAGTCGAAAGGGTATACTATGGTATTTAGGACTGACGACCCTAATCTCCTCTATTACAACGTTGAATCAGATTTGACGGAAGATGTGATTAAAAGGCTGATAACCCCCTGAACGTAAGTGGGGTTTAGGATTCTTTTTGAATCTGGCTTTTTAGAACTTTTTCTAAAAGCGAAAATTTGTTTTTATTTTCTTCGGATACATCCATCAGGTCCTGGTGGGTGTTAAGGAGAAACTCTGCGGAAGGAAGCCTTTCCCTTAAAGCCTTAACCATAGGTGAGGGAAGGCTTCTTTTTTCATTGATAATATTCAGCAAACGAAAAATTCCTAAACCTTTTAGAAGCAGTATGCTTTCCTCAGAAGGGTTTAAAATATCGAGAATTTTGCCCTTTTGTTCCTTAAGGATTTTATTAAACCCTAAAATAAGACCCATAAAGGTAGAATCCATATATTCACATTCTCCCAGGTCTACAAGAACCCCGCTTAAAACCTTGTGGGACTCAAGGAGGGTTTGCATTTGGAGTTTAAGATCAGGACACAAAGCAGCAGTAATATGTCCAACCGCTTTAATATAAAATTCACCGTCCTGATAGAGGTAATAGAGAGCTTCATCGGCCATTAATGAAATCTTAATACCTTTTACCCGTTTTGTAAATACTTTATACTCAACCTATGTCCGAGCTTACCCCCATGATGAAACAGTACTGGAATCTCAAAGATGCACACCCTGGTACAATACTTTTTTTCAGGTTGGGTGATTTTTATGAAATGTTTGATGAAGACGCCAGGGAGGTCAGTGGTCTTCTTCAACTTACACTGACCCAACGCTCCGGTATACCAATGTGTGGAATTCCCCATCATGCAGCCACTACGTATTTAAAAAAGTTACTGTCGTTCGGAAAAAAAATTGCCATTTGCGAGCAGATTTCCTCGTCCTACGGTCCTGGAAAGGGACTATTTGAAAGGAGGGTTACGGAAATTCATACCCCGGGAACCCTAACCTCCGAAGACCTTTTGGACAATTCCGCATCATCCTACGCTATAGCACTCTACCCTGAGGCCGATCATTGGGCATTGGCAGGTTGGGATGTATCAACGGGAACATTGACATCGGGATGTTTTCAGGATACGGGAGACTATCCGAATCTTAGAAGAGAGTTTTTACGTTTGGATCCAAAGGAAGTCTTGCTTCCCGAAGGCACGCTGGAAAAATACCCTTATTTAGAAAACGTGCTTAACGGACTTAAACCGGAATTTTTACCTTTATCGTGGTTCCAGACCGATTCAGATCCAGGTTTATTTCTCAGTATTTCCCAGGTTACGGGTATTTCAACGTCCGCTCAGGAATCTCATTCTTTATTTGCTCTCTACAGGTATCTCTCCAGGGTAACGGGGAATTCACGTCCTCCTATCCACAGATTCGACAGAATACTCCCTTCGTCCAATTTGATTATGGACGAGTCAACGATGTGGAACCTTGAGCTTGTTCAAGCCATAAGAGGTGATGGAATAAAGTCCACTCTGCTTTCAGTAATTCAAGCAACTAAAACCTCTGCGGGTTCGAGGATGCTGAGAAAGGAGATTCTTTCGCCTCCCTCGGATATCCATGTCTGCAACGTCCGTATAGATAAAACTACCTGGTACTATGAGAGATGGGAATTGATGAAGAAAGTCAGAAGTTTGATATCTGGTTTACCCGACATGGAAAGAATCTTGTCGAGATTGAGTCTTGACAGAACTACTCCGCACGATTTGCTTTCACTTGGTTGGATTTTAAAGAATATCATACTAATTCTGAGTATGCCGGAAATGGATTCAACCCTGCCTTTTCAGAAACAAAGAGCAGAGGTTATCCAGGAGCGGATCCAACAAACCCTTCACGAATCAGCGCCTCGTCAAGTACATGAAGGTCCTAGAATGCGGGAAGGTTGGGATCCTGAATTAGATGAACTGAGAAATTTGAGTGATAACAGTCTAGCTATACTTGAAGCCTATAAGGAAGAGGAAACTAAAGTAACGGGGCTACCGTTGAAACTCAAAGAAAATCGGGTAGCTGGTTACTTCTTTGAATTAACGAAAATCAAAGCCTCGCAGATTCCCGCACATTTCATGAGAAAACAGAGTCTGGCCGGTGTCGAACGTTTTACAACACAAACGTTATTGGAGTTGGAATTAAAAATTAAACTCAGCCTTGAAAGAGCTGAACTCAGGGACCTGGAACTGTTTTATCTCATTCGCAACGAAATTCAAAACTATTTGCCTTTTCTCTTGGAAGTTTCCAATTGGTTGACCGAGGTCGATTATCATAGTTCCCTAGCCTGGGTAGCATGGGAAAAACACTATGTCCGCCCCATTCTCGTTGAAGAGCCTTTTTTGGAAATTAGAAATGGACGTCATCCTGTTGTTGAAGTCTTTCTACCCCAGGGTTCATTTGTTCCCAACGATACTGTCTTCGATTCAGAGATACGGTTTGACATGGTAACGGGTCCCAATATGGCCGGGAAGAGCACCTATTTACGGCAAACTGCTCTGATCATACTTTTAGCGCATTTGGGTAGTTATGTTCCCGCCGAAAAAGCAGTTATAGGTTTAGCCGATAAACTTTATTGCCGGGTGGGTGCCAGCGACAACCTTTCGAGGGGAGAGTCAACCTTTCTCTTGGAAATGACGGAAACTGCCCACATTCTCCGATCAGCAACTTCCCGGAGCGTCGTCATTATGGATGAGGTAGGTAGGGGAACGGGAACCCGTGATGGTCAGTCCTTAGCGTGGGCCGTGAGTGAATATGTACTTGAAGTCATCCGCTGCCGTACGGCTTTTTCCACCCACTACCACGAACTGACCGAACTCAAGCACCCGGCCCTGAAAAACATTCACTTAGAAGTTGAAGAAAACGGAGGTGAGGTGATTTTTCTGAAAAAAGCCATTGAAGGATGCGCACGGTCAAGCTATGGAATTCATGCAGCGAAACTCGGTGGTATCCCTGAAACGGTTCTAGCACGTGCCCAATTTTTATTACAGAATTGGTTCAAAAAAGAAGACGAGAAAAAAACCGACTTTTCTATTACCGAATTATTTTCCCCTTTAGAGATGGCAGGTTCTGAAGTATTGGGATGGGACCTTGACTCTTTGAGTCCTCGAGAGGCTTTGAACAAATTATTTGATTTTAAAAAGCGGTTTCAAGTACAAGCGAAAACATAAGTCTCCGGATTATTATAAGTATGAGAATATGTCACAATGCATGCCTCGTCTGCGGCAAACTTAGTTCCGAAGCACTATGTCCTGACTGTCAAAAAGGATTAAAGAGAAGGAACAGTTCAGGATGTAAAATTTGCGGACGTATCCTTCTGGCTGAAATAGATACTTGCTGGCCTTGCAGAAGCGCGGGGCTGGTTCTAGAAAAATTATCAGCCCCCTTTTTCTACCGAGGCTTGGGAAAGGTTTTAATGCAGGAGTATAAATTCCATCATGGCTGGAATTTAGCAGGGTTTTGGGCTCGGGCAATGTCCTCATTTATTCCCAATACTGACTGGATAATCGTTCCTGTACCGCCCCGCAAGGTAAGCCTTGAACAACGCGGATGGGATCCCGTGGAGCGAATTTGGAAAGAACTGAAGAAGATAGGTTATAAAGGCGAGAAACTTCTCTTCAGGGGGGAAGGAAAAACCCAGAAAGGTTTGAACCGAAAAGAGCGTATGGAAAATTTGAGCGAACAATTATTCCTTCGCACTTTTGATCTCCATGATAAAATCATCCTTATCGACGACACTTTTACAACTGGGTCGACCTTAAATGCCTGTGCTGAAATCCTCGGTAAGGAGCGTCTTCTACGTATTCATGGGCTGTGCGCCACCGGGTCTTAACCCTTGACAGAGGACAGTAGAGTTACTAAAATTAAATTACATTATTGAAGGAAGTACAGAAGAGTCCTCGAGACTCTTTTTTCATTCTAGGAGAGGAAGTGATCGTTGATTTTGAAGAAACGCCCCTGTTTTTAGCGCTTCAAGATACCATAAAAGGCTTGGGATTCGAGATAGTGGAAGTTTCAAGCCGAGTTAAAGACACTCGAGCCCAAGTGCATCTGGTCATTTATCGTGCTGAGGGTGTCGATCACCAGGGTTGCGCTATGGTGGGTAGGGGAGTTACCACGACTTTAGAAGATTTTTTTGAGTCCAGGGACGTGCATTTGGAAGTTTCAAGCCCGGGTTTGGAAAGACAAATAAAAACCTGGCGTGAGTTTGCCGTGTTTTCAGGGCTACCCGCTAAAATTTTCAGGCGGGGTGGAGATTGGGAATCTGTTACAATAGGGCAGGATCTTGTCAAAACAGATATCATTAAAGCAAGACTCGATAGATTGGGAGAGGGCATATTGAATGACTGAAATTATGGAAGCCGTGCGTGGGATAGCTCAGGAAAAGGGAATTTCACTTGAATTGGTTCGACAAGTTATCAACGAATTCATGAAAGCAGCGTATAAAAAAAGATTCGGCACAGATGAAAATGCAGAAGTTGAAGTTGATGACCTTACAGGTTCGGTGAAAATTCTTTCAAGAAAAGTCGTTGTCGATGACGATGACCTTTATGATCCGGTTTCGGAAATCGAGCTCAGTCAGGCTAAACTTACAAATGAAAATTCGAAGATCGGGGACTTTGTACTTATAGAAGTTGATACCAATGATTTTGACCGTATGGCGGTTTTCAGCGCCAAACAAAAGGCTAAACAGTTTCTCCGTGATATTCAAAAAGATACCTTGTACTCAGAATTTAAAGACAAGGTGAATGAAATCATCATCGGTTACCACCGCAGGGAAAAAAATGGTACAATTTTTATCGATCTAGGAAAGACGGAAGGGGTTTTGCCTAAAAAGAACCAAAGTCCAAGGGAAGTTTACAGAGCTGGAGACAGGATTAAGACCCTCGTTCAGGAAGTTAAGAAAACCCCGCTTGGACTTCAGATACTTTTAACCCGCAGGGATCCTGAATTTGTAAAAAAACTTTTTGAGCTTGAAGTACCTGAAATCAATGAAGGGGTAGTACTCATTCAGAAAATTGTTCGGGAAGCGGGCTACAGGACTAAAATTGCTGTAAAATCTACAAAAGAAGACGTCGATCCCGTGGGTGCCTGCGTTGGGCTCAAAGGATCGCGAATTCAAAATATCATGAAAGAACTCGAAGGAGAAAGGATTGATATTCTCCGCTATGATCCGGATCCCAAAAGCTATATCCAAAATGCGCTTTCTCCAGCTAAGGTTCTTCAAGTTATAGTACTGGATCAATCGAAAAAGAACGCACTCGCCATAGTCAGCGAATCAGATTTGAGTTTGGCCATCGGTAAAATGGGATCCAATGTTAAACTTGCCAATAGGCTTGTTGATTGGAACATCGATGTACGTACAGAGGAACAGTTCGCTGAAATGGACGTCGGACAAGAGTACCGGGCCGCTGCGGAAGGGTTGTTTATGGAAAATGAGGAAGAAAACCTTATTTCCAAGATTTCAGAACTCGAAGGAATCCCGGAGAGAGTAGTAGACATTCTTACGCAGAATGGTATTGTTCTTATTGAGAGCCTTATTAATGTTACTAAGGAAGACCTTGAAAAGATCAACGGTTTAACAGCCCAGGATGTTCAAGGCCTTATGCAGGTGCTTGAGGAGAATGTAGAAATCAGCTACGAGGAAGGTGCGAACGAGGCGGCCGGCCTTGAGGAAGAAGCTGAGGAAGAAGACGAGTATCAGTGTCCCGAGTGTAATCACGCAGTTACTATCGGTATGACAAATTGTCCTAATTGCGGTGTTGGTTTGAGTTTTGAGTTTGGAGAAGAGGAAGAAGTCGAGGAATAATTCAATAATGTCAGATAAAACAAATGCAGAACAGCCGACGTTAAACAACGACCCAGAGAAAAAAAAGGTCGTAGTTGTAAAGCCCAAGGTTGTTAAAAAAAAGGTTGTCGTTCATTCGCGGCCTACAGAAACTAAAGAGTCACCTCCGCAAGAAAAAGCACCTCAGGTTCATGCTCCTGAAACTCAAGAAAAGGAAGCAGTTGTCCAAGCCCTGCGTCCAGAATCTAAAACCATAAGGCCGTCACCGAGGGAGCCCAATCCTTTCGGCCCACCTGGAGGTCAGGAAAGCGGACCTCGTCCCATAAGGCCGTCACCGAGAGAAAACTACCAAAGGCCCGAATACGGCAGACCTCCCCAACAGGGCACTACAGGTGACAGCCGTTACCCACCCAGGGACAGGGGAGCGCCACCAAAACAAGGCGCTTACAGACCTGGCCCAGGTGGCCCCCGTCCTGCCGGTGATAGTGGTCACCCAAACCGCTATCCACCGCGTCAGGGTGATAGCGGCCCTGCATCTTTTAATAGAGCGAACCCAGGAGCATATAATAGGTCGGGACCTCCTTCCGGCCCCGGTGGATACAATCGTTCCGGTCCTGGTGCAGGCGGCGGGTACAATAGATCGGGACCTCCTTCAGGCCCTGGCGGGTACAATCGTTCCGGGCCTCCATCCGGACCGGGTTCACGGCCTTACGGTCCTAGACCGCCCCGTCCTAACGGTCCTGCTCCCACAGCACCTGGTGCGGATCAACCCAAAAAGTTCCGATCAAAGAAGAACAAATCGGTAGATAAAGAAAGAGCACTCACGAAAGAGAAGTATGAAGAGAAAGAGAGAGTTGAAAAACTCAGTCATTTCCGGAGACAACAGGCACAGAAGGCAAACCCCATACCCAAGGAAATTGAAATCCTCGAGGTGATCACCGTCGCCGAGCTCGCAAGAAAAATGAACCTCAAAGTCACCGATCTCATTACAAAACTCATGAAGATGGGGCTTATGGTCAGCATTAACCAACAGATTGACCACGAAACCGCTGCGATTCTTGCTGCTGAATTCGGAACCGAAGTTAGGGTCATATCACTCTATGACGAAACTTTGATCGAAAGCGACGTTGAGAATCCCGACCGCGTCGTGCATCGTCCACCTATTGTTACAATTATGGGGCACGTAGACCATGGTAAAACCAAACTCCTCGATGCGATACGCAGTGCAAATGTTGCCGGCGGTGAACACGGGGGAATCACCCAGCATATCGGTGCTTACCAAGTCCGACACGCAAAAGGTTCCATAACGTTCCTGGATACACCGGGTCACGAGGCTTTTTCCATGATGAGGGCCCGTGGTGCACAAATCACGGATATTGTAGTACTCGTCGTGGCTGCAAACGATGGAGTTATGCCGCAAACTGTTGAAGCTATTCGTCACGCCCAGGACGCAAAGGTCCCCATCATTGTCGCTATTAATAAAATCGACCTTCCGGATTCTAACGTGGACCGTATCAAACAACAGCTCGCAGAGTTTAATCTTTCACCAGAAGACTGGGGCGGTTCCACTCTTTATGTGGAAATCTCGGCACTTAAACGCACAGGTCTTGATACCCTTATCGATGTCATCCTTCTACAAGCCGAAGTCATGGAACTGACAGCCGATCCTGGAAGGCGCGCAGAGGGCAAGGTCCTCGAAAGCCGGATAGACCAGGGCAGGGGGACAATTTCTACGGTACTTATCGAACACGGTACACTTAAAATCGGCGATCCCTTTGTGGGAGGTATTTTCCCTGGAAGGGTTCGAGCAATGTTTAATGACCTAGGACAGGCTATTACCGAAGCCGGACCTTCTACACCCGTGGAAATCATGGGCTGTGAAGGTATTCCTAATGCCGGCGACCCGTTCCAAGTAACCGACTCCGATAAAGAGGCCCATGAATACGCAGATAAGCGTCAGGAATTAAAACGTCAAGAAGAGGGGAAGAATGTGAAAAAAATCACCCTCTCCAACCTTTATGACACGATCCATGACGGAAATATCCAGGAGCTTAAGGTTATTATCAAAGGCGATACCCACGGGTCTGTTGAAGCCCTCAAGGGAGCTCTTACTAAACTCAGTACCTCTGAAATTCGCCTGAACGTGCTCCATTCGGCCGCAGGACCCATAGTGAGAGACGACGTTTACCTTGCGGCCGCTTCCCAAGCCATTATTATTGGATTTCACGTGAGACCCAGTACTGAAGCCCAGCAAGCTGCGGATCAGGAGAAGGTCGAGATAAGAAAGTACAATATTATCTACGACGCTGTTGAAGATATCCGGACAGCTATGGAAGGACTATTAGCCCCGGACCTGAAAGAGGAAGCTACGGGAACCGCCGAGGTGCGTGAAACCTATAAAGTACCCAAAATTGGACTAATAGCAGGTTGCCACATCACACGCGGTAAGGTGAAGAAAACTTCACAAGTACACGTTGTCCGTGACGGTATACAGATTCACACCGGTAAGCTGAGTTCCCTTCGACGTTTCAAAGACGACGCGAAGGAAGTAGCTGAAGGTTACGACTGCGGTATCGGAATCGAAGATTTTCAAGATATTCAAAACGGAGATATCATCGAGGCTTTCGATGTGATAAAAATCGCTAAGAAGTTAGAAAAGAGTGCTCCATGACGGAAGTTCGTCAGCACAAATTGGAGAGCGTGATCCAACACGAGGTTTCCCAGATGATTATGTCAGAAATCATCAAAGACCCTCGTGTCGGAAACCATCTTGGAATTAAACAGGTCGAATTGAGCAAGGACGGCAGTTTAGCCAAACTATGGATCAGCACCTACCTGGATCCTGAAAATTTGACCCAGGGAGTGGAGGGACTGAACCACGCTTCTGGTTTCCTTACACACCAGCTTGCTAAAAAACTTGATCTAAAAATCCTGCCTAAGCTCTTTTTTATTCCTGATGAGAGCATAAAAAAAGGGATGGAACTCAACCGAAAAATAGACGAACTTCTGAGTTCATGATACCACAGAGGCTCATCCTCTACCCCAAGCCGCTCGGGGTTACCAGCTTTGAAAGTCTATATCTCTGGAAAAAAAAGCTTCAAACCAAAAAACTCGGGCATACTGGTACTTTGGATAAATTTGCAAGCGGACTTCTAATTCTCCTCACCGGTTCGATGACCAGATTGACAGATGAAATTCATCTTTTGGAAAAAGAATATATTGCTAAAATGAAACTTGGCGAAGAAACCGACACTCTCGATACGGAGGGCACTGTAATCAGGACGGCTCCAGTGCCGACAAGGTCAGATTTAGAAAAATCTATACCAGGATTTCTTGGTGTCAGGCAACAAAAACCACCCGAGTATTCAGCGATTAAAATTGATGGCAAACGTGCAAGCGATAGAGTGAGAGACGGAGAAGATGCTATAATTAAATCAAGGGAAGTCCGCCTTGATTCAATGGAAATCCTTGATCATCACAAAGATTCAATTACTTTTCGAATAGTTTGCGGCTCAGGTTACTATGTTAGATCGCTTGCGAGGGATTGGGCTGCTGCATCAGGAAGCGCTGGATACCTTACAGAGCTTATCAGAACACGAATCGGACCCTTTTCACTTAAGCACGCATTCGAGCACGATAGCCAAGGTTTTCCGATGGAGAGCTGGGAGGCATTTCAATATCTACCTGGATGGGACCGTTTAATACTCGATACCGAAGGAGTTAGAGATACAGGTCTAGGAAGGATTCCTCAAGATGTTTACCGGGTTCGGGGCGATAAAGCCGCGGTTTTTAATGCCGACCATGTTTGGCTTGGTGCGTTTCATCGCATAGAAGATACTTGGAGTTTTATCTGCTCAGTGCCCGTACATTGACTTTTATCTCCTGATAAGTATTATAACTTGTTCAAACAAAGAGAGGAGAATTAAGCAATATGGCCATCACACAGGACCAGAAGAAGGGAATAATACTTGAATATGGCGGGTCGGCGCTGAACACTGGAACAACGGAAGTTCAAGTAGCGCTTTTAACCGCAAGGATCAATGATCTACAAGGTCATTTTAAAGAACACAAACACGATCACCACAGCAGAAGAGGCCTTTTAAAGTTAGTTGGTCAGAGACGCAGGCTTTTACGCTATTTCAGTAAAATGAACCTGGAAGGATATCGTTCGTTGATCGGAAAGCTCGGCATCCGCAAATAATATAAGGAAAAACATGTCTATACATTCTGTAAAAATTTCCCTCGGCTCCGAGGTCATGGTACTCGAGACGGGAAAAGTAGCCAAACAAGCCAATGGTTCCATTTATGCTACTCTGGGTGGGTCCGTTGTCCTGGCTACTGTTTGTTGCGCAAGCTCGCCGACAGAGGGTCTGGACTTTGTTCCTTTATCCGTCGAGTATAATGAAAAATATTATGCTGCCGGAAAGATACCGGGTGGGTTCCTTAAAAGGGAAGGACGTCCCCGGGATAAGGAAATTCTTGTAAGCAGGCTGATTGACCGTCCGATGCGGCCTCTTTTCAGTAAGAAGTTCGCCCGCGAGATTCAAGTCGTACCTACGACAATTTCCACAGACCAAATTAATCCTCCGGATATACTTGGCATGAATGCAGCTTTTGCTTCGGTATTTATTTCTGATATCCCTTTTAACGGTCCAGTCGGTGCGGTTAGGGTAGCAAGCCTCAAAGGTGAATTTATCATCAACCCCACTTTCGAAGAAATCGAAAACTCGGAAATGGAAATCGTTGTTGCAGGAAGCGAAGCCGGTATAACAATGGTTGAAGGCGGTGCAAAAGAAGTACCCGAAGAAATGCTGATTGCTGCCATCGAAAAAGCAGAACCTTTTATTCGTGAGATCTGTAAAGCACAACGTGAACTTGCTTCTCTTGCCGGAAAGGCCAAACTCCCTTTACCAAATTTCGAAGAAACAGTTCTTGAAAATGAGTCCTCGATTATTGAAGCGCTTCGTGGTCCCCTTGGGGAGGCGTGTTTCGTAATAGGTAAGTTTGAGCGTGTGAAAGCCATCGACCAGGTTAAGGCAAAGATCCATGAACAATTCAAGTCTAACATCGAAGGGAAAGAAGCGCGTTTTTCAAAACTCGTGGATAATCTCGAAAAAGAAATAGTCAGGGAATCCATCCTGAGTAAATCCCTTCGAACCGACGGTCGGACAACGACCCAAATACGTCCTATCACTTGCGAGATCGGACTTCTTCCCCGTACCCATGGTTCTGCACTTTTCACAAGGGGTGAAACCCAAGCGTTAGCCATCACCACACTCGGAACGGTATTTGATGAACAAATCATGGATGATATAGACGGTGACCGTCGTGAAAATTTTATGCTCCACTACAACTTCCCCCCCTTTTCTGTCGGTGAAACAGGAAGGTTAAGTACCGGACGGCGCGAGATAGGACACGGACACCTTGCCCAACGTTCACTTGCCAACGTTCTTCCGAAAAAGGACGCCTTTCCATACACTATACGGGTAGTTTCAGAAGTTCTTGAAAGCAACGGTTCTAGTTCCATGGCCACAATCTGCGGCGGAAGTCTTTCACTTCAGGCGGCTGGTGTTCCCATGGGTGCTCCGGTTGCAGGTATTGCTATGGGACTGATAAGCGATGGAACCCGGTATCAGGTTTTAAGCGATATTTTGGGTGAAGAAGATCATCTCGGTGATATGGATTTTAAAGTTGCAGGCACAGAGAAGGGGATCACCGGGTTCCAGATGGATATCAAAATATCTAATGTTACCAGGGAAATCATGACGAAAGCCCTTCAACAGGCGCGCGATGGTCGGCTCCATATTCTGGGAATTATGAGTCAGGTGATCAATGTCCATGCTGCCAATATTTCCGCCTACGCTCCGCGCATTATTAAATTTCATATCGATCCAGATAAGATCGGTCTTGTGATCGGACCCGGTGGTAAAAACATCAAGGCTATAGCAGAAGAGTCCGGAGCAACTGTCAACATCGATAATGACGGTACAGTGACGGTTTATTGTTCAGAGATGAGCGGGGCGGAAATGGCCATTAACAAGATTAAAGGCATGGTTGAGGACCCCGAAGTGGGTTTGGTTTACCAGGGAACTGTAAAGCGTCTCATGGATTTTGGCGCATTTATCGAAATTCTTCCAGGGAAAGAAGGACTTTGCCATATTTCAAAACTTTCCAAGGACAGGGTGAATAATGTTTCAGATATTCTCAAAGAGGGCCAGAGCGTTAAGGTTCGGCTTGCAGAAATCGATAAAATGGGGCGCCTGAACCTCAGCATCGTCGATGTCGATGAAGAAATCTGGAATTCCAATAAAGACACGCGGAGGAATTAATTGCTTCTGTCCCATAGGACGGAAAATGGTCTGACTATACTTATGGAACCCCTGCCAGATAGGGCAGGGGTATCTATGGGTTTCTTTTTCTTGACATCAGGGATTCGAGAAACTCCTGAAACTTTAGGCTGGGTTCATTTGATTGAACACTTAATATTTCGTAAAACTCAAGATTTTTCAAGTATAGAAATAGCAACATTATCAGACGAACTCGGCAGTGAGATCAACGGTTACACTGAAAAAGAGGAAATGGCCCTGACAATGACCATACCATCCGGGGCTTTGGGGCAAGGTCTTTCACTTCTTATGAATCTTGCATCCCGCGCTGAATTTTCGGAAGATGATTTAAAGCGTGAAAAGAAAATTATCTTACAAGAAATTAAAATGAATAGGGATGATACCGAAGACTTCCTTTGGGAAAAGTCCTTGCAGTATTTTTTTCCCGGTGAATTCGGGAAACCTATTCTTGGAACAATGGAAAGTCTTCGTAAAGCCGAATACTTAAAGGTTAGATCTTTTTATAAAGATTTTATCCGGAATACTCCTAAAGTCCTCATCTTGGCTGGAAACTTTCAACCGAATTTTGTGCTTGCGTTCATTAACAAATTTCCCCTCACTTCGGCTCCCTACCAACCCTTATTAACTCCGGATTTTTCTCGTCCGATAAAGAAGATTATTAAAAAAACTTCGGGGCAAGTGCATATTTTGATTTTGGTTCCTATCAGGAAAACTCTGTCCTATGAAGATACGCTTTATTATTCCTTGTTAAATTATGCTTTTGGTGAGGGGAACTCTTCCAGGCTCTTTCAAAATATTCGTGAAAAATGGGGATTGAGTTATCAAGTTTACTCTAGTTTCCACCATGTAGGCGCTCATGGGGCGATTTCTTTTTATGGCGCGACTTCACCACAGCGGGCAAAATTTCTCGAAAAACTTTTACTAAAGGAATGGAAAGCCTTTTGTTCCGATTTTTCCGAACAGGAATGGAACATTGCGTTTAGGGCCATGAATTCACAGATTACCCTTCAGGTAGACCGCCTCGAATCCCGTGTAGATCGGATTTTTAATTCCTGGCATAAATTTCAAACAGTCATGTCGATCGAGGACCAAGTTAAAACATATGAAACATTAAGTTTTTCCCGGTGTGGAAGATACCTTGAATCGTTATTCGTTACTCCTTTCTCTGTCTTTATTCTCGAGGATGGTAAAGGATGAAGAATAGTTTTTGGTTTCTCCTCTTTATCTCTACATGGAATCTTTTCGCAACTGGAGAGAAGGAAGGCTCCTCTTTACCTCAAGTTAACACTCCTGGGAGCACCTTGATTCCCCTACCATCTGAGTTGTCTTCAGAAAGTTTTAAGATTCGTATCGAAACACAAGAATTAAACTTTTCTCCAGGTGAAGTGAATCTTGAAAAATGGAAGAGATTGGAACAATCGGAAGAAAGCCTGAAGGTAGCGCTACTCGAACTCATTTTACATAGTCATGATATTTCCCCCCAGGAAAAAGCAGGAGCGCAGTATTTGCTCGCCAATCTTTTTTATGAGAATGGTTTATTTCTTCGAAGTATGGATTTGTTCATTCAGTGTCTTTCTTTGATTCAATCACCGCTCATCCGGCTGAGGATAGTTGAAATAGGAACCTTTTATAAAGATTGGAACCGTGATCAAATTCTTACAGGGCTTTCAGGATTAAGAAATTCTGATTTTAAACTTGAAAGAGATAATGATATCTTTCGGCTTCTCAGAGCAAAAACACTTTGGACCCGCTATGATGTTGGTTCTTGGGGAATGACGGAAAACAGCCTAAGCGCCTTGGCGCTCGACGGTGATGACCTATGGGCCGGTACGTGGAACGGTGGGATCTTTAGGTTTAGCAGAAGTACATTAACAGCAAAGGTCTTCCAACCAGGTCAATATAAACTAACCCCTAACTCAATTAAATCTATTCAGGTTGATCCATTTGCCGTCTGGTTTGCAGGACTTGATGGAATCCATCGGTATAATAAAGTCAATGAACAATGGCGCACTTATCCCCTTCCTCCTGAAGTACAAGCTGAAAGGGTTCAGGGGATGTATCGTATACATTCACGCCTTTACCTTGTAACCCTTGGTCATGGAATCTGGCGGCTTGATAGAACAGAATGGGAAAAAATGAATACAGGGAATGCCTCAGAAATGGTAACCATCCTTAAAGAAACATCAAATGGAAATGTTTTTTTGGGTACCATGGACCGGGGACTTTTCCTTTGGAATCCTGAAAGAAATACCCTGAATTCTTTTTTTAATTCTCAAACCCGATTACCAAGGAATATCACTGCGCTGGAAGAGGATGCCGAATACTTATGGATTGGCACGTATGGGGAAGGGTTGTTCCGTTTCAATAAAAACTCAAATACTATGACCCATTACACCAAAAGATCGGGTGAACTGCCTGATGATTGGATTATGAGTTCCACGAGTTATCAGAAATTTTTATATTTCGGAACATTCGGCGGCGGACTCATCAGGGTTATTCCAGACCCGACTCCGGTCTTTACTCCTTTAGAGCCTTTTGGTTCCCCATCAGACATTCTTTCCATAGCGGTTCAAAGGGATTGGGTTTGGCTCGGTACACTAAAAGAAGGACTCGTTATTCTTCACCCGGAGGGTTTGGATGAAAATCGCTAAACCCTCAATTTTAAATATGTACATATCGAAAGAAATCCTCTTTTCTTTTCTAGTCAGCTTCCTTCTATTTTTTGTTTTATTTTTGGTCAATCAATTTCTCGTCATGGCTGAACAAATACTCTCCCGCAGAGTGCCCTTCGTCGAGGTCGGGCTTTTAATCCTTTTTGCTATGCCCTCTGTTATAGCCTTGACCGCCCCATTTGCAACTCTCATAGCTACACTTATGGCTTCCAACCGTTTGAACGCTGACAATGAAATACTAGCCATGGAATCCTTGGGAATTAAAAAACGAAAAATCCTTATTCCATTTATTTTTTGGGGTGTGATTTTTACCTTAACGAGTTTCTTTGTCAATGATATCCTGATGC
Source organism: Borreliella garinii (assembly GCA_020720765.1). Taxonomy (GTDB): domain Bacteria; phylum Spirochaetota; class Spirochaetia; order JABEVK01; family JABEVK01; genus DYOB01. The sequence goes on from DYOB01000002.1 coordinate 44,267, forward strand.
CAGTAGGGCATATCAACTACGTTCGACTTCTGAGATCTCTTATTTTCCGTGTGCCCGAACTGGAACTCAGCCCGTATACAGTGAGAGATTACCGGGACCTTATCCTTGTAACAGGCGACGTAAAAGATGGAGTTGTCCACGATCTCTTGATTTTCGACAGAACTACGGATAATAAATTCCGCTCTATCAGCGCCCAATTTGCGAGACTGAAAGAATCCGATGAAAAAGCAGGCATCATTTCTATTGAACTCTATGGAAATGTCATGGGCATCATCCCTGATCAAAGGATTAAGGAGAATTTTGAATATTTCCTTGCTGAAAAAATGGTCTATAATATTCTCCTTAAGGATGTCATAGCCTCAGCAAGTAATCCAACTGCGGCGGATATGAGCAGTTACGATGTTTGGTTGGAAATACAGAACAAACAACGGCTTCTCGACGACCTAAAAAATCAGAGAAAAATGAATCTAGAAGCTTTAAAGAGGGAACTAGCACAAAGTTACCAGGATGTTGGAAGTCAACTGAAAAAAGGGGTTTATGAGCTAACCACATTAGAATTGCCCCTTGTGCCGATCTTGCAAAGAATCCATTCAGAAACAGCTGCACCCATCCAAGACAACACCCTTGTTGCTTGGAAATATGAATTCTATCAGAAGTTTTCAATTCCTATCAGCTGTATTCTTTTTAGCCTAATAGGTTTTCCTTTAGGTCTATTTAGCCGAAAAAGCGGAAGGATGATCGGCTTCGGTATTGGGCTTATCGTTTCTTTTTTATATTGGGCTTTATTGTTGGGTGCGAGAAGGTTGAGCGGACAAATAGATTTCGACCCCTGGCTTATTATGTTCACACCTAACATTTTACTGATTATCAGTGGTATAATTCTGGTGAAACTGATGTTAAAACGATGAAAATACTCGATAGGATGCTCTTGAATACCTTTCTACCGGTTCTGCTCGGGAGTTTGCTTTTTTCCATGTTGATGCTTGAGCTCGTTGATCTCTTTCAAAACCTCAACAAGTTTATCAACGCAGGTGTCTCCTGGTCTGATATTATCCTTGTTCAGTTCTACCAACTTCCTAAAACCATGGGGTGGTCTCTTCCCATAGCCTTGCTCTTTGCGACAAGTTTCAGCATGGGCAGTCTTTACGCTAGGAACGAGCTAGTGGCGGTTTTTTCTGCAGGTATTTCCATAAAAAGGTTTACTTTGCCCCTCCTCGTGGCAGGAGCAATTCTCAGTGTAGGTTTTTTGTTTTTCGAAGACGCCGTAACGATTCCTGCGAATAAGGACAAACGTGTTTTAACCGCGTCACTTCTCGGACAATATGAAAGCTTTAGTCAATCCAATGTAAGTTTTATCAGTGCAAAGGGTCGAATTGTGTATAATGTTGTCTTTTTTAACTTTGAAACGAAAACCCTGAACTCGGTTACAGTGATCTTTCGGGATGAGGAAGGCAATTTGATCAAAAGGGTGGATGCAGAATCAGCTGACTGGGCGGATGAGGTTCTAACGTTACGGAAGACTAGAATATTCAACTATAACAGAGAAACAAAAACACTCTTCGAATCGTGGGAAGAAAACTTCCACGACCCGGAAATGACCGAAGGATCAGAGATCTTCGAACAGCGTATGACCAAACTCGAAGACCTATCCTTAGCCCAGGCTATACCTTTTCTTCAAGGTCTTGAACAAAGCGGATTGCCATCATATAGGGATGCACTTACAGATTATTACCGAAGGTTGAGTTTTGCTTTCACACCTTTTATCGTAGTCCTAATTTCCTCCGCTGTCGGCGGAAGGATGAAGAAGAACATCCTTCTCATGTCGCTCCTTGTAAGTTTGGGAATTTCAGTAGCCTACTACGTCCTCCAAATGATTTCCGGACTTCTCGGTCGTTTTGGATATATCCATCCCTTTTTTGGATCTTTTTTCGGAGTCCTGGTCGCCGGTGGCGTAGGCGTATACCTCTATCATAAGGCCCGCACATGATAGAGATATTCCATAAAAGTCAAGACGGTTCGAGAACCGGAAATCTGATTCTCTCAAAGGGAAAGGTTGAAACCCCGGTCTTTATGCCGGTAGGTACGAACGGCACTGTTAAAGCCGTACTTCATGAAAACCTCCACAAATGGGGATACAGACTGATCCTTGGAAATACCTACCATCTGTTTTTAAGACCAGGAGCCGAAGTTCTGAGCAGGGCGGGTGGACTTCATCAATTTTCTTCCTGGCAGGATAATATTCTCACCGACAGTGGGGGATACCAAGTCTTTTCCTTACCGGGTCTTAGAAAAATCACCGATGAAGGAATTAAGTTTCAGAGTCATATTGACGGTTCTAGACATATGTTTTCGCCTCAGAGTGTCATAGATTTCCAAGCTTTAATGGGTAGCGATATTGCAATGCAGCTCGATGTCTGTACTGCTCCGGGTGTTACCTGGAAAGAAGCAGATAAGGCACTGGGTTTGACGACAAGCTGGTTGGATCAAAGTCTAAAACAGAGACTGCACCATCCTGGCTGGTCTGGAGAAGTTTTTGGAATTATCCAGGGCAATTTTTTTAAAGATCTCCGCGAAAGAAGTGCCTTAGAAATATTGTCCCTAAACCCCGATGGAGTCGCAATCGGCGGTTTAAGTGTAGGTGAAAGTCCCGACCAATTTGAAGAAACATTAAGTTGGGTCTCGCCGCTTCTTCCTCCTGATAAGGCGCGGTATGTTATGGGAATTGGAACACCGGATTTGATACTTTCCTCCGTTGCCCAAGGTATCGATATGTTTGATTGTGTTTATCCCACCCGAATAGCAAGGAACGGCACAGTGATGACTGGAAACGGACAACTTGACTTGGTTAAGAGCAGGTTTGTCCAAGATCATAGTCCTATAGATCAAAATTGTTCCTGCTCGGCGTGCAGAAACTATTCAAGGGCATTTATACGGCACCTTTTCAAGGCAAAAGAAATCTTAGGACCTATGCTTGCTACCGAACATAACCTCGTTTTCATGCAGGATTTTCTAGGAAAAATACGTTTATCCATACTAGAGAACCGTTTTCCTTCCTTTAGAAAATCTTTTCTCGAGGCTTACTATTCAAAAGAGTAAATGGAATATTCCTACGATTTATCTTATGGTACTCACTGGAATTTCAAGGATCCTCGGGTTTCTCCGAAACGCGGTCACCGTGTGGATTTTTGGAGGTGGGAAAACCGCAGACGTTATAAATGGGGTGTTTTCTCTTCCTAATGGAATTCGGAAATTTCTAGCCGAAGGAAATCTCAGCCTCAGTTATTCTGCACTTTTCGCCAGACTGACGGAAGAAGAAAAAAATAAAAAAGCCGGGAACTTGGTTCTCCAGCAACTTCGTTGGGTTTTACCCTTAGCCTTTATTTTGCTCTTATTCGGCGGGTTTATTTCCTCTATTCTTCTTCCTTTCACCGACACGGCTCAAAGAAACCTATCTTCTATGATGTTGGGGCCAGCTTTACTCTATATCCCTTTTGCTGTAATCTCAAGTGTTCCAGCAGGCATCCTTACCGCCCAGGGAAAGAACCATCTACTCACTCTGGGTTCTCTAGTTTTTTCAGCAACTGTTATTGTTTCACTTTTTTTCGTAAAGGACGGCACACTGATTTACTGGGCTTGGTCTATCTCCTTTGGAGGTTTTCTACAGCTCGTTCTCCTATTAATCTTTACAAAAGCTTGGAAATGGAGGTTTTCCCTTCAAAGGAAAATGTCCTCCAAATCTGATCTTCCCGAATGGATTACCACTCTGCTTTTCCATCTTTCAGGTGTAATATTCTTTCAGATTTTCATAGCAATCCTCACCCAGGAAAAACCCGGTGATCTCGCTGCATTCACCAATGCTTTTACACTTCTTCAATTCCCCCTTGGGATATTTATAAATTCCTTGGTGATGGAAAGGTATTCACACCTTACTCAATCCCATACGTCTGAGAGAATTTTGGGTCTAACTATCAACGGTTCTCTAACAATAATTAACTTCTCCATTGCCTTAATTATTTTTATTGTTTTCTTATCCCAAGATATCGTTCGATTACTTTTCGAACACGGAGAATTCAATATGTTACAAAGCACGAATACAGGCCAGGTTCTTTTTTGGCTTTCCTTGGGTATCCCGGGCTATGGTCTTACTTTACTTTTTCATCGGGTCTACACTTTGTGGGGAAAACCCAGGAAAGCCCTAGTTCTTGGATCTATCGGACAAGCGGTTCCAATGTTCCTGCTCTTTTTCCGTAACCCAGCGATAGTTTCGCTTATTTGGGTAACAGGAGTTTCACTGACAGCTCTATTATTATTCTTCTTTGATAGAAAATTATTCCTACTATTTCAAGACAATATTAAGTTCTCACTTTTTTCTCTCGCAAAAAGGTTTATCTTCCACATCAGCTTGTTTGCTGTGCTTTTGATATTTTCACAATTCTTTCCACAGGATATCAACATTTTACCCCGTTTTTTAGCCGGAGCCGGGGTTTGGGCAGTCAGTTGGGTGATTATGAGTTATATTTTGAATGTAAGGGAGATTCGTTTTTGGGAAAAATCCGATATATCTTTTTCTTAATTTCAATAACAACATTTGCTCAAACTCGTGAAAAAACACTCGAAGTCTTGCAGTTTGGACTCGAACCACAAATCCTGGAAACTTTAAACTCACTTGCTCAAATGAAGGACGACAGTTTTCAGGACCAGGTTTTTTTACTCTTATCCCAAGACTACCACAGAAACATTCAAGAGGCCGCTCTAAGGTATTTTTCGGAAATCCGTTCACCCAGGGCAGCCGAGGCCTTGCCGGGAATGATTGAAGACCTTGAAACATGGCAAATAGGTCAACTTCTTACCTTTACCAATTATCTCGGGGAATTGAAAATTGTGACGCTGAACCAGGAACTCGTCAAGAAGCTTGATTCCGATAACCTTGCCATGAATGCAGCCATCATCCGCCTCTTCGGAAAGCTGAATGCCGTCGAATTTTCTGATAAACTTTTAGCTTTACTAGCTGACCCTTTAGAACCTCCCGAATTGACACCCGATTTAATAACCTCCTTGGGTCAATTGCACCATACACCTGCGTCCGAAGAAATTATTCGAATCATGGAAGACAGCGCAACGTCTTACGCCTTAAAAGCTTTATGTCTAACCGCTCTTGCTGAAATTGGTGGAACCAATGCAGAAACAGCAGTTAGGGAAAGACTGAGCGATGATAACGCTTTGGTTAAGGCTTCTGCCATCAGAGCTGCTGCCAAGATTCCTTCCTTATCCTCCAACGCTGATATCTTTATACGTGCCTTGCGAGATTCTACAGTGGGTGTAAGGATAGCTGCAGCGGAAGCTCTAGCGGAAAAACCTTCGGCTTCGGCCTTGCCCATGCTTCTTTTTAGAGCCCAGAATGATCCTGACGCAAAAGTTCAGGCTGCGGCACTCAAAGCGATTCTCGCTCAGGACCGGGGTGAATGGGAAAAACTAATTCTTAATACTATTGAAAACCAGAAAAGTAATTCAGAGCTTTGGCACTCTTCGGTTAAACTTGCCCTGGATAACAGGTTAGGTTCGGCTATTCCAAAGTTCAGGGCCTTCTTAATATCTGAGGCGTCCATGACCAACTCGCCCCTTGTAGGGTATCTAGCAGGACAAATTTCTTTAACTACCTGGGAAGGTCCCGATGAGTTGTATCCCGAGTTTTTTACGATGAACAACCCGTCGGCTCAAATACTTATTTTAAGAATAATTCAAAGAAGGCGGCTAGTAGGTATGAGTGACCAGATGAAAGAGTGGGCAAGGGGGACTAGGTCCTCGCAAGTCCGGATCTTTATCGATAACCTTCTAAAGGAATGGACACCAGTCCCTTAAACTCGGGTTTTACCAAGTTTTTGAAGGAAGAGTTTGAACTTATCAGCTTCTGAAACGTATCTCTTCATTAAGATGTGAAGAGATTTTTTCTGGTGTTGGTTCCAAATGATCTCTTCTCCTTCGCAGATGAAAGCTTGGTCGCCAAAAGAACAGCCTTCTACCAAGGGCTTAAACCAAAGTTTACCGTTTTCAAAATAGAATTCTCCCAGTGCAGGAGTATTTTGGATCCGTATGGGTACACCTTTTATATCACCTAAAACTTTCCTTTCCTGGTCATGAAATTTAAACAGGCCACGTCCGCCGGCTGTGTTTTGAAAGAGAAAATCATCCGTCCATAGTTCTAAATAATAAACATTCTCTTCGGATCCCAGGTTCGCAGGTGCAGAACGTGAGACAGGTGCGACTGTCTGTCTTTTTTCTATTCGTGCTGATGGTTGTTTTGAAATCGAGGTTGCTACACTTGAGGTTCTTGTCGCGTTGGTTGTGCTCGCATTTCTTGCTGTACTTGCCGTTCTTTGGTTTTCTATTCGTTTTCTTGCTAGGGCTGGAGATACATAATGACCGGGTTGGGCACGGTGTTGAACAAGGCGGACAAAGAGGAAGATCATCAACGCAACTAAGAGAATTGCGACAATAATTAAAATGACAATCTGTGGAGAAATCGAGCCACCGTCTTCTCCAGTATAATTCAAAGGAAGTCTCACTTTATCTGGGAAAGCTCTGAAATTATCCTCAAAACCCAGCTCCACAAGCAAATCTAGATTTCCAGGTACTGCAGGTGCGTTTTTCCAGTATAAGGAAAGTGTGACGCTTTTAGAGGAATTCGGCGAAACAGAAATAGTTGTCGGATTATCGAGGACGGAATCACCGTTAATCTTCACAGAATTGAGTTTAAGCACCATTCCATCACCGTTGAAATTTTCCACCTTTATGGGAAAAGTTATATTTCGGCCCTGTATACCCAAGTCAGAAGGGAAGGTAATTCTAGGGCTACCGAGAAACCTGTTCGCAAACTCGGGAGAATTTTCGAAAGCGGTTACAGGAAGTCGGGAAGACCAAAGTTGATTGAGGTCAAACTCAGGTTGTGCACCATCAAAAGGAATAAGAGCAATTTTAAAACTCCAACGATTTCTGTTGGCTTGCGTTAGAAAACGTTCAAGGGAATCCTTCCATTTTTTCTCTTCAGAACCTCCTGGACTCTTGCCATCCATAATAAGAACGATGACCTTACTTTTATCATTTGCAAGCGATTGTATATAATCGAAGGTAAAGTTCATCGTTTTGGGTAGATCGGGAAGTACCGTTTCTGCTGGAACGCGGTTTAAATTGATAAGAAAATTTTCTATTTCATTCTTATCAAAAACTATCTGACGGTACATCTGGCGCGGATCATTTGCCATCCCGATAAGGTGAAACTCATCAAGTTTTTGACTCTTTAGATAATCTTTCAAAATAACGTTCAGAAAGACACTCATAATATTATTTCTTGAACTTTCAAGAATCGGCCCGAGGTCAAGAACCACGATAAAATCTTTAGGTTCCGCAAAAGCTGGGAGAACGTTGAGTAGTGCCAGTAACAGAAATCCCTTTTTCATAAGAATTCCGCCTTTTCAATTTTTATAACTTGATAGTCACAAAGTCTTTCATTAATGGTAAATTTGAGTTCATCACCTTTTTTATTACCGAGAAGTTTATCGCCAAGGGGTGATAAGTAAGAAATGATATTGTCTTCAGGTTTTGATTCCCAGGGACCTAAAATGATAAATATCTCTTCCTGGTTGGTGAGTTTATTAAGTAGAACTGCACGAACTCCGAAAACTATTTTTTCCATATCAACATCTGCCGGGTCAATTACGGTTGCTGTTTCCAAATCACGGCTGAGCTGGCTGACAGTTGAATTGAGGAAACCTTGCTTTTCTTTTGCGGCGTGGTATTCAGCGTTTTCTTTAAGATCTCCCAAGGCCATAGCTTCACCGATTTCCTTGGAATTCTGTGGAATTTCAACATCCACAAGGTGTGAAAGCTCCTTGCTCTTTTTATTATACATGGCACGTGTCGTCAGTAAGCCTTTTCTGCTTGCTATGCTTCGTGTCGAACTGTCTTCACGTTGAATAAGATGGGGGAATTTCAGACCGACTTTCTGACGGAGAAGGTTGGTTTCGTTCGCTGGTATTTCTTTAATATCCTGAACTAAGGTAAAAATACGCAAGACACTTTCCTCGGAGGCTTCATCTAGGTAGGTTTCCATCAATTTGTCTTTCAAGAGGATGATGAGAATATTTTTATGTTGTCGTTTGGCGCTTGTCAGTTCTTTTTTATTCGCAATTTCCCTTCCAACCTGTTCAAGAATGTTTAAAAGGTTGATGATGACCTTCTCCTTTGAAATGGAGTAGGTTTCCCAGGAAACATTTTCCATTAAATACCGGGCGAGCCATATAAGTGCTTCTTTTTGTTCCCTGAACCTATCCATGATATTTCGGAAAAGTTTCACAACGAAGGTTTTCTTCCCGTTGCTCAAAAGTTCTTCGATCATACTTTTAGCGGGTGCAATCATGATTAGACGTATATAGTACTCTGGCCAATTCTCAAGTTCTTTCCTGATATTGGAAAGGAAGAGCCTTTTTATCTCGGTATTTTTCATATTTCGGTAAATGTCTTCGAGATTCTCGATTTCAGCAAAATATTCTTTAAAGGTCTTATTGATAGGAAGGTTTAAAAAGGCATATTTCTTTGAAAGCCTTTCAAGGATTAAAAAAGCACTTAAGACTTCGTCGTTAACTTTGTTGAGTTTTAGATAGCCGACAAAGCTGTTAAAAATCTCGGAAAAAAAGTCGGTTTCAACTTTATCGTCCTCAACCATCTCTTCAAGAATCTCGATGCGTTTGTAGAAATCCTTTTCAACTCTAAACTTGTTGTAGGCTTTCTCTTCAAAGGTAACAGGTTGGCTCCGCACCATAAAGAAGTCGGGTTTGTCTGGGTCAACGGCGTAATCCGGACTTTTCTTCAGAAGGGTCCTGGCGTGCGAACTCCAGTTGGTCCACTCTGAGGTCGTCAAAATTGAAGGAGTCAATGCCGCACGTATGATCTTAAAGTCGGCATTATTCCCGAAGGAGCGTATAATGGTTTTTAACGCCCAATCGTGGTCTTCCTTGATCTTCTTTTTCAAGTCATCTTTTTTTGTGACGGCAATTTTTACACGTATATCCTCGGTCGAAAGGTTCTGCAGAGCTTCAACAGCCATTTTTTGAGCCATAGTATGCCCTCGCCTTTTCTCGAAGTCGATAACGAATTCCTGTTCTTTTTCGCGTATTTCAGAAATTCTTCCGACACCCCAAGTATTATGAAATACAAAGTTACCTTTAGCAAAGGCCAGGTGCTTTTGAAAATCCCGCATAGCTTCATCCATACTTCGGAAGGACTGCGAAAGACCTGAAAGGCGGATGTAGTCTTCGATTTTAGGGTTATCATGGTATTTCTTTTTTAGGATTTCTATGATCTCCCTTCTCACAAAGGCAGTCTTCCCTTCGTGTGTCTGCATTCTCATTAAGATTTCCAGTGCGTTATCAAAAGCTTGATTTTTCAAAGCTACCGGGTAAAGCCCTTCTAATAGGACTAAGGATCTTTCCTTATCCCACCCTAATGTTTTACTCACTTTTGTTTCTATCTGCGCAAAATATTCGTATTCGTTAGGAATAAGGTCTAGAAGTTTGTTCCAAACATCCAAGAGCCTTGCAAAGTTTTTCTTTAAAAGAAAACGATGGATAGCTTTTTTGTAAAATTCAGTGGATTTGGAAGGATCACCGGTTTTATCGTATTTTTGGGCTAGCAGAAGAACGGTTTCGGCGTCTTCCATATCAACGCGTACAAGCCTCTCTTCAAGTTCGGTAACTTTTTCTTCATTACCTTCCTGGCGGTAAAGGTCTACAAGAGTTTTAAGGGCAAACTTATTTTCACCTGAGTCAAGAATATTTTTACACAAATGTTCAACAAGACTTGTTTTCTGGTTTTGACTGAACAGCGATACAAGTTTTATTAGCTGGGAATCGTCGAGACTCTGGCGTTTTAAACTGATCATCCCCGAAAAATACATCGCAGCTATGGTGCTTTTGTTTTCCTGGAGGTGTTCTTCACAGAGTTGAAAAACCTCGGATACATTGTCACTGTTGAGAATTTCCTGGAAGATGGATTCTAATTCTTTTAGGTGTCCCAAGTTGTAAGTGGCAATGGTGGCCCTGGTCCATTTTTCCTCGTGAAGCAGTCCGTTTATTTTATCCAACACTGAATCCGCCATGTCTTTCTCCTAGTTTTTTGTATAGAGCTGATAAATGTCAGGCTCAATCATTTTCATATTCAACAAAATCTCTTCCCACTTGCTCCGGTCTTCTTTTGTGTCACGATAATGATCCAGAAGCCAGAAATAACGGTTCAACAACCGTGGCAGTACTAAACTTTCGACAGATCTGTAGGCTGTCCATTCCAGTTTGAGGTTTGTGACCTCCTGTTTTAATCTGGAAATTTCCAAAGGCTTGAGGTCTCTTCGTGTTTGGAATAGCCCGAGAAGAACACCGTAAACCGGAATCCATTCCTTGAGCTGATCCTGTTTGAATTTTTTCTCCGTCAAATAATTCCTGATGGTTGAGATCATCGGTGACAGTAAAAAATCCAAAGCTATTTTTTGCGCTCCTATAAAAAAAGCTTCGCGAAAAAGCAATTTTGCCGGTTCGGTTTGAGACATCATATCGAGACAGTCCGCTGTTTCTGATAAAAATTCTGCGTCCTCCTTGAACGAGTCCTCCGTCGTACTTTCAAAAATCTGAAGAGCCTTTTTATAGTCTCCCATCTGTTTTTGGCAACGCCCAATATTCATCAAAATCAGAAACTTTTCCTTTGGATCTGACTCGTTGGCTAAAGCCTCTTGATAATCCTCGAGGGCTTTTCCAAAAATAAAATACCTTAAGTGGTAAAGATTCTCCTCAAAATCAGCTCCCAACCTCGGAAGATAGCGGTGACGGAAACCCGCGTATTCCTGAAAGAGGAAATCCGCCCTTTCTTTCGGGCTACGAATAAGGTCCCATTCTTCCATCTTGGGTTTCCAATAGACAGCGCTATGCAGGGCTGAAAGGGCCAGGAGGTTGTCAAAATCCTGACTACGGAGTTCAGCCGCCAGACGCTCAGCCTCAGGAAAATCACCCGAACGGAACGCTTCGTAAATTGCCCTTATGTGCGGCCTCCTGACATTTTCGAGAATACCACTTTTTATTATAACCATTGATTAAATAAGGTCAATCACGGAAAAACACAGGGAACACTTGACGAGAAGGATGATTTAACAGAATAATTTGTCCATGGTTGGCCTATGCTTTTAATCGCACCTTCAGTATTATCTGCGGATTTCTCCAACGTAGAAAAAGCTATTCAAAAAATATCGGAGTCGGGAGCGGATCTTATCCATTACGATGTGATGGATGGGGATTTTGTACCCCCCATCACATTCGGGAGTCAGTTTATTGAACAGGCTCAAAAAAAGACCAAACTTGACGCAGATGTTCATTTGATGATCTCAAAGCCTTGGAAACATTTTGCCTCCTTTGCCAAATCCGGTGCCAAATACCTGACTTTTCATTACGAGGCGGCTGTTCATCACCACCGTCACTTGCAGGAAATCCAGGCTTTAGGAATCAAGGCTGGAATATCTATCGTTCCATCAACCCCGGTATCCGTACTTTCAGAACTCTTACCGTTTTTAGACCTCATTCTTATCATGTCGGTGAATCCAGGTTATGGTGGACAGAGTTTTCTTCCATTCTGCCTAAGAAAAATACAATATTTGGCTGAAAATAAAGAAAAAAACGGGTATTCTTATCTTATCAGCGTAGATGGTGGAATCAATGAAAAAACTGCTGTGGAGGCCCGGCTTGCCGGTGCCGATATACTAGTGACAGGGTCGAGTTTTTTTAACTCGGATCATCCGGCAGATTTAATAAGCAGGTTGAGAAAATGAAATATAGACTGAGTTTAGCGGTATTTTTTTTGGGTTTCAGCACTTTTGCTCAAACAAATTCTTCCTTTGATTTGGGGCAGAGATTGTACTCCCAATCCGATTTTACCGGAGCAAGAAATGTTTTTCAAAACATACTCAATACCCCTAGCCAATCCTTGATCCATGGTTCGTCGCTCCTTTGGCTTGCAAAAACAGAAATGGCCCTTAGGTCATTCGACCAGGCTTCGCAGGCACTCGAGACTTTTCTTAGTAAGTATCCCAGGCACCCCTCTTATAATGAAGCCCTTTATGAAAAAGGCCGTTTATTCTTTTACCAGGATGAGTTTGAAAATTCGATCTTGATCCTCGATGAGTTCCTAAAAACCCAGCCAGGACCCGAACTGGGGTCGAATGCCCTTTTCTGGATGGGTGAAGATAGTTTCCAATTGGGCAGATGGGAAGAATCACAGGTTTTCTTCCGAAGGGTTATCGAGTTTTATCCTTCGAGCTATAAAGTGGAAGCCTCGAGGTACAGGCTATCCATGATTGAGCTGAAAATCCGTGAAGAAGAACTCTTAAGACTCCTGAAGTGGAGTCATGAAGAAATTCTCAATGCCCTTGACGAATTCAGGAGAAGGGAGCGCGCTTATCAGCAAGCTATCCAAGCTTATCAAAAACGTATCCTGGAACTCGAGAGCGGGTCGGATCAATCCGTACGTATCAGACAGCTTGAAGAAGAACTAAGACTTGCAAGGCTCAATGCCTCCCCAAGTGGTCAAAGGATTCTGTCTCCAGCTACTCCGGCAACGACCCAGACCCAACCAACTGCTGCTCCAAATCAAACTCTGCTCAGAAGCCTTCAAGAACTCAGGGCTCAGGCGGAAGAACTGAAGAAAATATATGATGAATGGGAGGCTATCCATGCCGACGGCCGTTAAACTTCTGGTTTTTCTTTTACTCTCCATAAACGCTTTTTCCCTGGACTTTGTAAGGGGTAAAATGAAAGTCGCTGTAGACGAAAATAAAGGACTTTTCAGTATTTATTACACGGAGGAAATTAACCCTCCCAGATGGGTTCCGCTTATTTGGGCAAGGGACCCCAGTACAAGCCTGATTACTTTACGCATCAATAACAGGACGATGCCCTTGGCTGTTGGTTCCCAGTTTCAAATGACGGTAAACCAGGAAACCAACGGTGTGCTTATTGCCTGGAAAAATGTCGACATCGAGGTCAATCAACGTTTTGAATTTCTCACATCCAGGAACAGTTCTGTTTCAGACGGTGTCAGACTTTCCCTTGAGTTTCGAAATCTTAAAGAAGAACCCATGAACCTCGACGTGAGGTTTCTTATGGATACCTATTTAGGCGAACAGAAGAACCATTTTATGGTGAATAATGTTCCGCAAAATAAAGAGTGGAGGATCATCGGACGTACATCAACTTCATGGATAAGCCCGAGGTCGGAAGAAAACCCCACCGTGGGTCTTATGGTTTGGCTTGGTGATGGGGCGACAACGCCGACACGGACAATATTCGCCAACTGGAAAAGACTTAAAGATTCGCCCTGGGACCCTTCGTTTAGCGAAGGGAGGGATTTCAATAATATTCCCTATTCTAATAACGATTCTGCAGCAAGTATTTTCTATGAAGGTTTGATTATTCCTTCCAAGTCTTCACAAACCTTAATTATTGCCATGTCAAACCTCACTGCGGGAAGTCTTATCGGAGCAAAGATCGGTACTGAATCGGTCTTCCAGGATATGTTGGAAAGCACTGTCGAGGCAGGAAACAATGTTTCTGATCTTTTGATTCTCCTCAGGCGCGATAGGGAAGTGGTTTCGGACCTACTAAGAAAAATTGACCAGGGAATACTGAATATCAGGGATTTTTCGGAAGAAGATTTAAGAATGCTGAATACGATATTTCAGCAGCTCGAACAGAGAAAAGACGCCTTCCAGTGACCGGAAACGTCTATGCCGACACCTAAAACAACCTCTCTTAAGAAAGCTCGTCTACTCTACCATAAAAAAAAATATTCCGAAGTTATTTCCCTTTTGGAAAAAGATATCTTTCAATACTATGAAGATGTGGAGTACTTTTTAGTCCTGGGTTCTTCCTTTTTTGCTACAGGTGATTTATCCGGAGCCGACGCTTTTTTTCAGCGTATCAATAAAATTGATCAAAAAAACATAGAAGCTTTACTGGGGTTGTGTCTTATTTCCACTATTCGTGGTGACGTACCAAAGGCGGTTAAAAAAGCCTTGGAAGTCCTGGATATTTTACCTCACGAACCCAGAGCTTCTAAGATCCTGAATATTCTCAGAAAAAAAATCTCAAAAGACGAGTTAAGGGCTTGGACCCATTCGCGTGATTTCTTAAAATTTTATCCCAAAGTTCCCGGAAAACAACCACCATATAAAGCTTTATTTTTAACGACATTCGGTTTGATTCTTGTTTCCACTTCAATTCTTTTGTTCCCATGGGTTTCATCGACTTTTTTTTCTGGACCCAAACCGGAAAACCTCAGACCGGGAATTAAAGAACGCGGAATCGAGGGTATGACTGAACTTATAAAATTCAGCGGCGGCTTCACTGAAATTTTAAGGGTGGACGAAATCCAAGCACTTTTTAAGGAGATTCAGGATCTCTTGCAGGAGTACCGCGATAACGAGGCCAGAAAACTTATGAATAGGCTTTTGAGATCCAACGCTTCAGATTCTGTTAAGGAACAGGTTTATGCCCTTTTCGAACTCCTTCAGAAACCTGATTTTACAAGTAAGATTTTCCCTTATACACTAAAAGAGATTTCAGACGACCCCGGACTTTACCAAGGTGTTTTTGTCCGTTGGCAGGGGAGTGTTGCCAATTTGGAAGTCCTGGAAGAGAATATCATCTTTGATTTGCTCGTGGGTTATCACGAGGGGAGGATCCTCGAGGGTGTAGCTAAGGCTGAATTGGGTTTTGCAGTTCGTGTCGATAACGGTGACCCCGTCGATGTCTTGGCACAAATAAAAGTTTCCGAGACTGGTTGGAACCTAGTAGTTCAAAGTATCCACGTTATGGGCGTGCGGAGAAGTCCTTGAGAATTTTGCTTCAAAGAGTTCTTCACGCTTCTGTAGAAATCGAGAAGACACTTTTTTCTGCCATTGGTCATGGACTTCTCTGTTTTGTAGGTTTTAAAAAGGGAGATACTTCCGAAGTCCTTTTTAAAATGATCAACAGGGTTCGAGGACTAAGAGTTTTTCCCGATGAAAATGGTAAAATGAATCTTTCCGTGGAAGATATCGGTGGAGAAATTCTTCTTGTAAGCCAATTCACGCTTTATGCCAACACCCAAAAAGGCAGGAGACCTGGTTTTGATTTATGTCTCGAATCAGAGAAAGCACAGCCACTATTTCAAGAATTTTGCGAAATGTTTAAAAACATGGATTTGAAGGTTAAAACTGGTGTTTTCCAGGCTGATATGAAAATTTCCCTTACTAACGACGGACCCGTTACAATTCTTCTCGATACTGAGCCTTAAACACAAGCAAACCTGACTTTTTTTGGTTAATGTTATATAGGAGATAGTATGGCGAAAAAAGATTCGGGGACACCCCCTTTACAAATCAATACCTTGGCAGCGGACAAGGTAAAAGCTCTGGAGGCTGCTCGGCTTCAAATTGAAAAGCAATTCGGAAAGGGGTCTTTGATTAAAATGGGGGACAGTCCCCTGCAACTTGGGATAGAAGTCATTCCTAGCGGATCGATCCTTTTGGATGAAGCCCTAGGTGTCGGCGGCTACCCAAAAGGTAGGATTATTGAAATCTTTGGTCCTGAATCATCGGGAAAGACGACACTTGCTTTACACGCAATAGCCGAAAGTCAGAAGATGGGCGGCATAGCCGCGTTTATCGACGCAGAGCACGCCCTCGATCCTTCCTATGCTAAAAACCTCGGTGTTAATATCGACGAATTATGGGTAAGCCAACCTGACACTGGAGAACAAGCCCTAGAAATAGCCGAATCGCTAGTAAGGTCCGGTAGTGTCGATATCATCGTCGTGGACTCGGTAGCGGCATTAACCCCGCAGGCGGAGATAGACGGCGATATGGGGGATTCCCATGTAGGACTTCAAGCGAGGTTGATGAGCCAGGCTCTACGAAAACTCACTGGTATAATCTCAAAAAGCGGGTCGTGCATAGTTTTTATCAACCAAATCCGCATGAAAATCGGGGTGATGTTCGGAAGCCCCGAAACGACGACAGGGGGAAATGCCCTAAAATTTTATTCTTCATTGAGACTCGATGTTCGAAAAATTGAAACTATTTCCAAAGGTCAAGACGACGCCATCGGGAATATGGTACGCGTTAAGGTGGTCAAAAATAAAGTTGCTCCTCCTTTCCGCAAGGCTGAAATGGAAATTTTCTTTGGAAAAGGCATTTCAAGTGTGGGAAGCCTCCTGGATGCGGCCATCAAATACGAAATCATAGCCAAAAGCGGTTCATGGTATAGTTACGGCGAAGAGAGGATAGGGCAGGGAAGGGACAACACTAGAGACTATCTTGAAGCCCACCCGGAATTGCTTGCCGACCTAGAAAAAAAGGTAAGGACAAAAATTTTCCCGGCTAAACAAGCGAAAGAAGATTCCCTTAAGCCTGTACCTAAGCCTTCGCCTTCCCCGAAGACGGAGAAACCCCAAGAACCCGATGAACTACCCTTGGAGTAAATTTGAGGGATATCTACCTAGGATTGGGTTCGAATATTGGCGACTCGGTCCGGGAATTTTCAAAAGTTGTTCAGGAAGTTAATAATCTTTTTCACGGTATTGTAACTGCTTCTGTCTATAGGTCTCTGAGTTTCTACGACTCTTCCCAGCCTGATTATTTCAACACGTGTATTAAATTCTCAACGGATTGGCCTGCGACAGATATCTTGAGTCTTGCACAAACTTGGGAAAACCAGGCTGGAAGACCCTTTCCGCGAGGGAAGAGTCGCCTTGCACGGACTCTCGATATTGATATTCTCTTGGTCGGGGAAGAAATTCTTGATTTTCCCGACCTTAAAGTTCCCCATCCGGAAATGACTCAACGTGGATTTGTTCTTTTCCCCTTACTAGAAATTTACCCTGAAGGAAGGCACCCCTCTACAGGACTATCTTTTAAATGTTATCTTGAAAAAATACCTGATCAAGGTGTTTACTTACTAGGACCGCTTCCATAAAATAGAGGACATGGAAGCCGCAGGTCAAAAAACCTACCACGTAGGCGAATTCGATGGTCCTTTAGACCTATTATTATTTCTTGTAAGAAAGAACGAAGTCAATATCTACGATATACCTGTTGCTCTGATAACCGAGCAATACCTGACATATCTAAAAAATTCTCAAAGACCGGGCCTGGATGATATGACCGAATTCTATATCATGGCTGCGACCCTGCTCTATATTAAAAGCAGAATGCTTCTACCCATCCCTGATGATGGAGACGATTCATGGGACGATCCCAGAAGAGAGCTTGTAGAAAAACTTATCGAACACCAGAAATTCAGACAACTTGGCGAGATGTTATCCGATACGTACGAGGAATCCGAATGGACAGTGGAAAGAAAAAAACAGGAAAGATTCCTTCCATTCGAGGAAAAGGATGCTTGGGACAAAATCACCATCTGGGACCTTCTTAAAAGTTTCAACGGAATAATGAAAGGCCTGACTCCCGAAGCTGTTTTTAACCTTTATGAAGAAATTTCTGTCAATGAAAAAATCACCCTTGTTTACGAATTTCTTGAAAAACAAAACTCCTTTCTTTTTCTCGATCTTGTCACGCGTCCACAAAGTCCTATGGACGTCGTATGCGCTTTTTTAGCTGTTCTCGAACTAGTAAAAGGAAAACGTATCGCAGTGTTTCAAAATAAACTGTTTGGCGAAATCCAAATACGCGGTCTAATAGAGGAAGGGGAAGGTGAATAAGGAAGCTGCTATAATCGAAGCGGTTTTATTTTTAGAAAATGAACCTATCGAGATGAAAAAACTTTCCAAAATTACCCAACTGTCCCGGGAAGTGTTAGATTCTGCCCTTCGAGTACTTCAAGAAAAATATATGTCCGAACAAAGCGGTCTGGAACTCAGTAGTATTGGTGGTGGATGGTCCCTTGTACCTAAAAAAGAACTTTGGGTCATCCTAAAAGAAACTTATGGGAAGAAAACCGACGATAAACTCAGTAAGGCCGCACTTGAAACACTTTCCATCATCGCCTACAGTCAACCGTTGACCCGCCCTGAAATGGAAAGTATCAGAGGGGTGAATGTTTCGACTGTTTTAAAAATGCTTGAAGAAAGGGATCTAATCAAGGAAGTAGGCCGCAAAGACGCACCGGGCCGTCCAGTCCAGTACGGGACGACGAAAGAATTTTTAAAAGTCTTTCATTTAAATTCTTTAGCTGAACTTCCGCGTCTGAATGAAATTGATGAAGGAAAATTTGAACTTGAAGGAAGACAGTCTTAGGCTCCAAACACTTCTCTCCCAGAGTGGACTCTGCTCCCGAAGGGGTGCAGTAGAAATTTTGTCCTCAGGCAGAGTCTCGGTCAATGGAATTGTTGCCAGTGAACCAGGTTTGAGAATTTTATCAACAGATAAGGTTCAAATCGATGGAAAGGATATTCAGAGGGACAATGAAAAAAAATATATAGTTTTACATAAACCCAGCGGGGTATTATCCAGCCGCTTTGACCCTGAGGGCCGGCCGCTCGTTATGGATTATATTCCCGATGCCGGGAAATGGGGACTTTACCCGGTTGGACGCTTGGATTATTATTCAGAGGGGCTGATATTTTTAACGAACGACGGTTACTGGGCTCAGACTTTTATTCGACCGCGAAACAAGGTTGAAAAAGAGTACGAGGTTACGACGACGAGGGTAGTGGATCGAAGCCAGTGGGAGCTTTATGAAAAGGGTATCACGGTCGAAGGTGTCCGTTATAAGGCTGTGAAGGTGAGTATGATTCACCCCATTAAAGTTAGAATCCTCTTGCACGAAGGGAAAAATCGAGAAATACGCCGTGTTGTGGAAGTATTAGGCGCAAAAGTTCGTCATCTTGTGAGGATTCGAATCGGGACTTTAACGATCGAAGGTTTAAAAAAGGGGGAATGGCGATACCTGACAGAGCAGGAAATCATTTCTTTCGGGAGAAAACTTGATACTCACCATTGATGGCCCAGCTGGCAGCGGGAAGAGTACCTTGGCAAGAAAACTGGCTGAAATTCTTGGTTGGCTGCATATCAATTCAGGACTTTTTTATAGAAAAGCCGGTTCGATGCACCATGAACCAGTGCTTACAGAAGAAAGTAAAAAACTCCTGCTCCATAAATTTCAGAAATACCTCGACGAAAATATAGAAAAATTACCGCAAACCCTTGATAAAGAGGAAGAACTCAAAACAAGTTTATCCGGTAACAAGGCGAGTTTAGTAAGTGCCATACCCGAATTGAGAGAACAGATCAATTCTTTCCTACGAAAAAAATCAGAAGGAAAAAATATCGTGGCAGAAGGACGAGACATGAGTACCGAGGCTTTTCCAGAAGCTGAAATACAGGTTTATCTCGATGCAAAACCCGAAGAAAGGGCCCAAAGACGTTGGAAGGAAGAAGGCGGAGACCCTGATAAAATTCTGAAAGAAATTCTAGAACGGGACGACAAGGATAAAAATAAAGCCGTAGGCGCTCTAAGGGTATCTCCTAATGCCTGGATCATTGAGAACACGTACTTGACCATCGACCAACTTTGTGAGAAAGTGTTGGTAAAACTGAATAAGATGACAGGACAAGGGGAATAATGAATATGTTGGATGACCTCAGCCAGAGCCAGCTCCAAGAGGACTTTCTTAAAAACATGCCGAAACTTGAGGAAGGAAACCTTATAGACGGCATCGTAGTTGAGGTTAGAGAAAACGCTATTATAGTGGACGTGGGATTAAAATCCGAAGGCATCATTCCTCGTGAAGAATTTGACGAACTGCCGAAAATCGGTGAAAAATTCAAGCTTAAACTTTTAAAAAGAGAAACAAACGATGGCTCTGTTCACGTTTCTAAGAGACTTGCCGACGGCCTATATTATAGAAAGGTTCTTGAAGAAGCATCGAAAGATAAAAAACCTGTGAGTGGAAAAATTACCTCCACCATTAAGGGCGGATATCAGGTAGACCTGGGTTTTGGATTCAGCGGCTTTTTACCGCAGTCCAAGGCTGACGCCGAAAGGATTGAAAATCCTGATGACCTTTTAGGAACGAAGGGCAACTTTTATATAGAAAAACTGGAACTGGGGCGAAAAACAAACATCGTTCTTAACCGGCGGGATCTTATGATCGAAGAGATCAAGAAACGCCGAGAAGATTTTTTCACCAAGATTCAAATAGGCGACGAAGTAGAAGGAACAGTGAAGAGCTTCACAAGTTTTGGTGCCTTCGTAGACCTCGGCGGATTTGATGGTCTCCTTCATATCAACGATATGAGCTGGGGGCATATGACGAGTCCCCGGGAAATTGTGAAAAAGGGTGACGTGATCAAACTTAAAGTCATTCGCATCGACCCGGAAACAAAACGCATCAATCTCAGCATCAAACATTTCTATGAAGATCCTTGGGCGAGTTTCGAAGATCACTTCCATATAGATGATGTGGTTTCCGGAACTGTGACTAAACTCACCGATTTTGGTGCTTTTATTCAGATAGCTGAAGGTATAGAAGGGCTTGCTCATATTTCTGAATTCTCGTGGGTTAAAAGGGTAAGCCATCCTAAAGAATTCCTGAAGATCGGTGATTCTGTCAATGCTAAGATCCTTAGTTACGATCTACAACAAGGGAGAATCTCCCTCGGTCTCAAGCAAGTTGAGCAAAATCCTTGGGAACAGATGGAAGACAGCTATCCCATAGGTAAAGTCCTTGCAGTACCAGTGAAAAAAATTACTTCAGCCGGTGCGTTTGTAGAATTGGGCGGGGATATGGAAGCATTCCTTCATGTCGACGATATCAGTTGGACTAAAAAAGTAAAAAATCCTTCTTCCGAGCTTACTGAAGGTCAAACTATCGAAGTAAAAATACTTGAAGTCGACCCGGAATCCAGGCGCATTAAAGTTGGCATGAAACAAGTATCGGACGATCCATGGAATGCGCTTAAATCATCCTATCACCGAGGCAGTTCTATCACCGGTACCATCACGAGTAAAACTGAATTCGGACTTTTTGTTCGCGTACCAGGAGGCCTGGAAGGATTGATTCCTAAGTCTCAAATTACTGATAACCGTGATGAATCTGCTGATGTTGTTATGGAAAAATTTAATGTTGGTGACTCTATAACTGCCGCCATATTAGAAGTTTCCCCCGAGAAACAAAAAATGTCCTTGAGCCTGAAAGACTATATGCGTAAAAAAGAAAAAGAGGAAATTAGCCGTTTTATCCACGAGGACGACGGTTCTTCCGGCTTCACTCTGGGTGATATGATTAAAAAGGACTAGTTTTTGCCAGGTGACGAGGGAAACACTCAAGAATTATCTTTAGTGTTTCATTCTTCTACTATGAAAACTTTTTTAGTTCTTGCTGAAAAGTACGCTTTATCAGATAGTCCTGTTTTGCTTCTTGGTGAATCCGGTTCTGGTAAGGAAACACTTGCTTTTTGGATGCATAAACACAGCCGCAGAAGCAATGGGCCCTTTAAGGTACTCAATTGCGCTGCCTTACCCGAATCACTCGCCGAAAGTGAACTTTTTGGCTATGAGAAGGGTGCTTTTTCCGATGCATACCAAGATAAAATGGGCCTTTTTGAACAAGCCGAAGGTGGAAGCCTTTACCTTGATGAAGTAGGGGAGTTGAGCCTTGCTGTCCAGGCGAAAATTCTACGGTTGGTTTCTTCGGGTGAACTCACAAAACTTGGAAGTGAAAAAACGAAAAATATTGATGTTAGAATTCTATCTTCCGCCTCTCAATTTCTCGAAGAAAAAGTCGAATCTGGAAATTTCCGAAGCGATCTTTTTTTTCGTCTTGGTGTTTTTCTTTTAAATATTCCTCCATTAAGGTCAAGGCTTGAAGACATTGTTCCTCTTGTCGAATCATTTTTCAGCTTCTATCAAGAAAAATACCAAAAAACAAAAATGGAACTGCCGGCATTTTTATGGAAAGATATTTTATCCCATTCATGGCCGGGAAATATCAGGGAACTTAAAAATTGGGCCGAACGCTGTGTGATTTTAAATCAGCCTTTAAAACCAGGTTTCAGCCAAACAGGTGAGATATTGAATCCAAACTTGAGACAGGCAGTAGATATTTTTAAAAAAGAGTATATTCTTAAGATTCTTGAAAAACATAGGGGAAATAAGACCCGTGCTTCAAAGGAGCTGGGAGTTCAGAGAACGTATTTGATTAAAATTTGTAAAGAAATGGGAGAGGAGAGTTAAATGGAAAAAGAAGAGAATGGTTCTTTAATGACGGGTGTCACGAATTTTATACAAAAAAATCGTATACCCATTTTTGCTCTGGCAGGAATCATCGTTGTTGGACTAGTAGGTTTAGCAGTGTTTGGAATTCTTAAGACTACCGGTGATATGCAAGCTACCGAGATCGTGGACAGGGCATCCTTGAGGTTGGAAAAGTGGAAATCCCTTGAAGATACCGACCCGGTTAAAGCCGAGCATGAAACCGAAGCCATGGCTATCCTTAAACCTTTTCTAGATAATCCGTCTTCAGCCGCAGCTGGTGATAAGGCCTTATTCCTTGCGTCTCAGATTCAAGAAGAGAAAGGGAATATCGAGGAACAGGTTAACCTCCTCAATAAGATTCTGGAATTATTTCCGTCCTCTTTCCGCAAAATCGAGGTAAGTCTTAAACTGGTGAGCATCTATCAAAAACAGGGTAAAGTGTCAGAGGCCTTTATCATATTAGATAAACTTTTAGCTGATACCACAGTACCGGGCTTTTTTAAAGAAGAAATCCTTTTTCAAAAGGGCAGTATGGTTGAAACAAGCGATAAAACAAAGGCTTTGGAATATTATAAAGAACTTGTTGACCTTTACCCTCTCAGCGATTGGACAAAATTGGCAAGGTCCCGTATAATTTACCTGGAACTCACGACCTAAATAGGAGAAAAAATGACCGCTAAAGGTGTTATTCGTTATATTAATCAAAAAAAAATTTACGGATTTATTCTTGGCGGTCTTATTTTCACCTTTATCACTATCACTTACCTTAATCCGAATACACCCTTCCTTTTTCAAATTGACCAGCGTCTGAGCGATATTTATTTCGGATTCAGGTCTCTGACAGAGACTCGGACTACCCAAGAAAACGTAAGCATGACGAGTCTTAGAAACGATGTCTCAAGAGACTTGATTCTCGTAGGTATCGACGATTACAGCCTTGAAACCTTCGGCAGGTGGCCTTTTCCTCGTTCTGTCCACGGGAAATTTCTTACAAACCTAGCACGCATTCGAGATCAAAACCAAAGGGAAAATTCGGTTCTACTCGATATATTTTTCAGTGAACCAACACAAGACGCTGTTCAGGACGCTCTTCTTGAAGCTGGAATGTCTGAAAATAAACGGACTTTCCTTGAAACCGTTTTACATACGGGAGAAGGTCCTCAAGATTATAACAATAAAATGTTTGAGCGTTTGAATTCCCTTATCGAAGCTTCAGGCGAACTCCACCGTGTTCAAGGGGATCATGAGTTGATGACGCCATTCTATTCTTTAGAGGCACCTCTTTCAGCGTTTGGAAGGCAGGTTAAAGGGTTCGGGCATGCTATTTTCTTACCGGATTCGGACGGTGTTTTTAGACGTCAGAAACTCATCCTCAAGGCGTCACGCCTGGTTGATGAAGTGCCATTAGAGGCATTTCAGCCGGGTGAAAAACTTGAAAATCTCCAACGGTACGCTTATGTCAATAAAAATGGTGTACTAGTTTCCATATTTGACGATTTAGACGCACAAAGACTTGAACAACTAAAAACACAGCTTCCGGAGTTGGCCTTATACCGTTTTGAAGACACAGATGGCGATGGGACCCCTGAAACTGAAAATATCTATATTAAAAAATTCCAGGATTACTTTATTCCATCCATCACCCTTTCTTTAGCTGCACAATACTTCCATAAACAACTCGATGATTTGGAAATAATTATCGGGGACGCAATCATCATTAAAGAACCACAAACAATTAACCCGGATTCAGGTGAATTGATTCCCTACCAAATTCCGCGCACCACCTACGGAAAAGACGAAGAGGGAAACGAAATAGCATTTGTAGAGTATGAGCCTGTTCCTGAAATCCGAATTCCTATAGACGAAGAAGGTCAAATGTTGATCAACTTTATCGGTGCCAGAAGTTCTCCAAGGGACAATGAATACCGGACCTACGATTATAAATCCTATGCCCAATACGCTGGCCGAAATGTTTCCAAGGATCCTTCTACATGGGGTCCTACTCTGGTACTAGGGAACAAAATCCTAATGGTTGGACCTTTCAGTTCGGGTATGGCCGATGATGAGAAGACAACACCGTTTGGTTTAATGTATGGAGTGGAAATTCATACAAATGCTTTGAATACGATCCTCATGAATAATTTTATCCAAAATATGCCTGTGGGTTTTACCCTTGTTTTAGCGGCAGTACTCATTTTTATCATGGCTTTTTTAGCGAGCCGTTTGCCGACCTTTATTTCTCTTCCAGCCGGGATAATAATGATTTTTATTTATTTTATGACGGCAGTTTTAATCTTTGATTATTCTTCTTATTATGTGCCCTTTGCAGCCGGTGCACTCGGTATCAGTATGACTTTTCTTTCGATCCTCGCTTATAGGGTTATCACCGAAGAATCGGACAAAAAAAGAATTCGTGGAATGTTTTCAAAATATGTAAGCGCTGAAGTTGTCAATCAAATGATGGATCACCCTCCTGAGTTGGGAGGGGTGGATAAAGAATTAACCGTACTTTTCTCGGATATTCGTGGTTTTACCACTCTAAGTGAAAGTATGTCCGCGCAAGAGCTTGTGAACCACCTCAATGTTTACCTTTCTGCCATGACAGATATTATCATGGAGTACAGGGGGACACTCGATAAATATGTTGGTGATGAAATCATGTGTTTCTGGGGAGCCCCATTGGACGAAAAGGAACACGCCTTGCTTTCCGCACAGTGTGCCTTAAGGCAGATGGAAGTTCTAGGTCAACTCAATTCACAGTGGCCTGAAAACAGAAAAATAAATATAGGCATCGGTCTTAATAGCGGGATCATGACAGTGGGTAATATGGGATCAAAAGGTCGAATGAACTATACCCTCATGGGGGATAACGTCAACCTTGGGGCGCGGCTGGAAGGTACAAATAAGGAATATAAAACCAACGTTATTATCAGTGAAAATACCTATGCGCTTATAGCAGACCAAGGTCCTATTGTGCGGGAACTCGATAATATTAGGGTGAAAGGCAAAAATAAACCCGTGGTCATCTATGAACTTCTGGATTTTAAACAGGGATTCTATCCTCCAGGAAAATTACCCCGTCAATGAAAAGTTTAGTTTTCACACCGATCTTGTTTTTCCTTTTCTCCTGCGGGCTGGATTCAGTGAACTATTTAAATAATCCAACTGTTATTTCACAAACAGAAAATTCTATCCTTAAATGGCAGTATATTCCCGGCAACTATTCTGGAACAAACTTTCAGGGTTACGAACTTTTTTATAAATTTTATGTGGAAAATGTCAGTATCAATTATGGACTGAACGATGAAAATTCTTTAAGCACTAATAACGGGGTAGAAGTTGTACCGACACCTGAAAGACTCCTTTCCCTTGGGTACCAGAGGCTCAATCTCAGTCAGTACACTATGAATATTGAACCGTTGGTTTCTATAAACGTTTCTGATTTAGGAACAACCATCAACTATGAACTAACGTTTTCCAACCTTATCAATGCTACTATCGACGTAAAAGTAGACAATCCTCCTTTCTTAATAGGTACAGAAAATGGGACTGGAATTATTCTGACAAATTTAGAAATCCGAAGAGGAGCTAGGAACTCCGCAGGAACCGAGTTCAGAAGATTCTGGGAAGTTTACGATTCTGTGCTCAGAGGTACACAGCCCAATCTGGAACCGAGTTTGACCACTGCGTTAACCTCGTCACCTCCAGCAATTTGGGTCGTTGCCTTTATCATGGCCTACGGCTGGAGCCCTGAGAACGGACGTGAAATCTCTGAACCCGTTCTCTTGGGTACAGTGAAAACTATGACTCTGAACTGGCCTTAAAATGAATATAGTTTGGATCATTTTAGAGTTTATCCTAACGGCTTGGATTAGTGGAATTCTCTTTTTTTATCTCAGCAGATCTTCAAATAAAATTTTTTTTTCTTATATAGTCACCGGGGTTGTTGGATCGTCTTTAGGTTCGATAATTGGTATTTATCTTTTTAATATCAACACGCCTTTTGTTTTTACCGGTATTGGAGCCCTTTTAAGTTGTTTTTTATGGTACACCTTTAATCACGAATAATGTCTATTCGGTCTACTAATAATTCAATGTTTTTATTGACAATAACAGATTAGAACAGGAAACGCCTTCTTTGAACGCTGAGAATAAACCCCATGGCCATTGCAGCTGAGAGCATCGAACTTCCTCCATAACTGATAAACAAAAGAGGTATCCCTGTTATGGGCATGATTCCGATATTCATACCTATGTTTAGGATAAGGTGAAAGAAGAACATCATTAAAAATCCGGCGGCTATAAGTGTGCCGAAATTGTCCCGTGATCTTATGATAGAAAGCGTTCCCCTCCATAGAATAACGATATAGAGACCTATAATAAAAAGACCACCGATAAAACCCCATTCTTCTGCGACGATAGAAAAAATAAAATCCGTACTTTGCATGGGGATATAACGCAACTGGGATTGTGTGCCCTGTAAAAAACCTTTTCCGGAGAATCCCCCCGAGCCTACAGCATTTAAGGACTGTATAATATTCCATCCAGCACCTTGTGGATCGATATTGGGATTAAGGAAGGTTACCAATCGCATTATTTGGTATTCTTTTAAAAAACCACGGAAAGCATAGCCGCCCCAGAGTCCTAAAAGGAGAATGGCCGAACTATATAGAGTCCAAAAATACATTTTTCTTTTTAACATTAAAAACCCAACCAAAGACAAAACAAAAACACCAAGAAGGATACCAGAAATAGTTAACATGTATTCTTGTGTAGATATCATGGGTACAATGAAACTTAATGTTTGTGTGATCCTCTCAAAATAAATAGGTAGGACACCAAAGAGAACCGATAACGCCCCCACTGCAGTAAAGAAAAACAAATAGATACCTGGAACTCCTGCTAAGAAGGAGATGGCTATAAAAATAGGAAAAAACACTAGGGCGGTTCCTAAGTCCGGTTGCCTTAAGATTAATAGTACAGGTACAATCGTTAAAACCAAACCCTGCAGGAAAATGCTGGGTTTGTGTATTTCACCGGACCTTGTTGAAAAAAAAGATGATAAAAAAAGAACATAGGCTATTTTCATAAATTCGGAAGGTTGTATCCCTAGCCCAAAAAATCCCAACCAACTTTTACTATTATTGACAACCCTTCCGAAAAACAATGTAAAGATAAGAAGTAGGAGAAAGAAAAGATAAAAAAATATGGACATTTCCCTAATGACTGTGTAATTTAAAAAAGCTAGGGAAAAAATAAGAATAATGCCCAAGGCAGCCCAAGCTATTTGGCGTACATATTCGTACGTTACCTGAGTACCAAAAGAATTGATACCGCTGCTGTAGACAAAGAGAATTCCCACGGAAATGAGTAAAATACTTACTATAATGAGGCCAAGGTCGATGTTCAGCAGTGACTTACTGTTATTCATAAACCTCTCGTGTAATAGACATTCAGAGTTTGAATGGCTTGTTCGTACGTTTCATCAGCGAAGATTCCCTGGAAAATTATATTTGCTGCCTTTGGAGCCCAATAATCCACGTTTTCCTGAGCCTCAACCTGGACTACGACTACGAGTTTATCCTTTGGATCCTCAGCATCGTAAGGACCAAAAGCCGTAAACCAGTTGTGATAATCTGTGCCGTATCCGGTCTCACCGCTGCCTGTTTTTCCACCGACCTGCACAGCTCGTGTTGTGATAAGGTGGGCATTTCCCTGGGTCACTGTATTGCGTAAATACCACTGTACTTTCTTAAATACTTCCGGATCGAGTTTGGATTCAAAAATGATTTCTGGATTAATGCTTTCCACCAAATCTTTCGTTGTAGGATCCCTCACTTCCCGCACAAGATGCGGACGGTAAAGTTTCCCTTCATTGACAACGACAGCCATCATATTTGCCATTTGAAGGGGTGTGACACTTGTAAAACCTTGCCCGATGCTCATGTTCACAGTGTCGCCGCCTACCCAAGGGGAATTCAGGATGCGCTGTTTCCACCGCGGATTTGGCAGGATTCCAGTTATTTCACCAGGAAGGTCTATACCGCTTATCTCGCCATATCCAAACTCCCTAGCATAGTTGTAGAGGTTATCCACACCGAGATAATCTTTTCCTAGAGTATAAAAATAGACGTTACAGCTGTTCGCTAGACCATCAGCAAGGTTTTGAGGTCCATGACCCGAAAGTTTCCAGCAGTTAAAATACCTGTCCCCTACCCTTAAAGAACCTCCGCAGTAGATTTTTTTAAGGGGATCAATAAGTTTTGTATCCAATGCCGCAGTGGTTAGAATAATTTTAAATGTTGAAGCTGGAGGATAGGAAGCTTGGATGGCTCTATTGAGAAAGGGGAAATTGGGATCACGGATCAACCCTTGGTAGATTGCTGCGCTGTTTTCCTGGTAGAAGATATTAGGGTCAAAATATGGAAGCGAGACCATTGCCAGAACTTCACCAGTAGCCGGGCGTAAGACAACGACGGAACCCCGCCGTCCCCCCAGACTCTTTTCTGCTAACAGTTGGATTCTGTTATCGATAGATAAAACAATATCGTTTCCTAAGGCTGGAGGCTGCTCTTTCTGGGTTTCGATATCT
Source organism: Borreliella garinii (assembly GCA_020720765.1). Classification (GTDB taxonomy): domain Bacteria; phylum Spirochaetota; class Spirochaetia; order JABEVK01; family JABEVK01; genus DYOB01. The sequence continues at coordinate 73,142 of DYOB01000002.1, forward strand.
ACTCTTCTCCCCCTGACGTCCACGACCTGGTATCGGATACCGTCTATTCCTCTCAGGGTTTGATCATACCTCTTCTCTAAACCACTTTTACCCAGGACGCTGCCGAAACCGTACCCTGCGTTGTAGAGAACCTGGAGCTCTTCCTGGGTTATTGTTCCCACATAGCCTATAACGTGGCTCAAGGATCCAACATTGGTGTAATTTCGTACTGGTTTGCTGGACCAAGAAATACCTGGAAATTCCTCAAGACGTTCGGCTATTTGGTAAATTTGTTCAATAGGGACGTTCGATTTGATTTCACGTGTCTGAAAAATATTATAGGTTTCGGGAGGAACCGATTCTTCCAACTGGGAAACTGGAATTTTTAAAACAAGGCTCAAACGGCCGAAAATCTCGTTGATTTCTTCGGAGGGAATCTCCGCAGGGTTTATTTCAATTGAAAAGCTATCAACATTTATAGCTAGCGGGTAAGTATAGTGGGTATCATAGATTTCACCGCGCTTTGCCGGAATGCTGATGGGTCTCTGGATTGTACGGCTTGCCCGTGATTGATAAAGAGAATTCTGGGCTATTTGAAGTTGGTAGAGTCGTACTATGAGAGGAAGAAGCAAAACACTTAATATTACTGTAAATAATACTGCGCGCCTCTTACGCAACATTCCCTGACTGAGTGAAAAATCAGCCATTTTCAAAACCACCATACGATCGAACAAACCGATTGCGTACTTTTGTAAAAATGAGGAAAAAGAGAGGTGCTAGAACCGCAGTATAAAGAATTTCAATGAGCACTTTAAGGTTGAAAATACTCGATTCGATGATCCTGAGCGCGAAAATATTACCCAGGATATAAAGCAGAATATATTTTAGAAGCACAGATAGAAATGCCATCAACATAGGAACAAAAACCGGATCGTAAAATACTTTTCCTTTACCAAGACCAAAAAGAAAACCTGTGAGTGCTAAAATAAAACTACTTAAACCAACTGGTAAACCCGAAAAAAGATCTAAAAATATCCCCGCGATAAATCCAGTTAATTGGGCCGTTTGGGTCCCTTCGACGTGTGCAAGCCAAACAAGGTAAACCAGGCTTAATTGCGGAACAACATCCCATAAAGCAACCATCCGGAGCCAGGAGGCTTGGAGAAATATAAGCAGGCCTAAAACTAGAACATAGACAAAATACCGCAGTCTCATGGATTGGCCCCTTCTGAAACAACGATAAAAACGAATTCGAGTTTTGAAAAATTCACAACAGGTTCAAGTTCGATTTCCAATGTAGTTTCGTAATCCCTGCTGTAAATCTGCGAGACCCTTCCTATTCCTATGCCGCGCGGGTAGAGGGAATTATTCCCGCTTGTTACAACGATGTCTCCGAACCTTATCTCTTCCCTCGCCCTTTTACGGACAAACTGAAGCATCACATTATCGGATGCACCCCCCTGACCTACCGCAATACCTTCATATCGGTTGTTGAGAAACCGTGCCGCAACAAAATTCCCGGAATCTGTAATCGTTTGAACTTGCGCACCCGTAAACCCAGCATCTATCACCCTGCCCACCAAACCATAATCATCACCCTGATAGGCAATAACCGGAGCATCTTTTCTCACTCCATCTAAAAACCCTTTATTGATAAGGAGTACCTTTGTGACATTTGAAGGGTCGCTAGAAAGGATTTGTGCAGGAATAAGTTTGACTGTCGATCTTTCTTGAAATTGAAGTTGGTCACGAAGGAGTTTGTTTTCCTGTCTAAGTTCGACTAGTGTTCTTTCCAAACCATGGTATCTTTCCAACCTCGAAGCCATATCGTCGTATTTCTTTTGAAGTTCACCAAGTTCATGGATTGAATTCAGTGTTCCGCTAACGGTATCACCGATACCTGTAAAGATATTCTGGAAAATGGAAACAAAGGCAATACCGACCTGAACCGGTGACTGTATAAGTGACTTCCCAGATAAAAGAATAGATAGTGTACTGATGCCGAGTAAAACCGCAAGGGTTGCACCTTGCTTATTTTTTCTAAAAAGACCTGAAAGACTGAATCCGCTCATGAATTAATATTATTGTATACACTCCGTGAGTTGTTCGCCCCTTTTGCCTGTTCCCAGTACATGCCTGCGCCAAGCGCAACACAATAGAGAGCATTTTCAGCCAGGAAAACGGGTACTCCAGTTTCTTTCGACAAAAGTTTCGGCAATCCTTTGAGCAACGAGCCACCGCCTGTCATGACTATTCCTCTTTCGACGATGTCTGCAGCGAGTTCGGGTGGAGTCTGCCCCAGGGTTTTCTTAACCTCTTCAATAACAACATTGATAGGTTCTTGAAGGGCTTCCCTGACTTCGATGGAATCAATTTCCAACCTTCGTGGCAGTCCCGTGATGGCGTCGGTTCCCTTGATTTCCATTTTTTCAATGTTCTTATCAGGAGAGGCATTTCCGATGTTGATCTTCAGCCGTTCAGCCGTCTGTTCTCCGATGATCAGGTTATGGACACTTCTAACGTGTTTGATGATCGCTTCATCGAATTCGTCTCCTCCCAGGCGGATGGCATTGGTCACAACCATTCCTCCCAAGGAAATAACGGATATTTCTGTTGTTCCGCCGCCGATATCACACACCATATGTCCAGCTGGTTCAAATATGGGAATATCCGCACCGATGGCAGCGGCCAGGGACTCTTCGATGATTTTAACTTCCCTAGCACCGGCCTTGATGGCGCTTTCTTCCACAGCACGTTTTTCAACGTCTGTGATACACGAAGGAACACCGATTACCATGCGAGGCCGGACAAGCCAGCGTTTCGGCAATACCTTAGCAAGAAAATATCTGATCATTTTTTCGGTTGTATCTAAATCAGCTATAACACCATCCCTCAAAGGACGGATGGCAATAATTTCTCCGGGGGTTTTCCAGAGCATCTGTTTGGCCTCGTTCCCAACAGCTACAACGCGTTTTGTTCCGCGTTCCACTGCGACTACGGAAGGTTCGTTGATGACGATGCCTTTACCCCGAACATAGATCAAGGTATTACAGGTTCCCAAATCGATACCAATATCCGTTGCAAAACCACTAAAAAAATCAAAGAATCCCATAGTTCCTCCTAGTTTCCTCTTAACCTTTGTGCGGCATTATAGTGCAGTGGATCCAATTGAAAAGCACGCCGCCAAAATGAACGGGCTTTTTCAGGTTCCCCCTGTTCCAATAAAATTTCTCCAAGAAAAAAATAAGCATCCGCAGCATTGGGGTCAGTCTCGAGTACCGCCTGATACTCAGCATCAGCCTTTATCCAATCCTTTTTCTTGATGTACAATTCACCTAACAGAAAGCGGCATTTTTGTTCAAGTCCCCCATTGTCTGTAGTTTCAATGGCAAGCCTTAATTCTTTTTCCGCCTCATCAGGTCTTTCAACCTGAAGGTAGGTATAGCCCAATGTCCACCTCAAAACAGGGCTATCTTTTTTTTCCAAGGCACGCTGAAAAAACACCAGGCTATCTTCAAATTTCCCTATCCCTGAATAAGCCAAACCCAAATATTCATTGATATCATCGGCCTGATACCCTGACTTCATCGCTTCAGTCAAATGAAAAAGAGCAAGGTCAGCATAAAGTCTTCCACGGTGATAGTAAACTTTTCCCAGGATGTATTGAATTTCGCCGTAAAGTGGAGGCCGGTCAAAAAGCAAAGCCCTGCGTAAATGTAAGGCTGAAGTTTGAAAAGCCTGATTCCTTTCTTCCTCACCCAACACAAGTCCACGATGAAAGTGAGAGAAACCTGAAAAAACAAGACTACCCAAATCCATAGGGTCCTTTTCAAGTTCTTTTTCGGTGTACGAAAGAATTTCCTCGTATGATTGTCTGCTCCAGAGCTCCCTCAGATCGACCTCTACGTCACCGGCATTAAAAAGGGACCCTGTATAATTGACCAAAAAGAAAATACCTAGACCGAGAACAACAGCGATGACGAGGACAGCTACAAACCAAAAGGTAACAATTGGTCTGCGTCGAGTTTTGTTTTTATTAAGAGAAGGTCTCAATGTTGAAAAATTCACGATGCCCCCAAAAGCAAACAAGTAAGCCGGGTTCTGTTGCTACCGTCATCTCTCTCGAGTTCCAGTCTCCTGGAACTTCCAGCAATCTACCCGCGGCATAAGGGCGAGCCACCCAGCCGCTGCATGATCTTGCTCCTGACGAGGTTTACCCTGCCGCTCCCGTTACCAGTAGCGCGGTGGGCTCTTACCCCACCATTTCACCCTTACCCCAGCGAACCGAGGCGGTATATTTTCTGCGGCACTTTCTGTCATCCCTAAGGATGCCCGGGAGTTACCCGGCGTCATGCTCTACGGAGCCCGGACTTTCCTCCAGATTTCTCTGGCGACGATACTGTTTGCTTTTCTAGAGTATCAAGTTTACGACTCTTCATCAATACTATCCAAATCAGCGAGTGATCCTGCTTCGTAGGCGGGTTCGGAGGCAAGGTCTCCCCTCTCGCTTTCAAAGAAAAGGACGCGACTGCAATAAGGACAGAACATTACTTTTTCAGTTTTTCTTACTTCATTGACATATTGATAAGGTAATATAATATGGCATCCGGTACATACACCCCGTCTGATCGCAACAATACCAAGGCCGGATTTGGATCTGATGATTCTTTCAAATTTAAAAAGAACATCGCTATCCATTCCGGGAGTTATGGATTTTTCCTCGTGGTTGAGGGTTACAATGCGGCTTTTTTTCTCTTCTTCCGTCTTATGAATAAACTTTTCTTCTTCGTTTAATTCTTCCTCATTGAGTTCTATATAGCCTTGGAGGCGTTCATTCTCAGCCTTGACTATCTCTATTTCTTTCTCAATCCTTAAAAGCTCTTTCCTGATGGATTGTTCCCTGTCTGAGGCGTCGTGGATTTCTTTATCAAGCGCCTCGTATTCTTTCTGGGTTTTTATCGCGTCCATCTGCTTTTCGTAGGTTTCCCTGCGAAAACCCGCTTCTTGGAGGTCGATTTCAAGACTTCTGTACTGTTTTCGCATTTCTTCGGCTTTTACAGTCGCTTCTGCATATGTTTTCTTGTTTCTCTGAAGAACTTCCTGTTTCTTGGAAAGGCTTTTAGGAAGTTCCAAAAGGTCCCTTTCAAGACTGAATTTTTCAAAAAGAATCTCTTGAAGAGATTTTAACTTATCAAAAACCGCGATCATATATCCTCCCTAATTTCCCTCAAAATATCCCTTTAATAATCTACTCAATTGACGAACGTGTCTCAATGCCTTGGCCTCGATCTGCCGGATTCTTTCCCTTGTTACATTAAAAAGCAAACCAACCTCTTCCAGAGTGAGAGAGTACCCGTCTTCAAGGCCGAACCTTAAGACTAAGACTTCGCGCTCCCTCGGTGGTAGCATCATCAAAACCTTTTTTATATCTTCTTGCAGGATTCGAAATGCTGTTGCATTGGATGGGTTTTCAACGTCTTTATCTTCAATAAAGTCGCCTAAAAGCGAATCTTCTTCCTCACCAATGGGCGTTTCAAGGCTTATTGGTTCACGGGCGACATTTTTTACAGATTTCACCCTTTGAACAGGCCACCCCAGCCTTTCTGCAACTTCTTCATCGGTCGGCTCCCGTCCCAAAGATTGCATCAGCTGCCTCGATTCCCGTACAACCTTGTTGATTTGTTCAATCATATGTACAGGAACCCTGATGGTCCTGGCTTGGTCAGAAATACTTCGGGTTATCGCTTGGCGTATCCACCATGTTGCGTATGTGGAAAATTTGAAACCTTTCTGGTGTTCGAATTTTTCTACAGCCTTAATAAGGCCGATATTTCCTTCCTGGACAAGGTCGAAAAAGTGCATACCGCGATTTGTATATTTTTTGGCTATGCTGACAACAAGACGCAGGTTCGCTTTTATGAGCTTATCCTTTGCTGTCTGCATCATAACCCGTCCCTTGGCTATTTCCTCGGAGAGAACGAGGATTTCTTCTGTTTTTGCCTCAAAATCGTACTCAAGCTGACGGAGCCGCTTGTCGGCCACTTGAATTTGGCGGATTTTCTCCTTAATGGTATCAGCCGGCAGTGCTAGTCTTTTCTGGACTTCCTCGCGGCCCGTTGTTGTCGCCAACTTTCTGCCAAGGTTACGGAGATCACGGACATTTTGGACCCTCAGACGTCTTTCTATCCTGGATTGATTTTTCTTAAAACGTTTTATACGTAGGGCAGCTTCTACAAATTTTTCAGAGAATTTATTGATCTCTTCGGGGTGTATATCGACATTTTCGATCATTTTAAAAATGGTCTTGCGTGCTTCCTGAAGCTCATCATTTTCAAAAAAATCTTCACCGCGTTTAATAATCCTTGTCTTAATCTCTATGTAAGAACGCAGGGTTGTGTAAATGGGTTTGAGGGCTTCCCGGTAAAACGTCGTTAAACGGCGCTTTTCTGCCAGGAAATCCGAAAGTTCCTTTTTAGTTTTTAAAGAATCTTCCTTATCCCTCATATCCGAACGGCTAAGAGTATCAGCCGCCAGGAGATAAAATTCCTTGATAATCATCCCTGAAGCACGTAGGATATCCTTGATGATATTTTCCCCGTTTTCCATTTGCTTGGAGAGAATGACTTCCATCTCCGCAGTTAAGAGGTTTTCTTTCCCGATATCACGCAGGTAGAGTCTTATTGGATCATCAACAGCACTTTCTTTATCCGAATATTTAAGTCTTCTTTCAGAGATATCCTCGGTATCCAACGAATCATTGACCGCATTTTCAAGGAATTCCGTTCCGGAGCCCATATCTTCAGAAAACATGCCTTCGTTGGAAAGGGAAATATCACCAGCGTCTTCTTCGAGCTGAACTCCATTTTTTGTGAGCAAAAGGTAGATTTCTTCAAATTTATCACCCTGTGCAAGAACATCTGGAAGAAAATCTTTGACCTCGTCAAAACTTAGGGTCGCTTTTGTCTTGGCGAAAGCCAAAAGTTTGATTACTGTTGGATCATTTTCCAAATCACTCATGTCCGGTGTTCCTTACTCTTTCAATTTCGCCGTCGAGATACATTAGATCATTGAGAATTTTTTCCATCTCGAGCTCTTCTTTTACCGATTTTAAGTTAAGCTGGAGAACGGACTTTTTTTCCGTTAGAGTTCTCAATTTTAATTGCCGGATTCCGTCAACAACAACCTTTTCAGGGTGCTGATCTGTTTCGCCCGACTGTACTCTGCGAATAAGGTCTGCACTGTATTCTTTTGGTAACAATTCAAGAGCGTTGGTAAGAGACAATTGGGAAGAATTATAGTTCGAAAAATAGTTTTTGTCAAGTAAATACAAGATGTCCCTTACCTGGGAAGTCAGGAAATCCTCGGATGACGCATTCATCCTGAAAAATCCATAGAGTTCGGGATGGGCGATAAGGGTTGCGACCACCGGCCATTCAAACCCGGGAATAACGAAAACTTCCTTATCCAGATTATGAATTTTGCGAAGACTGGTTTTTCCCTTTTTAAAATCGTTTTTTAAGGAAAGCTCGTCGATGCGAAAAATCTCGGAGAATTTTTTTAAGTAAAAATCCTGTTTTAGCTCGCTTGGCACCTTTTTTAGAAAAGAGAAGAATTCGCCGGAGGCTTCAAGAGCTTGAGCGTCCAAAGAACCGGAATGCTGAAATTTACGAGAAATCAAATAATCAAAGCATGCCACCGGTTGCTCTACGCAGTCGAGGAGAATTTGCGCCCCCTTTTTTTCCAGTATTTCAGCGGGATCTTTGCATCCATCCGCTGGAAGGAGTAAATCAGTTTCCATCTCCAGGGTTTCTGCTTGTTCCAAAGCTTTCCACATGGCCTTTAAACCGGCGGCATCGGCGTCCATAAAGAATTGAATTTTTAGACCGTACCTTCTGACCATTTCCAAGTGTTCATCGGTAACCGAGGTGCCCAAGGGAGCTACGGCGTAGGGTGCACCGGCTTGATGTAGGGAAATGACATCCATATACCCCTCGGTGAGGATTAAGCGGTTTTCACGGCGTGCATTGGCCAGCGAAGGAAAGAGGCCATAGAGTGTCCGGCGCTTTTGAAAAACCGGAGTTTCAGGGCTATTGATATATTTCGGTCCTTCACCGTTCAGAAGCCGGCCCCCGAAGGCCACGATATCACCGCGGTGGTTCTGAATGGGAAAAATCAGTCTATCAGAAAAAAGACAGCGTTTACCCTTACTGCCGAAAAGTCCCGAAAGCCGTAAAGTATCCTCATCGTATTTCTTCCCTAGAAGGAAATCCCAAAGCCAGCCATTATCAGCTGGAAGATAGCCCAGTTGGAATTTCTCTAGGCTGTGGTCGTTTATTCCTCTTTTCTTTATAACCTCTAGAGCTTGCCTGCCTTTTTCGCCGTGAAGGAAATGTTGAAAGGTACCTGTAACCCTTCTTAACAATTCCAATAATGCAGAGCGTTTGGTATCTTGAGCCTCTTCTTCGGGTGTTTTTTTTGAGATTTCCACCCCGGCCTTTTGTGCCAGCATTTGCACAGCTTCCGAAAAGTTGACCTTCTCAATCTCCATAATGAATTGAAAGAGACCGCCACCTTTGCCGCAGCCAAAACAATGGAAAACATTTTTTATGGGACTTACTGAAAAACTCGGTGATTTTTCCTGGTGGAAGGGGCACAACCCCATATAGTTATGCCCCTTCTTTTGAAGGCTAACGTAGTCGGAGATAACATCCACAAGATTGAGCTTATTCTGGATTTCATCGAGAAGACTTTGGGAATAGAGCATCAATACTTGGGTACAAAATTTTCTAAATAAACGTCCCGTGCCTGAAGATGATCGTTCATGTTTTTAGTAAAAGTGTGTGTGCCGTTTACCGGATCTTTCACAACGAAGAAAAGAAAATCTGTATCCGCCGGAAAAAACGCAGCTCTAAGGGCTACATAACCAGGGTTTCCTATAGGAGACGGCGGAATCCCGGAATTGATATACGTATTGAAGGGGGACTGGATTTCCGTGTCTGAAAAAAAGATACGCCTGGGGTGCGGTCTTCCCTGGATTTCCGTGATAATATATTCCACCGTAGCGCAGGATCCTAAAGGAATATTCCACCTCAGTCTGTTTTGAAAAACCGAACTGATAATAGGAGCTTCCTCGGGGGCTCGGTATTCTCTTTCAACTATACTGGCTAGCACAACCATGGAGTACCAATCAGAAATCTTTTGACTCCCTATCCCCGGTTTTATGTTTTCCATAACTTCCATAAAACGGGATACCATTGTTTTGACAACACTGACAGGCGACGAGTTCCTGGGAAAAAGATAGGTATCCGGATAGAGGAATCCCTCCAAAGTAGAGCTTACCAGACCGTACTCGTCCAAAATTTCAGCAGATGAAACAGCGGCAAGAAAACCTTCTTTATCTGTAATATCCGCTTGATCTATAAGTTGCGCAATTTCTGAAGAGGTCAAACCTTCCGGGATAGTTACCCTCAGGAGAAGTTGACGCCCTTCGACAATCTGATCATGAATATTGAGCAAATCAGACCCTGCTTTAAGAAGGTATTCACCTTGTTGGAATTTTCTTTCCGAACCTCTAAGCCACGCATAAACGCGTAGGGAGAAGGTTGAACGTATCAACCCCTCCTCTTCAAGACGTTTTGCCAAGGTGGATAAGGCTTCCCCTTCCTGGACAATAAAGTGAGTATCGGAATTAAACCCATCCGGCGCCCTGATTCCGTCCTGATACATCAGGAAAAGGCCCAAGGCGCCTATCAGAGTTAAAGCAACAAAGATAGCTAGTAGTTTAGTACCTTTCATTTACCTATCCAAATAAAAGACCACCCTTCGGTTTTTCCAACGGTTGGGTGTATCACTGTGCGGTACGGTAGGCCTTCGACCTCCAATGCCTTCTATCTTCATCCTTCCTAATTCAACTCCTCCATTTGCCAAAGCGGTTTTAACGGTCTGGGCACGCGCAAGACTTAGCGGACCTAGAATATCCACCTCTTCCCTTTCATAGACAACTGGGTTTGCAAACTGTAGACTGGCAGCGTGGCCTTCAATGGTGATCTGGTAAGTATTAAACCGATTGAGCACTTCAGCAAGTCTGCGAATAAGTCTGACATTCCTTCTCGATTCTTCGCTGTTATCCGAAAGCAGTTGGGGAGAACTTGCTGTAAATACAATACTTGGAATTGCTATTCTTAGACGGTCACCTTCACGGATTACCAATATATCAGTGGTCATTAGTGACTTAACCGTAGATTCAAGGCCAACCCGGTCAGCCGCTACGAGGACTAACTGATAATCCGAAGCTGCCTGGATCAATTCACCGTTATTGCCCCTGCCGTCCCAGGTAATTTTTTCCGCCGGAGTTCCCACACCTGTCCACTCGTGGAAAATCGAACCGCCTGGATCAAGCACCGAAAGTTTCCATCGTGCGATGCCGCTTGTATCTTGGACCTTAATTTTAATTTCCAATTCATCCTGAAAACCATCGTCATCCGGCGAGAAAAGTTCAGGCGACGTTGTTATTTCCACAACTGGGGCGACGTTGTCGACAATGACTGGCGCCGAAGTCACAACGGGTTCGTTACCTTTTCCGTAAACTACGCTGAACCGAGCGACATACGCTCCATCAGGAACAGTTCTATTCGTTTCAGGTCTCCATACAAGATTTGCGGGTACTGTACCTTCTCCGGATAAGGTTTGGATGACGGTGTTCACCCGGTCCTGCATGATTTCAAGCTTCCATTGTGAAACACCTTCGGCTGGAATCGTAGTGAGGCCCCAACGAATCTCTCCTTCACGTCCTGCCCTACCCAGTGGCACAACAGCCTTATCCGAGGTGATAAAGAGCTGAACGGGGCGCTTGTCCAGACGGATCCCTATTATGTTTGCGGTGCCTGCGTTTCCTGCACGATCTTCTGAAAAAACTCTCACATTATAGCTACCATCGGGGAGAACGTTACCCACGTCATCACGGCCATCCCAGTTCCATTCTCCAGGAATTTTTCCCGTCCAACGGAATGCCCTTAAGATCCTTTCGCCAGCAAGTACCTCTGCCGTCCAGGTTTCCTCCGTAGAGGTTAAGGCACTCATGGTGACATGGTCTTTCTTGCCATCTCCGTCTGGAGAAAATATCATCATATTTGTCGTCATTTGGACTAAAGGCGCGGTGGTATCCAGTGTTACTTTCGGAAGGGATGCGGTGAGTTTCTGTCCGTTGAGCATCTGAATTTCCATCAAGACCGAATAGTTTCCTTCGGGGGCCTTAACAGGAGATTCCCCGAGTCCGTCCCAGCTCAAACTTGCCGGCAAGGTCCGGTTTCCAGAAAAGGTACGAATTAAGGTTCCCGTATCGTTTAAAATCTTCAGGGTCCAAGAACCTATCCCTTCGGTTATATTAAGACGCGGGTAAATAATTGCACGGTCTTTTTTGTTGTCGCCGTTGGGGGAAAAAGCGTCGGATTCGATGCTGAGAATCAGGCTACGCTCACGGGTATCCACGGTGAACGCCGTTGTTTGTACGCTTGTCGTATTGCCTGATGGATCGCTTCCTTCCAGTTTGTAGAAAAAGTTGCCATCGTTGACTACCCTTCCGGAAATATCGGTTCCGTCCCATGAAAAACGATCGGGAAGATTTCCAGTCCAGGTGACGCTTCTTACAACGGCACCCGGGTTTTCGGGAGTTCCGGCATATACAATTCCCTTCCAAAGATCTTCGTTGTCGGCAACCTTAGCTTGTTGAACAATAGGAAGCACCGAACGCGTCCCCTCTCCGCCGGGAGAAAATGTTGCCGGACCATCGATGGAGATAGTCGCTACAGGAGGAGTTCTATCCAGACGGAATTCGCCGGTTTCAGCCGAAGGGGCGTTTCCTTTGATATAATTCAATTGCAGAAAAGCCTTATAAAGCCCTTCATTCGCAGTACCGCTTGTGGCAGTACCATCCCAAACTAATGTTTCAGGAAGAGTAGCTTCCCCGGATAAAGATTTAACTATGGTTTCACCTTGACGGATTTCGAGGCTCCATGCACGAATGCCTTCCTTCACAGGTATTTCAGGGATAAAAGTGATAGTGTCCCTGACGCCGTTCTGGTTGGGTGAAAAATGGGCGTAAGAAAGTTTTAAACCAATGGGTGTCAACTGGGTATTGACGATGATATTTCTCATTTCTTCCTGACTTTTGTTGCCCGCCGGGTCTGTTGATTGAATAATGGCCGAATACACACCGTCGGGGACAAGGTTGCCCTGGTTATCTTTCCCATCCCAAACCACGCTCGCAAGCGCACCATCCGTCTGTTTAAATTCCCTGACATCGGTTCCTGCAGCATTTTGAATCCTGACGACCCATTCTTTTTCTTCCGAACCCGTTAAAGCCATAGTGATTCCATCTTTTCTTCCATCATCATCAGGGGAGAAAATCTTATCTTGGTCAGAAATTTCAGGAACACGGATCTCGGGGCGTGAGTTATCCAGTGCAATGGCAATTTTAGGGTACTCAGAAGTATTTTCGTTATCGTCGCTGGAGATTAAGACAAGTGAATAAACACCATTTTCCAGTGTCTCGCCGTTGTCACCGCGGCCATCCCAACGGATGGAATCTGGAATCTGGACGCCTTTCTTTTCGTAAAGGAGCCTGTCGATAAAATTCTGAAGGCCTTCGTTTTCCGGTCTGTCGTCTTTATTTCTGATCACCCTGACGAGCTGACCATCTTTATCATGGATTTCCATTCTCCAGGCCCTGACAAACCTCTCGTCTTCGATAACCCAAGGAAGATTGATTTCATCTTGAATACCGTCGGAATTCGGTGAAAAATAGACGATGGTTTCAGGTTCGGATTCAACCTTGATAACCGGAGGATTTGCATCGATGCTCCCCAAAGCGAGGTTGACACCGAGGGAAAACGCTTGGGAATCCTTTCGATAAGCAGTCCAAGAAAAGGAAGGTCTAAACTCGCTTTTTTTATAGGAGGGGTCAAGAAAACCCAGGCTGGGATTTTCTGTGTCGATAGTGGCCTGGCTTGAGATAAATATTCCTAAACTTGGCAAAAGCGAGGCTTTTCTCAAGGAATCTGAAAAATAATCGCGGACATCAAAAGTAAATGAACTTCGGATACCAAGACCCCAGTCTGGTCCAACTCGAAAACCTATTTGGGTATTGATGTCTGCCACGAGATTTTGAACAAAAGGAAAAGCTAAATCACTGCCGACCTGAACGGAAAAGTCTCCTGCTGGTAAAAGGTCAAAGGAAAAACCTATCGCCGGAGTAAACATCTGGGGCAATGCAGCTGTGTCCACGGAAGAAGTAAAGGTCTTTCCCATATCCCTTACGGCAATGCCCCAACGAAAATTCCTGAGTCCGTCACCAAGGTAAGGTTTATGGATAAAACCCAAACTAGCTGCAACCATTGTATCAAAAGAGCCATCAGGTCTTCCGCCGGCTCCGGCATTAAGCCCGATTCCCACAAGAAGTTCTTTATAGACATCTTTAGAAAGGGTAACACGCACCCCGCCCAAGGTTCCAACCTTAAAATCCGGGTTATCGGAACTCAAGGCCCAGAGGCTGAAATTCCAAACTACAGCTCTTGTTGGGAGGGATAGACCTAAAGAACCCGCATTCCCCCAAGAAGCACCGTTTGTGTTGATCAGGGTTGTGTATTGCAGATCAACTGTATTTCTTTGATTGTCTCCAGAGATGGCCGGGTTGTACTGTTCAGCAGTTCCAGGAAATCCGTTCACCACCGACATTCCGCCGCCCAAAGCCTGGGGGCCGGAAAACCTGTAAAAATCCTCCGAGCCCGGGTAGAACTGGGCCTGTAACAGGGCCGCGGTTAAAATAAAAGCACTTTTCAAAAACAATTTTTTCATTTTTCCTCCTTCTGGAAAAACCAATTCTCAATGGTCTGAATTTCTTCAACACTGAGAATATCCGAAAGTTCATGCTCCAATTTACTCATAATATGTAAGCAATTTAAATTTACTGGTTGTAACAAACGTAAATGCGCATAAATATTTAAAACCTCGTCTTTTTTGAGTTCCATTACCTATTAAACCATAAAACTGTGACCTTCACGCGATATACTCACCTTTACTCTGTTCTTTTCCGCTTTTTCCGAGTACCAAATAGCCAATCTATTGATCTCCTCGATCATCGCATCGGTATAGTTCGGCTCGTGATGAAAGAGGTAAAGCTGGGGAATATTATACTCTATGGCAAAATCAACAGCCATACTAAAGGAAGAATGGCCCCAATTCATCTTGTCAATAGATTCTCCAAGGGTATATTGGCTGTCCATTATAAGTGCTTCCAGTTCTCCGTAAAAAGACATATTCGCCTTGGTTTTAATAAAGTCAGAGGTTTGAAGCTCGGTGTCTGTGCTGAAAACAAAAGATTTACCGTACTCTTCGAACTTATAACTCAAACAGCCGCCTGGATGACTGACCTCACGGAAGGAAACTTTTACGTCGCGTATGATGATGGGTTCGCGATCTAGGGTGACAAAATCAAGTTTTGCAGGGAAAATAGAGATTGGTACCGGAAAGTAGGGCTCCTCCATTTGTCCGGAGATAAATTTTTTCAGGTCTGAACGTGAACTGTAAAATGTAATTCGATTATTGGGGTTGAAGAAAAGGGAGAAAAAGGGAAGTCCCTGGAGGTGATCCCAATGAAAATGTGTAATAAAAATATGGGCGTGGATACCGTTTTCTTTATTATAATCAATATTCATTCCCAATTCACGAATACCGGTCCCACCATCCACGATGATAAGGTCGCCCATTTCAGACCGCACTTCAAGACAGGTCGTGTTACCACCTATGGTGCCGCCCAGTTCAAGGGGAAGTTTGGAAATAAACTTTTCCTTAGCCTCGGGTGATTTTATATCTTCCGGTCGTATACGGTTGATTATTGAAGATAGTTTTTCTTTATAAGTGGCGGGACTCATCGGACAGGGGATGGAACCGCGGACACCCCAAAATTTGACCATCATTCAGTGCAACACTCCAGGGGTGTGTTTTTTGACATTTTTTCCAGCCAAGTTTCAACCTCTGCCGGACTATGGAGTTTTCCTTGACCGATCCCCGGGCAGAAATGCGATTCTTGTTTCCAGGAGGCTTCGCTTCCAACGACTCTTCCCCAAAAAGGGTAACTACTGCATTGAAGAGGTCTTGCGGAATAAACAGTGCAACCTTTATCCCAAAATATACAATCGAAGTTTGTTTTTTCCTTTAGGGAGAGAATAGGCCCCGAGCCCAAGTCCACGCAGCGCGTATAAACCTTTTTAAACTCTTCTTGAGAAATATTGAGATGGGAAGCTAAGGTTTCTAAATCGTTCTGGGAAAGAAAAACATACCCGGGATCGTGTCGACAACAAGCGTGGCATTGGGTGCATTCAAACTGAAGACCGTTATTCCACACTTTTTTGCCCCCTGGATGAACGAAACCGAACTTTGAGGAAAAATTTGGGGAGAGTAGGATTTGAACCTACGAAGCCGAAGCAACAGATTTACAGTCTGCCCCATTTGACCACTCTGGAACCTCCCCGAACGAGACGACAAAATACCGAAAAACCCGGTATTTGTCAAGCCAACTGTCGGACTCGAACCGACGACCACTAGTTTACAAGACTAGAGCTCTACCAACTGAGCTAAGTTGGCTATAAGTGTATTCTACTGAAGAGCCCATTCAGGCTCAAGCCCCTTGTAAACGGGAATCCAAAATTTTGTAATTATCGGGTCCCATTGAAAATTTTCTGTTCTTTGGAAGGCTTGTCTGGCAAGTTGGAAATGAAGTTCATCATGATGTGTATAAATATCAATACCTTTAGCAATCAGATTTCGGAGTCCCCCTTTTTCGTGGTAGAGAAACCCGTCGATACCCTCGCGGACCTTTTGTAGACCTCCCGTTGCACGTACTAGCGGGATTGTTCCCATTCGCATAGCCATAAGGTCGGTCAATGCACAAGGTTCATAAACGGATGGGCCGAGGAAAAAATCTCCTGCACCGAAGAGATACTTGATAAAGAGTTCATCATAAAAGGGAAAATATGTTAATGAAGCAGGGTTTTCAGGTGTTTTAGCAAGCGATGCCACGGTGTTCATGTATTTTTCTTCCCCAGTTCCCATAAAAATCAAGGCACATTGACTCATGGCGTGGGTATTTTCTGCAATATCGATCAATTCATCGATACCTTTCTGATAAGTCAAACGGCCCTGAAAGATCATCCATGGAATATCCATCTTGGGGAGTGGGCCCAAAAAGGGCTTGTTTTGGGCCTCCCTTAGAAATTGTAGTTTGACAAGGTTTTTATTTTTCTTCAGTGAAGTAGAAGATGAAATCCAGGATAAACTGTTTCCATCCTGCGGTATAAGGTCGGAAAACTCCCTTTGGGAAAAATCAAGTCCGTTAAAAATGCCAGTAAGATGAAATTGGTTTTCGCGGATGCGCGGCCCCAGTAAACCTGATTCACCGTGACCATCCTCTTCGAGAATTTCCTTAGCATAGTACGAACTAACCGTAAAAACCATGCTGTGGCTAAAAGCAAAGAGAATCGGAGAAAACATGCGGTCCAACCGTCCTTTTTCAAGCGCTGTTTCACCCAGACGCGTCCACTCCTCGAGTTGAGACCATTTTTCAGTATTCTGCTGGTAAGAAATTCCAGCGTTATGAATCGTAAAAAATTTTCTCGGTATAGATACAAGGGCTCCGAAAACTCCGGTGTGGGCATCGTGTGCATGAAGAACGTCAAAAACTTCCCCGGATTCTTTCAGGTACCAAGCAGAAGCTATTTGAAAACTTAAACTGCGTTCGAATTCACAGGGATAACCCGTGCCGGTTTCTCCCATCCCCATAAGGCTTTCAGCTTCTGTTATCGTATAAATCCCAAGCCTATCGACAAACCAAGGCGTGTTTACAAGGAGGATCCTCACACCCTGGATAAAAATTTCTTCTACGGAAGCTTCAAAGAGTCCATAGGGTTTTCCCACCCATAACGGATGGCATTCCAAATTTCTTTTATGAAGAAATGCATAATAAGGGTGAAAAACAGTGACATTTTCTTGAAAGCGTGAAAGCGATTCGGCCATTCCCCGTACCACGTCTTTTACACCGCCGGCCTCACCTAGACCCTGGTACTCCCTGGAAATATGGAGAATTTTCAAGCTGCACCCGCAGTGGCTTGGATCAATACCAAAACGGATCGGGAAAATAGATAAAGAAAAAGAATGAAAAACCAAAAAACAACTGTAGTCACCCCTCTACCGAACGTAAGTTCCTTGTACCGGGCTGACAAGCTTAAACTTAGGATACCGAAAACAAACGCGGTATAAGCGGAAAAAGATAAGGTTTGGTAGAGCGCAAGAATTGTCGTTTCAAGAAAATACTGAGAACTTGCCACTAATGTCATCCAAAAGAGAAAGAAGGAAAGGAGAGAGAAAAAATTATAGACAAACAAGGCAAATCGAGTCATAGATAAAATATATACAAATTGGAGATCACTGTCTCACCACCTGTTGACCCCAACTCTTGCCTAACATACAATTTATGTTATGAGCATAGCTTACAAGGAGTATCAATGTATAAAATAGTTCTTATCCGCCACGGGGAAAGCTTGTGGAATCAGGAAAACCGGTTTACTGGCTGGGTCGATGTCGACCTTGCCGAAAAAGGTATCCAAGAAGCCGTTGAAGCAGGTCAAACTTTAAAAAAAGAAGGCTGGGTTTTCGACCTGGCTTATTCGAGCCTTTTAAGGAGGGCGAACAAGACACTGAACATGGTCTTGGATCAGATGGACCTTTTGTGGATACCTGTTCAAAAAACCTGGAGACTCAATGAAAGGCATTATGGAGCTCTTCAAGGCTTGGATAAGGCCGAGACACTAGAAAAACACGGTGAGACTCAGTTTAAATTATGGCGCAGAAGCTACGATGTCCCCCCTCCTCCTCTAGAACTATCAAGTCCTATGAACCCTGCCAAGGACCCGAGATACGCGGATATAGGTCCCGACGAACGTCCTTTAACCGAATGCCTTAAAGATGTCGTCCTTAGAGCCTTGCCCTACTGGAATGTTGAAATCGTTCCACAGATTCTCAAAGGGAAAAAAATCATCATAGGCGCCCATGGCAATTCCCTGCGAGCCTTGGTGAAACATATCAAGGGTATTTCTGACGATGCCATCGCTGAACTCAATATCCCGACAGCCGTTCCCCTTGTTGTGGAGCTCGATCAAAATTTGCATTACATCAAAGATTATTACCTCGGAGATCCTGCAGCCATCCAGGCAAAAATCGGTGCAGTAGCCAACCAAGGCCAAAAAAAATAATTGTATTTCCGGAAGGATTTTTGCCTTCCGGGTTTGCAAAACAGACAATAAAACCTTAGATTGAAAGAGTGAGTTCCTTTAAGGATGTCGTTCCCGCCGCTCAAAAATTGAAACTGATTCGGAAAAAACTCGATACGAGCCCAAGAGAAGCACTGCATTTATCCCTTGAGATTGTTGAAGAAGCCCTTGAGAAAGAAAAACCGCTTCTTCAAGCAGAAGGAAGGCTAAATGCTGGCTGGGCTTATAATTATTTAAGCCAACCGACAAGCGCAATGACTGAGTTTCTAAGGGCACTTCAGATTTTCAATGCTAATAAAAGATTTGACGGCGCAGCGAAAACACTTCACGGTATGGGTACCCTTCATCATAGAATGGGTGACATAGAAATAGCCATAAATTACTATATGCAGGTTCTTGAACTTTCCCGCCAGCACCACAACCACGAGTGGGAATTTACCGCTTATAACCGCCTAGGAGAACTCAATCTTGACTTGGGTAAAATAGACCAGGCATCCGAACTCTTTCATTCAGCTGAAATCCTCCTTGAGAAGAAGAGTACGACTTCACAGAGAATTCTACTCAATATCAACCAGGCGACGATTCTCATCGTAATAAAAAAGACACAGGAAGCCCTAGATTTTCTCTCAAAGGTCCTTAAAGATATGGTTGCAAACGAGGACAAACGCGGAGAATCCAGGGTTCTCCACCTTATGGGTAGAGGGTATTCTGATATTGAGTTGTATGATGAAAGCCTCGCTTATTATTCCAAAGCTCTGGATATTATGGCACCGCTCGAAAACCTTTCGGGTCAAGTTTTGGTGTATATCGAAGAAACCTTAGTCTACCAAAAAACAGGTGATGTTCTCCACGCCTCCGAAACCTGTGAGAAAGCCTACCAACTTTCGAAAGAATACGGCTTGAGAATAGAAGAAGCCAAATCCTCCCGGCTTTTGGCTGAGATTTATGAACAACAGGGAGAATATAAAAAGGGGATTGAACTTCTAAAGAGGTACGTCTTCTTGTCTGAGCATATTAATTCTGAAACTATCACACGCCGTTTAGCGAACTTTAAACTTCAATACCAACTCCAATCAGCAGAAAAAGAGTCTAGGGAATTGCATCAAAAAAATGCACACCTGGAAAAACAAACTGAAAGCCTGAAAAGCCTTAACGAACGCATTTCTTACATCAATGAAGTCGCCCAGGAGCTAGTGGAAACTCTTGACAAGGAAGAACTCAGCAGAAGGTTCAGTCTTATTTTACATTCTCTAATACCTTTGAGTTCGATAGGTTTCTCTATTTACAATCTCAGTGAAAATTGCCTTGAATTTTTTTATTGGGAGCTAGCCGGAAAAAGCCGAACCCCCATGCGTTTTACTTTTTCACCGGAGAAAAATCTGCCCTCACAAGTGTTCAATACTGGCACAGAGTTGATTCTCGATTGGAATCCGGATAAACCTTCCGTTCTCTCAAAAGGAGGTGCTCGACATATTTGGGTCTTCCCGCTTGGGGAGGAGAAAAACATTTCAGGTGTTGCGGTTCTGGAAAGCTCCGAGGAAAAGGGCTTTACATCATCGTCCATACCCTTTATCAAGACTCTTATAAAATACTATTCGGGTAGCTTCCACAATAGTTTGAAGCACAGTGAAATTCTCAGACTCAATGAAGTTATTCGAAAAGAAAAGGGGGAAATCGAAGAATCTGGAAAAATCGCTGAGTACATGGCTCACCACGACAGTCTCACCGGTGCGGTTAACCGGCTAATGATGAGTGCCCTTATTGAAAATGCCATCAACCAGTGCACACGCCGCAAAGAATACTTTTCCATAGTTTACATTGACCTCGATAGTTTTAAGGAAGTCAACGATAGTCTAGGTCACGCGGCCGGTGATGAAGTTCTAAAAAGTGTCGTCCACCATATTCAGACAGCCATCAGGGAAACGGATATTTTAGCAAGAATAGGCGGGGATGAAATGGTTGTTCTGCTCCATCCTGTCACTTCACGTCTAGCTGCGACCAAGGTAGCCGAAAAAATACTTCAAGCCATTTCCCTGCCCATGGATATCCTTGATAAAACTTATCGTTTGACTGCAAGTATCGGTGTTAGTATGTTCCCTGAAGACGGAAGAAACCAGGATGAACTTTTAGGTTCGGCAGATAAGGCCATGTATGATGTAAAACACATGACCAAAAACGGAATAAAGAGCGCCTAAATTTTCTCCTCGAGAATTAATTTTTGGTAGTATTCAAAGCTATCGACAAGGGCTTCCCAACTTGCTTCAACAATATTCGCACTCACCCCTACCGTATCCCAACTCTTCGTTCCCGCAGAACTTGTGACAAAAACTCTGACTTTAGCCTCGGCGTGGCTTTCCTCAGCGTTTAAAACTCGAACGCTGAAATCGCTGAGTGTTATATCACTGAGAAAAGGATAAATGTCTTCAAGGGCGTTTCTCAGCGCCTTGTCCAGAACGCCCACTGGCCCTATTCCGACGCCGGCGCCCATATAACGTTTTCCCTTGACGTTGAGAAAAACCCTTCCAACTGTTTTTGTGGGCCCGTCGAAGGTCTTGAAACTTTCCAGATGATAGTTGTCGAGTTCGAAGAGTGGCTGATATTTCTTGAGGATTTTTAAAACCAAAAGTTCAAAACTGGCTTCAGCAGCCTCGTACTCGTATCCGAGAGATTCCCTTTCCTTTAGACGCTGGGTGAGTTCCTGGACTTCGGGACTGCTCTTATCAAAGGTGCCAAACTTTTCAAGTTTCAAGGCGATCGTGCTTTTTCCCGCCAAACCTGAAAGAAGAACTTGTCTGCTATTGCCTACGAGTGCCGGGTCTATGTGTTCCATAAGCACGCTGTTTTTTATCAAAACATCAGCGTGCTGTCCTGCTTTATGGCCGAATGCGGCCTCACCTACGTATGGTTGCCTTCGGTCGTGAAGGATATTGGCTTTTTCGCTGACAAAACGGCTGAGTGCAGTAAGTTCTGTAAGATGAGGATCCAAATTCGTTGTATAACCCAACTTTAAACTGAGGCTGGGGATAATTGTGCAGAGGTTAGCATTGCCGCACCGTTCTCCCCAGCCGTTAATAGTACCTTGAACGTGTACCGATCCCTGTTGTACGCTCACCAGGGTATTTGCCACCCCTAAACCCAGGTCATTATGAAAATGGGACCCGATAAAATTGGGGTAAAGTCCGCAAATCTCCCGATAAATGGTTTCAACTTCGTGGAAAAGAGTTCCTCCGTTTGTATCGCAAGGAACAAGGAAAGATGCTCCGGCTTCATAAGCTGTCTTCATAATGAGTTTTGAATATTCTGGGTCGGATTTCCAACCGTCAAAAAAATGTTCAAGGTCGAAGATGACCTCCCTGCCCTTTTCCACCAGATAGGTGATGGATTCGGCTATCATCGCTAGGTTTTCTTCGGCTGATGTTTTGAGGACTTCGGTTACGTGGGCCTTCCATGCTTTTCCCACTAATGTGACAGCCGGGGTTTCAGCACCGAGCAATGCCTGGATGTTTGTGTCTTCCCTCACTGTTTTACCTGGTTTTCTCGTGCTTCCAAAGGCGCAAAGTTTGCTGGATATCCAAGCATACGATTGGAGTTTTTTAAAAAAGGTACTCTCAATTTCATTGGCGAGAGGGAAGCCCCCCTCGATATAATCCAGTCCGACTTCATCCAAGCGCATGGCGATTTCAAGTTTATCTTTAAGGGTAAAGTTGATACCGGTGCCCTGCATCCCGTCGCGTAAAGTCGTGTCGAAGATAAAAATTCTATCCATAAAAACCTCCACGGTAAAAAAAAAGCCACCCTTCCGAGGAAGAATGGCTTATTTTAAGCACTCCCCGAACTACCTAGAAAATATTTCTACTATAAGTCCGAGAAAATGAATTTGATTTATTACGCCCATGTAGATATAGTAACAGAGAGCCATTAAATGGTCAAGTCTAACTAAAAGCGGGTATTCATGAATTCGCAGGGTACTTTTGAGAATCTAGTACGTCAATTACAACCCGAAGAAAGACGTGCGCTTATGGAAAAATGGACGACGAAAGAAGACCTCACCTTTAATCAACCCAGCGAACCCGAAGAAAGAACAATGCCGGATTACACCGTTATCCTTAAAACCTATTCTTGGTGGAAACGGTTCTTTCTTTACCTAAAAGCCTTATTCAGCGGAGATCCCGTCAATGAAACTGTTAAAAATCAAGTTTTTAGCGACCTTGGCAGCGAACTCGAAGGAAGATTTCCCAACTGGATGAATACCCGGACAAGAATTTTCTTCCCCCATTTTTATTTTGAAATGAAACATCTTGCCGACGCTTTTAAGGTTTTTAAAGCACCTCTGAATACTGCATTTGGAAAGGAAAAAGGAGATTTTTTTGCTTTTATGGTTGGAACAGCCATGGAAGATATTCAACAGAGAATCCTGCTGGAAACCGACCATAAGTTTGTCTATAACTCCAACCCCGAAAGGCCCAACAATGAAATCAAGGCTATTGTTGAAGGAAATCTCCGCGTTATCCTCGATACAATTCCCCAAGATATCCGGCGGAATGTGTACCTTGAGGTGAAAAAATTCCATTATCTTCAACTTGCTGCAAATTTCGACTACTCACTAATCCTCAACCCTTTTCAGGTAACCGGTGAAACACCCACCCCCGTCCCCATGGATGAAATTGCTGAACCCCTAGTCTCAATGTGGAGCAGACTAGCAGCTTTGGATGGTTTGGATCTTCACTGCCTCCTGGAAAACCTTCTCCTCTTTCACTTAAAATCACAGAACCTGAAAGATGAAGAAATGGAGCGTGCACTTGAACAGCTCGTCTCCAGCGCAAAGGAATCCCTGGACACCATAAAGGAATTCAGAACAAGGGTTCCTCTATCTAAGTTTTGCGCTCTTGCAGTTCGGAATATCGAAGTAAGGAAAGAAGCCTTACCTGGCATAGAAGATTGGTTCACCCAGTATCGAACCTTTTGGAGAAATAAAATAGCGAAAGATTTTCAGTTATTCAACCGAGAAAGAACTCAAAAAATGCTGATGTCGACCATCTGCCATTTTCTTGATATTGATGAGGAGCTTTTTAATACTTCGAAAACATATCCTAGAATTTTAACGAATACAGTCTACCCAGTCCAAGACAGGACACTAACTTTTCTTAAACTTTTTTTCCAACGGTCTTTTATGCACCGATTCCACCCACTTTTGAAAATCGTTTTCGTCGAGGGTGAATTCTATAAGAAATCAAATAGAAGTGAATTTACCGACTGCTTCAATTCCCTCTTACGTTTCAGTGAAGAATTGGATGTCATGGTAAAACGAGTATCAGCGCAAGGGGATATCGGTTCCAAACTTATCGGCATGGGAGCAAAGGATGAGGACCAGCAAATCCAGGAAGTTCAAAATGTTTTTCAAATGGCTTCAGACCAAATTCAGGAAATGGTCCGAAAAATTACCCCGACTTTTCAGTCCCTTTTTAACCTTCTCCACGGTATCACTAAGACGGAACCCGGCGGTACTTACGACACGCTTGTGAATATCGGACAGATAGGAGGTAAAAATAATTCCATCGTCAGAAAAGAACTTTTGTCCCTTTCTGGGAGAACCGATCTTTTTTTAAAAATCCTTCTTCAACTTGTAGAACTGGAGAGAGGTTAGATCTCGTTCATAAAATCGTTCACGAGTGTGTCGATCTCATCCTGCTGTCCGTCCTCCACTCTTTCAAAAGCAAGCTCCCTGTTGACCATTCTCAGCTTTTTTAAAAGGCTGTAAATCAGCATCATCAGAAGCTTTGTGCCGCCGGCTGGAAAATGCGCTATAAATTGGAGCAAATCCTTTCTATCCATAACTAAGACCGTGCTGGGAGAGGCAGTGATTATAGCAGCTGAACGGGACATTTTCGGAAAAATCCCCGATTCGGAAAAACTCTCGCCTTCCCCAAGCACGGCAATATATGCCTGGTTTTGGTTTGTGCTCGTCACCATAACGTTCACTGTTCCACTGTATAAAAAATAAAGCAGGGTATCATCGGTACCTTCTGCGATAATCTGGGTATTTTCAGCGAATTCTTTTATGACAATCTTCGGGAAAATATCCTGAAGCTCAGCATCTTTCAGAAATCGGAACGCAAGGATCTTTCTCAGATCGGCGGTTTGAATTTGTTTTTCCATAAGGTATACTATAAGGGAATTCTAGAAAAAAACCAGGAGAATTTTGATGGCAAATCTTTCATACAATATTGAAAATAGGCTCCTAAGGGCCCTGAGGGTCAATAACCTTCAAGCCAGCGCCTCAGACCTGGTCGTCAGTACGGGTTTGAAAGCTAACGAAGTTGAAGAAGCCCTACCCGTTTTGATCCAAGAACGGCGAGGGCATATGAAAGTTACCGAATCCGGGGAAGTTTTGTACTATTTTCCTAAAGGACTTTCAAGCCAGGTCAAGGGTTTTATCCCCGGTATGAAAAGTTTTTTCCGTATGTTTTTCTCGACTCTCGGGTCCATTCTCGTTCTTCTTTTTAAGATATGGATCATGGTGATGCTTGTAGGGTATTTCGTTCTATTTCTTGCCATACTCGTCTTGGCTGTTCTGGCATCTTTAGCCGGTTCCGCATCCAACAAGGATTCACGCGATTCCCGGTCATCAAATTCTGGTATGGGCGGAAATATCGGTTTCTATATTTCAGCAAGAATTTTCGGGTTTTTACTCAACTTATGGCTCTATTCGAGTTTTTTACCACGCGAGAAGACTTCAGCCCAACCTAAAAGACCCTTCCATTTGGCAGTTTTCAGCTTTGTCTTCGGGGCGAAGGACGGGTTAAAAGCCTGGGAAGACGCCATGAACAGGCACCTTGCTTCGAGAATAGTCCAGGGCAAGGGAATTATCACGCTCGATGAGATTCAGGAAATCAGCGGACTGGACCGTGAAAGATCTAACGCCCTCTTCAGCAGGCTCCTCCTCGACCACAAGGGTGAACCCATGGTCAGCGACGCTGGAACCCTCTACGGTTGGTTTCCCAACCTCCTTCGTTCTTTAACACATACCACCTCTTCATCTTCTCTCCCGCCGTGCCCTGAGAAACCCTTTAGCGATAATACTAAGGGTATCAATCCTTGGATTATATTTTTCAACCTCTTCAACCTTTTCTTCGGTTCCTATTTTACCTTATATTCTTTTAACACCTTTAACAGTGAAGGAGTCAATTTTATAGGAGACCTCGTGAAGGTCGTATTAGCCAAAGTGCTTCCCACCTTTAATTCTTCACCCTTGAATCTTATGGTTCTGGGTTTGGTACCCCTCATTTTCAGTATGCTTTTCTTTCTTATACCGATACTGCGCAGAATTCAGGAAGGCGGTACAAATAAGAAAATCAGGGAAAGAAATTTCCGGCGTGAACTGGCCAAAAGAGTTCTTTCAAGCCCCGCATCGATCATCGTACCTGAAAAAACTCAGTTTCAACCAGAGAAAATCCTTATGGACTTGGCAGAAAGCCGTAAGCTCGAAGTAGATGCCCAGGGCTCCGGGTATGTGTTTTCGCTACCCGATTTGGTGAGAGAAAAGGCTGATCTAACCGAACTTCGCAATAAAATAAAAATCAGTGATTACACAATGGGAAAAACTGTATTCGATTCGGGGCAATAAAAACAACCGAATTGAAATTCAGTGTTTATAATTCCTCTATCAATCCTTCCATGGCTTGGCGCATTAACCTCCACTGGGGTTCCTTGCTCGGTGTGGGGGGACTCTGAAGAATAATCTTTTCAGGAAGAACGAAAGCTGAAATTTTTCCTCCTGAACCACTACCCGTATGTATAGACGCTTTATGGGGTCCAATTACGGGCTGTAGAGTCCGAACAGAACCGTGGACAACAAACCGAGGGGCAAACTGAGGGTAATCATCCTGAGGATTACCCCAAATACAGACAAAACTTGGGTGAGCCTCGAGAGGAAGGTTGGGATCAAGTGCACCAGGGACAAAAATATATTCCGGAGTTACGAGAAGCGCCTTGTCGAGTTTCTTCAACCATTCAAAGGAATTCCGGCTAAGGCTGGCATTTTTTAAAATCCTTTCAATTTCTACATCGTCTTTTATAAGACTGATTCGGCTGAGAAGCATATCTTCGTGACGTCCTTTTAGAAACACGGCGTCAAGTGTTTTTAAAAATTGGACAGTTTCGTCAGGCTTCGGACCTTTGTCAATATAGTTGCCCAGAAAAACCAGTTTGTGTTGGGGATAGGCTTTGCATTGGGCTAGGAGTTCTTTGAGTTGGTCTACACAACCATGAATATCCCCTATTGCTATCCAACCATTTTGGATCATAACTGCTCCTTACATCCATCTTAACCAAAATCGGTTGTTTAGTAAATTGTTTTATTTGCTTAAATGATAATAATATATCTATAATATCTCCAATAACCCCAAACTATGATTGTATGATTGGAAGACGGTAGATATTTCGTCCTTCGTATTCACCTTCGGATATGAGGAGCGGGGTTAATCTTTGAGGAAAATCGTTTAAACAGTCTTGGGTGAGAGTCAATGTATTTTTCACGGCCCGTTTTTGCCCTAGATGGAAAATGGAATTGACGGCGTCGGAAATCACTTTACCAGTCTCGCCGGGTTTTTGCCAAGGCGCAGTTCCCTTGTGTAATGCACATTGAAACTGGATCACATGGTTGAGCTGAAAACTCTCAAGGCTTAAAAGCGATCGACTGAGGATGAGTTTTAATCCTGTAGAAACGGCGGAAGTAACTTCCTTTTCCGGATAGGCAATTAAAAAAGAAAACTCCTGCTGCATCCAAAGAACCCCGCCCGATTCCTGAAACGTTCCATTGAGAAATTGAACGAAGGAAGATCGGAACTTCGTTAGCTTCGTTTCACCTAAAGCTCTTTTGAAACCACTTTGATCAGCTACTTCAACAAGAAGAAAAGTGAAGGCGTATTCTTTTCCAATAGTAGCCTGACTTGGAGTAAAAGAAGGAATGCCCTTTATCACAGGTTCTTCCATGGATACACCTGCGTAGTCCATCACTGTGGTAAAACGAGTTTTCTTCATGGGAATCTTTCTCATCTTCGTGCCTAGATAATCACTGCAGCCTGAATGGAACAATTGCGCCGTATCTTCTACGACACCGTAAGGATCCAAGATTCCCCAGACGGCGGCAGTTTGTTTCTGAAGGGCACGAAATACTTTTTTATTTTCTTCAAGGTCTTTCCCCGCTTCGTAATAGACGAGATCTCCAGATTTGAGCTTTTTTAAACTGGTCTGACATTCGGAAGGAGTAAAAAGTACGGCAGAAGGATTCTTTCCCTGAACTAAAACATCAAAAGATCCCTCTTTTGCAAAAACACTTGAAAAAATATAAACCAATTCTATTCCTCCATACGAATTCGATAGCAATGAACTTGGTAAGACGAAACATTTTTCTTGGGTTCGAATAATTGTGCGAGATTTCTCTCTAAGGCTGTTTCGATATTCGTTGAAATTACGGCTTCATCGGGATTACAAGCTTTGGATTCCATTTCCACAGCAATACGGGCTGTATCTGATTTCTTCCAAACCGACTGGTCCTGGCTGAATTTTTGAACCCCATAATGGACGGCAATCCTGACTTGGATAGGCATTTCGAGCGGATTTTTAAACGTATTAAAGAGAAATACGCCTTGGATAAGATCCATTGCGGTAAGGGCAGCCTGGGTTTGTTTATGGCCGTAATAAAAAGCGGCAACTCCCCCGTCCCCTTCCCAAGACCAAATCCTTCCCCATCGTTTATGAACCTTGTGTTCGACCATTTCATAAAGAAGCTGATAAGCTTTTTCGACGTGTTCTTTAGGATATTTTCTGACAATTTTGCTGTTCTGGACGATATCCAGCCTTAAAAGAGCAAGAGGGTATTCACCGCCTTCCTGAAGTCTCCCGAAATTATAGGAGGCTTTTAACCTCGGGTCTTCCATAAAGAGATTGTTGACCTTGTCGTAAAGAAATCCAATGGCAGATAAACCCTTAGCCAGTTCACCAAGACTGCCAATCGTATATCTTCTTCCCATAATTCCGCGTGTATCCACTGTAATAAGGGTTTCAATCAAGTCAACGAACATTCCCTGACGGAGCAATTCTTTAACAATCACATCTGCTGCATGCTGGGAGGTAATGGGTATGCTTTCCCTCATGTTGGCAACTCGATAGAGATCAAAACTATCATCCAACATGCGGGCTACCTTACTCATGATATCGATGCTTAAGGATTCATATAAGGCACGGGTACAACTGCTTATTAAACTGGCTGGAAATCGCATACACTAGGCTAAACTGATTTGAAAAAAAAGTAAATATTGAAATAATAATTAATCGAATAAAAGTGAACCCTTTCCTCCCTCACGGTCGGCGCTCCTCACCTTCGAGTCC
>DYOB01000304.1 GCA_020720765.1 Borreliella garinii
ATTCAGTGTTGTAACGATAGCAAGCTCTCTGCTTGGCACCATATTGGCGATCTTGCTGGTGGTTATTTACAAATATGGGGCGACTGGACGGTTGCTGGCCACCCTGCTGGCGTCTCTGGTTACGGCGATTTACTGTTTCATAAAGTTATTTGGGAAGCTCCAATTTGACTTTGAGGTCATTAAGGATGCCCTCCGCTTCGGCTGGCCTCTTTCACTTTCTGCGATGCTCTGGTACTTCCTTTCCGGTATTGACCGGGCTATGCTGGAACGCCTGAATGACAGCTATACCTTTGGCTTTTACAATGTGGGAATGCAGATAGCTGCATATTTTGCAATTTTTTATACTGCAGTGGCTCAGACCTTTGAACCTGACATTTATAAAGCGATTGCTGAAAATAATAAGGGTAAATTAGTCAAAATAATTGCTGGAGTGGTTGGGTTGAATGCAGTTCCCAATATTGTTTTTATTATTTTTGCACCATTCATAATCGGTCTTTTAACGTATAACCGCTACACAGATGCCTCAGTATTTGCTCAGATATTTGCAATAAAAAATATAACCATCACCTTTTACTACTCAGTCATAACCGTCATAGTTGGTTATGGGTTTACTAAAACAGAATTGCTTATACGCATTATTGGATCAGTCGTTTGTATATTCTTATTCAAGTTTTTGATTGATACATATGGATTTTATGGCGCTGCCTGGGGCCAGGTATTTTCTTTTATAATCATGGCTGTACTGAGTATAGCCGTGTTAGTTTATCTAATGAGGAGAAACAACTGTCATGCACATTCAGAATAATACACCTGTCTTGTTAATCATTTTCAATCGTCCCGATACAACCGAGCAGGTATTTGAAGCGATCCGCAGAGCCAGACCGTCAAAGCTGTATGTCTCTGCGGATGCACCCCGTCCCGGCAATGCAAAGGATGCGGTTGGATGTCAAAAAGCCAGGGAGATCGTAAAAAATGTCGATTGGGAGTGTGATGTTCAGTACCGTTTTCTCGATCAGAATCTTGGTTGTGGTTTTGGGGTTTCTTCTGCCATTTCATGGGCGTTTGAAAACGAAGATAGATTGATAATCATAGAAGATGATTGTGTCCCTTCACTTCCATTTTTCTCATTCTGTAATCATTGCTTGGAGCAATATAAAGAAGAGACCCGTGTTTGGACAATCAATGGTCGCTCGCATCACCAGCGCCATCCAGTCTTTAGTTCTTCAGACTATATATTTTCCAGCTACGCTCATTGTTGGGGTTGGGCTACATGGAAGAGGGCTTGGAATTATTTTGATATAACAATGAAAATGTGGCCTGAATTTTATGCAGCAGGAGGTTTTTCCAACTGTTTGTTTTCTGCGGAAGAATTTCGTTATTATGATAAGTTATACGGGAAGTTTTACCAAGATGCCCAGTTAAAAACTCATTCCTGGGCCTATCCATTTAGTTTCAATCATATGTCACATGGTGCCCTGGCGATTACGCCTAGCAAAAATCTAATTCAAAATATTGGCCTTTGGGGCGTTCATTCAAATGGTACGCCGGTTAAAAGTCATTCACTGTTAGCCAGTACTGAATTTTCTTTTATAAATGCTCCCAAGTTTATTTTACCTAACAGAGAGTATGATCTCTTTCACTTCAGAAACCATATTCATGTAAGGGAGCTTATTATTAAACGAATATTCCGCCGTGTTCTAAGAACGATTGGAGTGAAAAAGTGAGAGACAAATTAACAGTTGTCTGGATCTGTCATTTTTCTAATGCGGAGGTGCGCGAGCGACTACCCTTGGTGAAGAAGGCAGAAAAGACCGCTGACTTTGCCCCCTGGGTTACCAATTTGATCCAGGAATTCAAGCAGTTTGAAGATGTCGAGCTCCATGTCATCGCGCCCCATGTCGGTTTAAAGACCTTTGCCTGTTCATTCGCTATGGACGGCGTACATTATCATTTTTTTAAGGCGGACATCCCTTTTCTGAACCGGTATTGGCCACATT
>DYOB01000081.1:0-6837 GCA_020720765.1 Borreliella garinii
GATATCAGATTTTGCTCTATTCTGTAAAGAGAGGGTACTTTTTAGAGGTTACCTACAGTAAATGGTGCCATACGGTGGAAGAAGCAAGGCTTTGTCATGATTTCGTCCGCTTTGGGTGGGAAATACATCGGAATGCAAGAAGTCGAAACGGGGCTTTGGGCTCTCTATTATAGACAGTTTCCTTTGGGATATTTTGATGAGCCCACAGGGAAGATCTTCGAGGTAGAGGACTTGGACTTCTAAAGGGAAATCCTTTACATTTAGAGAAGGGAAAATGTGTAAAGCATGTCCCTTTGTGTTCAGCGCCAAAGGCGCGCAATAAGGATTAAGAATGGATATCGATGAAATTAAAAGCCAAGCAATTTCAGCAATTGCACTTGATAAATTATCTTCTGATAGTACAAAATATGTTGAGTTTGCGCAATCGCTAATAGATAATGGAATTGAAAGTGAAAATATATTCATATTACTCGGTCTGGAAAAAGATTCATACTATGATAAAATACAATATTTTAATAAAGTACTGTCTGACTTAAATATTGAAATAGAAAATTCTGAAAAAATTGATGTGCTTTATGCGAAGAGCATTGCAAAGCAGGTTGTAAAAGGTAAACTTGACCCAATTGAATCAGTGATTGCATTAGAAAAATTATATTTGCAAAATGATGATGAACACTTTTACTTTGAATTCTTGGAAATATCTGATGGCATAGATCTATTTCGAGATGGATATGATCTAGTTCAAGGAATGCGAGAAGATAATTATAGAGATTATGTAAAACATTTATTTGAATTGTTTTTGATATTCTCAGAATTAACTTTACCAGAAGATTTCTATAAACAAGGTTATTGTAAGAAATGCTTAAAAAGATTTTTACCTAAACTCAGGACGAAAAAAAACGGAATATTTGGAAAGAAATACACAATAAATATATGCCCAGAATGTAGTGGAGAGGATTTTTACTGGACAAGATATAATACTGGAAAAGATTTATATTTAAAGGAAATTCGGCTAACAACTGCTTCAACTTGACAAATACTTCGTATTTGCAAGTTAAGCAAATGTTAGACTGACCCTGGGGTACGGAAAAGGGACATGCTTTACAACTCGCGATAGGAATTTGACCTTTGAATCAGGGGTCAAAAAATGCCGTGGAGGGTTGAGAGTATGCGTAGTCAGAAACAGAAGTTCATCGACTTGTATGAGCTTCATGGGTTCACAAAATCGGAGCTTTGCGAGCATTTTCATATTAGTAGACCAACCGGCGACCGAATCCTAAAACGGTACCGGGAAGAAGGTTACGAGGCCCTTGATGAGCGGTCGCGGAAGCCTCATCACTCTTTAAATCAGACTCCACAGGAGATTGAAGACACTCTGGTCGAAAAGCGAAAGAAATACCGCTGGGGCGCTCGAAAGCTCATCGTGCTTGTTCAACGGGGCTTTGGGCTCTCTATTATAGACAGGTTCCTTTGGGATATTTTGATGAGCCCACAGGGAAGATCTTCGAGGTAGAGGACTTGGACTTCTAAAGGGAAATCCTTTACATTTAGAGAAGGGAAAATGTGTAAAGCATGTCCCTTTGTGTTCAGGCTTCGGCGCGCGTAGAGGAATTAGGAAAAGCATGGAATATGTAATCTTTACTGACGAAAGTAATATAACCGACTCAAGATTCCAAAGTCTTAGTGCTTTTTCTTTTCCTAAAAAACATCTTGAAGATATTACAACATCAATTAGTCAGATTCTAAAGTCCTCTGATGTTGAAGAATTTAAATGGCAGAAACTCAAAACAGCAAAGTACTATTTTTGCGCAGAAAAGATCATTACCGAAATATTCAAAAACCTCCATAGCCATAATTTCCGAATCGATACAGTCATTTGGGATACTCATGATTCACGCCATGCTATTCAATCGCGTGATGATATGGCAAATTATGAGCGGATGTTTTTCCATCTTTTAAACGACGCCATGAAGCGTCGTGAAAGAGGATCAAGCTGGGATGTATTGCCAGACCAACGAAACGGAATTGATTGGAAAACAATCCATTCTTGTCTATCGACTGTGGGTGACAGAAGAGAACTTGACCATAGTTTGTTTGGTTTCTTCTTTTCAGAGTCCTATTACCAAATAAGCAGTTTTTGCGAACAAGATTCAAAGAAGCAAATACTAATCCAGGTAGCAGATCTCTTCTCCGGCCTCGGTGTATTTTCTAAGAGTTCATTTTCTACATATTCTGCATGGAAGCGTGTCCAGGTTCCTTCGTTATTTGACACTGAGGAAGTTTCAGTAACCAATAGCGAATCATTTCGTTTTAAACTTCTGAGCAAGTTTGATGCTATATGTAAATCAGAAAAGCTTGGTGTCTCGTTGGAGACTAAACAGTGTCTATCTACCTATAATCCTCAAAATCCTATAAACTTCTGGCATTACGAACCACAACACGAGAACGACAAGGCTCCAGTAAGGAGTTAACGATATGGTAATACGAAACTTTATAACGGAGACTCCATGAGCACCATGCTGGGCATTGAACATCTTGAAAAGGACTTATGGGAGGCTGCGGATCAGCTTCGGGCTAATAGCAAGCTCACATCCAGCGAATATGTTATGCCCGTCTTGGGCATCATCTTCTTGCGCCAGGCCAATAACCGGTTTGAGACTGTTCACGAACAACTGACCATGGATTTTCAGTCCGGAAAGACACCTTTTGAGCCCGAACGGGCCGATTATATCAATGCCGGGGCGCTGTGGTTGCCCGAAAAAGCACGATGGTCCACCATCATGTCTCCAGCAATCCCCCATGACAATTTAAGCAAAGCCTTGATTGAGGCCATGGAAACTATCGAAGAAGCCTTTGAGCCTTTGACCGGAGTCCTACCGAAGGAATTTGGTATCTTTGAGCGCACCGTTCTGGAAGATCTCCTGCGCATTTTCAACCGTGAGGCCCTGCGGAAAGCCACTGGGGATGTCTTTGGCCGGATCTACGAATACTTTTTAATGAACTTTGCCTTGCAAGGAGCTCAGGACAACGGTGAGTTCTTTACCCCGCCGTCCTTGGTGCAGACCATTGTGAATGTCATCGAACCCTACGCCGAAAAAGACCAAGTGACCGTCCTGGACCCGGCCTGTGGTTCCGGGGGCATGTTTGTGCAATCCAGCTACTTTATTCAGAAGATGGGTGGGCAGGCACCGAAAAAAGCCTTGTTCTTTGGTCAGGAGAAGACTGCCACCACCATTAAGCTGGCTAAGATGAATCTGGCGGTTCATGGTTTGGAAGGGGATATCCGCGAGGCCAATACCTTTTACCAGGATGAGCACAACCTGTTTGGTAAGGCAGACTTTGTTATGGCCAACCCTCCCTTTAACGTGGATGCGGTGGATGCGGAAAAGATCAAAACCGATGAACGGCTGCCCTTCGGTCTTCCTGGGGTGAACAAAGAAAAGAAAGTTTCCAACGCCAACTACCTCTGGATCAGCTATTTTTGGAGTTACTTAAAGGAAACTGGCCGGGCTGGATTTGTTATGTCTTCTCAGGCTTCCAGTGCCGGAGGTCAGGAAAAAGAGGTTCGGCGCAAACTGGTGGAGACTGGGGATGTGGATGTCATGGTGGCCATTCGGTCAGGGTTCTTTTATACCCGGACGGTCCCCTGTGAATTGTGGTTTTTGAACCGGGGGAAATCACCGGATTTAAAAGACAAGGTTCTAATGTTGGATGCCCGGAATGTGAACCGCAAGGTTACCCGGAAGATTTATGATTTTTCCCCGGAACAATCGGCCAACCTAACGGCCATTGTCTGGTTGTACCGAGGTGAAACCCAACGCTACCTTGATCTGGTCCAATCTTACTTCAAGAGTATTTTGGAAGTATCCGCCAAGGAAAACTCTGAGGTGAAAGAGTTTATTCGGCGGACTAGCGTACTTTCGGAAGACGTGGCTAAGCACAAGAGCGTTCCGGCTCTAACTCCTATCTTAGCGGAGTTTCAAGAACTTTTTGGCCCCTTTCAAGCAGACTACCTGGATTTGGCCCAGGATGTGAACGATATGGTCAAAGAGCTTGCGAAGAATTTACCAGGTACGAATGACAAACAGAAACAAGCCCGGGTAGAGTATGAGCAGATCACCAACCGACTCAAGGAGATTTCCAAACAGGTGGAGGTGGTTTTTAAAGTAACCGGACGGTGTGTGGATGCCTTGGCTGGTGTGGATGTGGTGGATCGCCGGTCCTTGAACAAACAGATCAAGGAGCTGGAAGAGGTGCGGAAAGCCGCCGTGGAAATGCTGAAAATCCCGGCCTATTTCATGAAGCAGATAGCCTGGCTTCAAGATCGCTTTCCTCATGCTACTCTGGTGGATGTCCCGGGTCTGGTAAAACTGGTTTCTAAGGACGATATAGAAAAGGCCGACTGGAGCCTGACCCCTGGGCGTTATGTGGGGGTTGCTCCGGAAGAAGTGGACGAAGATTTTGATTTTGAGCAAACTTTGCGGGACATCCATGTGGAACTGGCCGATTTAAACACTGAAGCTGCGTTACTTGCAAAGACAATTCAAACGAACTTTGAGGATTTGGGGATATGAAAGGAAGTTATCCGCAGATGATACAGAAGGGCTCAGATGAAGTACAGGTCAGAAAGATCATGAAAAATCTGCGGATATAAACTATTTTTTACAAGGAGGCCAAAATGCTGGTGTATATGGATCTTTGCTGTTTCAACCGCCCCTTTGATGATCAAACGCAGGATCGAATTTATCTGGAGACTGAAGCCAAACTGATTATTCAAAAAAATATTCGAGAGTAAAAACTCAATCTTTGTTGGTCCTATATGTTGGATTATGAAAATTCGGCCAATCCCGACCCCGATACTCGTCATCTTATTTCCTTGTGGAAACCTTTTTCCACAGGATTTGTCTCTAGTTCAGAACCGATCACCCAAATGGCCAAAATTTCTCATGATATGGGCTTGGGGGTAAAAGACTCTCTCCATGTGGCTTGTGCTGTTTCGGGTCAAGTCGTATATTTAATAACGGTCGATAAGGGTATACTTAGAAAAAGATCACTGATTTCTACGGTAAAAAGCATCAGCCCCATAGAATTTCTATCAGAGGAGGATATTCATGCGAACTGATACAGTTATAAAACAAGAAGGGTATTCGGCGCTTTTGCGTTTCTTAGACGTGGTTGAGACCGAACGATTCATCGCCTTATTACACCGCCAACCATCGGACTACACGGAGTGGAGAAAAAATCTTTGGGAAGACACCAGTGTTGAAGCTCTTTCTCGGAAGGCCCAGGAATATGCCAAGGCCAATGATTCTAAGCCATAGGGTTTACCCATCTGATCTCTTGAGAAATTTCGCTATGAACCAGAAGCCTCCGCTGGAAAATCTGCGGAAATCTGCGTCATCTGCGGATGATGGATTTTATCGGCAGATAAGACATGACCTGGTGAAATTAATTCAGGATGGGCTGGTGTTAGAACCTGGGTTGAGACCTTTAATATCTACGGTGGCCGGACTGTCGGACTACGCCGCCATTACCCGATACCCACCAACCATGCACCTAAGTTCACCCGAAGTCCTCAGGGCCGTACAGGATGCGGAACAAGTCTATGCTACTTGTCAGAGGGTGATTGAGTGAATTGGGTTATCACTAGGTTCGCCAAGGCCATTTTCACCGACTTTGAGGAGTTGGGGGTATGAAGTGGACAACTTGTACTATTGGTGATTGTCTCGATGTAAAACACGGCTATGCATTTGAAGGCCAATATTTCTCTGATAAAGGTAGCTATGTCGTTTTGACTCCGGGTAATTTCTTTGAAGAAGGTGGTTTTCGATTTCGTCCTGAAAAAGAGCGTTTTTATTCAATAGAGCCTCCATCTGAATACATTCTATTAAAAGATGCTATTATTGTCGCAATGACAGAACAAGCAAAGGGACTTTTGGGTAGTTCCGTCAGTGTTCCAATTGACAATTTTTTCTTACATAACCAACGACTCGGGCTATTAGCCTTTGATCGCTCGAAAGATACTTGTGACAAGTATTTTTATTATTTATTCAATACCAAATCTGTTCGGGACCAAATACAAGCAACAGCATCCGGGACAAAAGTAAGGCATACCTCACCATCCAGGATAAAAGCGGTAAAGATTTTTTTGCCTTCATTCCAAGAACAGGTGAAGATAGTAGAAATTTTGTCAGCTTACGACTCCCTCATCGAAAACAACAAACGCCGAATAGAACTCTTGGAAGAGTCTGCCCGGCTACTCTACAAGGAATGGTTTGTAAATCTCCGGTTTCCAGGGCATGAACATGTGAAGAAAGTGGATGGGGTGCCGGAAGGGTGGGAAGTTGTTTGTTTAAAAGATATTGTGACACTTAATTATGGGAAGGCATTAAAAGAAGAAGCTCGAACTTCTGGAGATTATCCCGTATATGGCTCAAGTGGTATTGTTGGTACTCATAATAAGCCACTTATAAACGGTAAAGGTATTATAGTTGGTCGCAAAGGAAATGTAGGGTCCGTTTTTTTCTCTGCAATTCCCTTCTGGCCAATCGATACAGTTTACTATCTTGATTCCGATCAGTCGTCGCTTTGGAATTATTTCACTCTGAGAAAAATACCATTCCAAAATAGCGATGGTGCTGTACCCGGACTAAATAGAGAGCGGGCTTACAGTATTGAAATTGTAAACCCAACTGAAAAACTAAAAAAACAGTATGAGGGATATGTTAGCCATATTTTTCAACAAATTTTAACATTACAGAAATATATCGATTCGTTAACAAAAGCCCGTGACCTTCTGCTTCCTAAACTAATCTCCGGAGAAATGACCCTATGAAC
>DYOB01000081.1:6937-11475 GCA_020720765.1 Borreliella garinii
AAGCCCGTGACCTTCTGCTTCCTAAACTAATCTCCGGAGAAATGACCCTATGAACCAAAAACATCCGCCGAAAAATCTGCGGAAATCTGCGAAATCTGCGGATATACTGAACTTGACCAAGGAGGAATTGCCATGACAACACTCGAACGGGTCAAACAAACCTTATTGAATGAGATTCCGCATTTACGCCAACTTGGCATCTGCCAAGCCGGGGTTTTCGGGTCGGTAGCCCGAGGCGAGGATACAGTAGACAGTGATGTGGATATTTTGATCGAACTCAACCCCGACCATCATCTTACCTTGTTGTCCCTGGTTGACTTAGAACAAGAATTTTCAGAAAAATTGAACAAGAAGGTTGAATTGGTCATTGGTACCAACCTAAAGCCCGGTATGAAAGCCCAGGTCCTTAAAGAGGTTGTTAATGTCTACCCATGATCCCCTGGTTTCGGTCGCAGACATTAAAAGAAATTTAGAGCTCGTGTTAGAGTTTACTCAAGAACTCACCTATGTAAAATTCCAAGAGAATATTTTACTTCAATATGCCGTCGTTCGGTGTTTCGAAATCATTGGGGAAGCATCCAAGCGAGTACCAGAAAACTACCGTCTCACACACCCCTTATTCCCCTGGAAATCCATGGCCGCCATGCGAGATAAATTAATTCACGGCTATGATACCGTTGATCCCTCCGTGTTATGGCAAACCATTAAGACCGATGTTCCCGCCGTCCTGGAAATAATCCATTGGATTAGCGAGCAACCATGATTACCGACATCAACAGTGAAGACCGCTTGGTACAGAAAACCTTTGCCGACTTTCTTAAGGACAATCTTGGTTGGGAAAGCCTGTATGCCTGGAACGAGGAGACCTTTGGTCCTTCTGGAACGCTGGGCCGCAAGGACGAAAAGGAGACGGTTCTCACCAGGGACCTCACTTCCGCCATTACGAAGCTGAATCCCCATCTGTCTGCCCTAGTGGTCGACCAGGCCATGGCCAAGCTCACAGGGTTTGATTTCTCCCGATCCCTGGTTCAGCACAATCAGGAATTTTATGACTTCATCCGTAACGGTGTTCCCGTTTCTTATAGGGACAAGTTGGGGAATAGAAAAGACGAGCGGGCCCGGGTTATGGACTATAAGCAGCCATCCAACAATCGTTTCTTGTGTGTCCGGGAGTTGAAAATCAAGGGCCTGAAGGTGCCCCATTACAACCGCCGGGCGGATCTGGTTTGTTTCGTGAATGGTCTGCCCTTGGTGTTCATCGAGTTAAAGGCTGTGTACCGAAATATCCGGTCTGGATTCGACGATAATCTGACGGATTACCTCACCGAGCAGGTCATTCCCCATGCTTTTTATCACAATGCTTTTGTTATTGTGTCCAATGGAGAAAAAGCCAAGTACGGTTCCATCACCAGCAAGTGGGACCATTTTGCCGAATGGAAGCGCCTGGATGAAACTACTAAGGGGAGTGTGGATGCCAAGGTTCTCCTAGAGGGGATGTTAACCAAGGAGAACCTCCTGGACCTGGTGGAGAACTTTATTCTGTTCGACGGCTCCCGATCCGGGGGGGTACGGAAGGTTGTAGCCCGCAATCAACAGTTCTTGGGCGTCAATAACGCTGTAGCCGCAGTTATTCACCAAGAAGAACTCAAGAAGCAATTCCCCCTGGAACAGAGATTGATTTATGATCTTCCCCCTCCCAGTGGTGAATCTGTGGCCGAAAATCCCCCCCCTTTGGGTGCCCAGTCCAAGAGTGATCTTGAGCCCATAGTAAAACGGGCTCATCCCGACTTAGGTCGCTTGGGGGTGTTCTGGCACACCCAGGGATCGGGCAAGTCCTATTCCATGGCTTTCTTTGTGGAAAAGGTGCGCCGGACTGTGCCGGTGACTTTCACCTTCCTGTTATTGACCGACCGGGACGACTTGGAAACCCAGATTTACAATACCTTTGCCGGTGCGGGCATAGCCAACAAACAGACGCCACGCGCTACCAGTGGAAGGGACTTGGAGTCACTTCTCAAGCAAAATCACCGGTTTATTTTCACCTTGATTCAGAAATTCCGGCGCGAAGAGATGCCCAAAGAAGCCTGGAGCATGAGGGATGATGTGATCGTCATTTCCGACGAAGCCCACCGCACCCAAGCGGGTAAGCTGGCCCGGATTATGCGTACCGCTTTGCCCAATGCCTCTTTCATCGGTTTCACGGGAACCCCCATTCTCAAGCATGACAATCTGACCAAGCGTATTTTTGGTGGCTACATCAGTAAGTATGATTTCCGTATGTCCGAAGAAGACGGCAACACCGTGCGACTGGTCTATGAAAATCGGGGTGAAAAGCTCGGATTGGCCCGTTTGGACCTCAATGACCGGATTGCCGAAGCCGTCATGGAAAGTGAATTGGACGATGACCAAGTGGCCAAGCTGGAAAAGCTCTTGGGCAAGGATTATGAAATCATCACCGCCGATGAACGCTTGGAAAAGTTGGCTGAAGACTTTGTTGAACATATCGCCGGCCGTTGGGATGCGGGAAAGGCCATGTTTATCTGCGTGGACAAAATCACTTGTGGGCGGATGTACAATTTGATTGTGCCAAAGTGGGAAAAGAAGACTGAAAGTCTGCGCCAGGAATTGAAAGCCATAGAAGCTTTTGTTGAAACCCGTTCATCGGAAGAGAACGAAGCGATTTATGAAAGCTTGGTCAACTTGCGCGTACAGGTCGAATGGTTGGAGACAACTAAAGTAGCCATGATCATCTCCGAAAGTCAAAACGAGGTTCGCGACTTTAAGCGATGGGATATTGATATTGTGCAGCATCGGGAAATCATCAAGAACGGTTTTGAAACCCCGGATGGGAAACGGGTGGATGTGGAGACAGCTTTCAAGGACGCCAAGCATCCGTTCCGGGTGGCCATCGTTTGCGCCATGTGGCTGACCGGCTTTGATGTGGAGGCATTGTCAGCCCTATATATTGATAAGCCTATGAAGGCTCACAACCTCATGCAGGCCATAGCCCGCGCCAACAGAATTTATCCCGGAAAGGATTGCGGGTTGATAGTTGACTATAACGGCATGCTCAAGAGTCTGCGGGAAGCTTTGGCCGATTACGCCATCGGTGACGAAGGCGATGGTGACGATTCACCAGTCACCCCAGTTGAAGAATTGGTAGCCCTGTTGGAAGAGGCCATTGTTGAGACAGAAGCCCATCTATTGTCTTTGGGGTTTGATTTCCGCCGATTGGAGGGGGCCAAAGGTTTTGATCGGATAGAGGCCATCAAAGATGCTGTAGATGCCTGCTACACCGATGATCAATCCAAACGCCGCTATGAAATTATGGCAAGACAAGTCTTTGGCCGTATGAAGACGGTTTCCAATGAACCAGCTTCACAGGTCTATCATGAACGCCATGACAACATTGAAACTATCTATAAGAAGCTCCAAGAAAACCGTGATATCTCCGATGTAACCGAACTCTTGAAGTCACTTCACCGGATAGTCAATGAAGCCATCCGCACCAATCAAGTTGGAGCCGATCATGCCGAAGGCATCAAGATTGACCTGTCTCAGATTGACTTTGAAAAGTTGAAGGAAGAATTCGCCAAGAAGGTCCATCGGAAACATATCGTTCTGGAAATGTTCCGGGCAGAAGTTGAACGCCGTTTGGGGATGATGCTCATGGATAATCCTCTGCGCATGGACTATTACAAGAAATACTCGGAGATCATTGCCGACTATAACAGGGAAAAAGATCGGTCCACGGTAGAGGCAACCTTTGCTGCCCTTATGAAACTGGCCGAAGAACTGGATG
Source organism: Borreliella garinii (assembly GCA_020720765.1). GTDB lineage: Bacteria > Spirochaetota > Spirochaetia > JABEVK01 > JABEVK01 > DYOB01. Next base: position 10,740 of record DYOB01000081.1, read on the forward strand.
AGGAACAGAAACGGGCAGTTCGAGAAGGTCTGACAGAGGACGAATTGTCCTTGTTCGACCTTTTGTTCAAGGTGCCCATGTCCAAGGTAGAACGTGAACGAGTCAAACAGGCCAGTAAGCATCTGCTTGCAGCTCTCAAGGAACACCTTGCCACCATGAAGCAGTTCTACAAGACCGAACGGACACAGGCCGATGTGGAGACATTTATCCGAAACAAACTTACAGAGGATTTCCCCATTCCCCCTTACGCACCAGCCGAAATCCTAGCTATGAAGTCCGTTATTTATGATTACATCGTCCAAAGGACTATGGAGGGGACATTCTTTGCCGCGTGATAGTCTGAAGAAAAGTAAACTTGAGACCCCAGACGAGCAGAAACGAGCAGATTGGCACCTATGTTGACCGAAACCGATAAGATCGATTTAGTAACAATAATAATGCCAGCTATGATTTTCTTCATAGGCGGTACCTCCTTGGATGAATCAGTGAACCAAGTCGAGTCAAGCCAAAAGCCCAATGACGATATTCCGATCAACAATAGAGTACCAACTGCAACAATTACTTGTGATTGGGAGCCTAGCCACTCTGGACTCTCAAGTTCACTTAGCCATGAAAATACACTGAAAAAACACCACAAGAAGTGGGTCGTAGAAATGAAAGAAGCAATGGAGAAGGACAGGGCCAAGGAGTTGTATAAGAAACGCAAGACTACTGTGGAACCTGTGTTTGGAATCAT
>DYOB01000082.1 GCA_020720765.1 Borreliella garinii
GTGCATCCCAGCTCCCCGGTCCTGTGTCAAAATCTCAAGCGCAACAGGCTCCTAAGTCTCCTCATGGTCCTGGAGGAGGAAAGCAAGCTCCTGTTTAGAAATGACCTCTTCTGCGGAAAGGTCGCTGCCTACGGTTTCAAGCTGGTTTAAAAGCTGGTTATTTTCTTTCTGATGCCTTGAAAGGATGTCGCGCAAATCTTCCAGACGTTTGACAAACATCCCCCCCTTTTCAGCCTGGCGGACCATTTCAGACAATACGTCGCAGAACTGCGAACGCGTCATAACGAGCTGGTGCAAATACTCGTCCTTCTGAATGAGGTGGGTTTGTTCCAGAAGGGATGTTTGAAGACGAAGAAGGATCGAGTCGAGGAAATCCGCGTCGTCCAGAATTCTTTCTTCAAAAAACTGGGGGTCGAGACCGAGTCTCAAACCCTCGGCGAGCCTTTTTATCACAAGAGTCAAATAGAAAAATGATTCCTCATATCCTTGCATGCTTCTCATATTGACATTAAAACACGAATGTGTTAGTTTTGCAACGCCTCTTTATCCGTGGACAATGTCTCACGGATCAAAGTCCACAAGGAGGATAATTTTGAGGAAATACGAGCTCGTCGTGATTTTTCGTCACGAAAACGAGACATACTTAGGCGGTTTGGATTTTGTTCGCGCAGAACTCCAAAAATTCGGGGGAACGATTGAAAAGGAAGAAGACATGGGCGACCGTCTTCTGGCTTACCCCATTAAGAAACAAGATTCCGGTCATTATACGCTCTTCTATGTTCAACTAGCCCCCCAAAAAGTCGACGACATGGGAAAAATACTCAAACTCCAGGCATCTGTTCTCAAGTTCCTTTTTGTCCTAGCTGACGAAGAATAAGGATAATACCATGGCCGATCTCAATCAAGTTGTTTTAGTAGGCAGACTGACCCGCGACGCTGAACTCAGGGTTCTCAGCACGGGAACCTCTGTTTGTAAACTTTCCATCGCCGTCAACCGAAGGGTGAAAAAAGGCGACCAGTGGATAGATGAAGCAAGTTTCTTTGATGTCAGTCTTTGGGGCAAGCAAGGTGAAGCGCTTCAGAAGTACCTCACTAAGGGCAAACAGATAGGCGTGCAGGGAGAATTAAGGCAAGACCGTTGGGAATCCAACGGTGAGAAGCGGAGCAAGGTTGAGATTCACGCTGAGAACATCCAGCTTCTCGGCGGCGGAGGCTCTGAAAAAACAGGCGGCAACGGTGGCAGCGGCGGATACGACGCCCCCCCAATGCCGAAACACGAAGATTTTGAAGAAGACGTACCGTTTTAATCGAGGAGGATAATATTATGTCAGACGATGATTCCATGGATATGAATGACGAGATGATGGACCGCGGGGGCCGCGGGGGCGATGGCGACCGGAAGGACAGCAGGCGCGGCAGCGGAGGACCCAAGCAATACTTTAGAAAAAAGATTTGTAAGTTCACTGTGCACAAATGGCCTTGCGACTATAAGCGTGTGGATATTCTCCAAAAGTTTATTACGGAAAGGGGAAAGATTTTACCCAGGCGGATTACCGGCACAAGCGCCAAGTTTCAGAGAAAACTTGCCCGCATGGTCAAAATTGCACGTATTTTAGCCCTGCTGCCATATGTAAGAAACTAGAAATTATGAACGCGTCTCTGCCCAAGATCCTTTTTGGCGGCCTGGGCTCGGTCGCGCTACTAGTTCTGGGTGGCTCCTTTCCTGGATTCCTACTTGTGAATCAAGCAATAAAAGACAGGTTCGGGCTTTGGGTGGGAACTTGGACACTTTTTACCTCACTTGTTTTTCTTCTTTTCCTCTGGTTTCTTCCTCTTGGTTTGGTTGACAGCGAGCTTATCTTTCTTACCCTTGCCTTAAGTATGGGCCTCGTTGCCGCAAACGCACCATGGCCAAAAAACTGGAACGGAAGGAAACTTTATCGTGTTCTAGCGGGCAGTACCGTAGCCAGTCTTCTACTCATACCCATTTGGATGTATCTCACCTCGAACCCTGCTTTTATGGAAGGACTCAAAGCTTCCTTTCTGGGTGTTTGGGAATTGACCTTCAGTACAAGTACGGAAGTCACAAACGAATTAGGGGACGCCCAATTTAAAAGCCTTCTTGGTGTTTTGTCTTCTGCTTTTGCTGCCGCAGTTTTTGTTCTTTTTGCCGCGGTCTTTTGGCTCAGTGCAAGATTGCAACCACTTACCAAACGTCCTTTCCTGAAAATTTTTTTCTTACCCTCTAAAGCTATTTATGCTTTCCTCCTTGCACTGGGGAATCTCCTCTGGTCCTTGCGCAGGCCTCCCGATCTTCCTTTAGTTTGGTGGGAAGCAGCAGTACAGAATGTCGCGACGGTTGTGATTATCCTTTTTTTCTTTCAAGGTATGGGAATTGTTTATGCACGTCTTGAACGACTTTCAAGCGGAGCTATCCTGAAACCCATTTTCAGTTTCGGCCTCTTGACTTTCATGTACCTTTTACCTCAATATGTGAGTCTTGTTATTATATTAGTGGCCGCTTTTGGGGCCACGGAAACGTGGGTTAAATGGAGGGTTTTTCCAGAGGCCCAGCAAAGGAGAGAATTATGAAAATCATATTGTTTCAGGACGTACTGTCCCTGGGCGACGAAGGTGATATTAAAACGGTAAAAGACGGGTACGCGAGAAACTTTCTCTTCCCCAAAAAACTTGCTGTTCCTTTTAATGCCCATTACGAACATATGTTTGAGCAAAAGAAGGCGAAAATTGAGGCCAAACGCACTCAAAAGAAGCAGATGGCTCTTTCCCTCAAGGAAAAACTCCACGGTCAGGAATTGGAATTTCTTATGCCTGCCGGAGAGAACGGCAAGCTTTTCGGAGCTCTTACCTCTGCCATGATCGCTGAACGTTTTCTTACTGACGGGATTGAAATCGAGAAGCGCCAGGTAAGCATACCGGGTAACGCTATTAAAGCCCTTGGAACCTACGAAGTTAAAATCCGCGTTATGGAGCGAGAAACCGCCGCTGTCAAGGTTACGGTAAAACCCCAGGCTTAAAGACTAGAGAAACGGAATGCGTGACCGCATACCCCCGCAAAATCCGGACGCAGAGAAAGCAGTACTCGGTGCGATGATTCTGGATTCGCGGGCGGTCGACACCGTTATGCCCTTGCTCCGTTCCATAGATTTTTATCAGACGGAACACAAACTCATTTACCAAGCCCTTATTGAATTGCGCGATACAGCTACAAATATTGACCTTTTAAGCCTTTCTAAAAAGTTGACGCTTTCGGGTGATTTGGAGAAAGTCGGCGGTGCTTCGTATTTAAGCGTACTTACCGGTTCAGTCCCTACTTCGGCGAATGCTGAATACTACGCAAACCTTGTGAGGGACGCCTCCATCCTGCGTTCACTGATAACCCTTGGGCAAGATGTAACCGCACGGTGCTATGAACCGAGTGCAGAAAGCAAGGTTGTCCTCGAACAAACAGAAAAACGGATTCTTGAAATAGCGGGAAACCGGCAGTCACACCATATGGTAAGCGGTAAGGACATGACTAAGGTCCTGATCGATGAAATCCACCGCTTAGGTGCACTGGCTTCAAAAGAAAAAAACGGTGTTCTTACGGGGATACCAACTGGCTACCACGACCTCGATAAGGCCATCAATGGTTTAAATAAAGCTGAATTTGTTATTATTGCCGCACGGACAAGCCTGGGAAAAACGACTCTTGCCGTCAACATCGCCAGCCATATCGCCATACACCTGAAAAGGCCCGTAGGATACTTCTCCCTGGAAATGCCTTGGGTAAAGCTGGGGTTCAGGGTAATAGCCAGCGAAGCACGGGTGGATCTCAACAGGCTTCAAAAGGGTCTTCTTAAACCATCGGACTATTCAAGTATTGCGAAGGCTTCCTCTGAACTCTATGAAGCCCCGTTCTTCGTCGACGATACACCCTATATTTCGCTGATGGATCTCAGAGCCCAATCCCGGCGTATGGTGACACAACATAAGATCGAGGTCATTTTTATCGACTACATCAGTATTATCAGCCCCGAGGACAAACGCCTTCCCCGTCACGAACAAGTTGCAGAAATCAGCCGTTCACTGATGGGACTGAGCAGGGAGCTACAAATACCGATAGTTGCTCTCAGCCAGGTAACCCGAGACTCCGAAGGCAAGCGTCCCGGTCTTCAAAATATCAGGGAATCCGGTTCACTCGAACAGGACGCAGACGTTATTCTTTTTCTCCATCGGGACAGGGAATACGAAAAAGAGGACAAAGGCGGTCCGATTCCTACCGAGTTGATCATTGCCAAAAACCGCCAGGGCTCCACAAATATTATTCCAATGATGTTCGTAGGAGCGCAGACCAGATTTGAAATGGGAGAATATGGAAATTGAGCCTAAAAGAAACTCACGATTTTACCCTGCTACATAATGCTGCAGAAGAATGGGTCCTCCAAGTTCTGGAGGAAGAATTATCCAATGAACCAGAACTCTACGAATCACAGGAAGCTGTGCTCGATATTATGGCTCTGGCGCTGAACAAGATCAAACCCTATTATTTCGTCACCCTATTGGGGAACCTCTATGCCCATGCTCCCGATGAAGAAACCATGGAAGAAATCAGACAGGCTGTTAAAAAGGCCATGAAAAAAATCCGTAAGGACGAGTAAGGCGGCACATGTTAAATAGTCCGGCCCCAACACGACTCGAACGTGCGACCCGCAGCTTAGAAGGCTGCTGCTCTATCCAGCTGAGCTATGGGACCAAAATCGGGATGGCGAGAGTCGAACTCGCGATATCCTGCTCCCAAAGCAGGCGCCTTAGACCACTGGGCCACATCCCGTAAATCATCTCGGGATAGGCGGAATCGAACCGCCGATCTCCTGGTCCCGAACCAGGCGCCTTAGCCACTGGGCCACATCCCGATGTGATGAGTATACTACACGAAATGGGCACACAAGGTCAACATCAGACCATCATGAAAAGGGCCGGGCTTATCGATAAAACTCTTGAAGCAACTTATGGGGAAGTAAGACCTTTTCTTGACTATTCTTCACCTTTCCAGCTTTTAATAGGGGTAATTTTATCCGCCCAGAGTACAGATGCCCAGGTTAATAAAATCCTCCCCGGTCTTTTCTCACGATGGCCCGCTCCTTGCGACTGGGCAAATGCTCCCCTGGAAGAAATCGAAACAGCTGTTTTTTCTACAGGTTTTTACAGAAATAAAGCAAAGAATATCCGTAAAACCTCGGAGCTTATTTGCTCAAAAAATGGCGAAATCCTTTTGAGCTTCGAAGAACTTTTATCGTTTCCAGGGGTTGGCAGAAAGAGTGCAAATGTTTTAAGAGGAGCTGTGGGCGGGTTACCCGCTTTTATTGTGGATACGCATTTTTCAAGGGTCTGTACAAGATTGGGGCTTACTCAAGAGAAATCACCCGATGCCATCGAGTTTAGCATCCTACCTTTGATTGCGTCCGAGCGCTCTTATGGCTTCAGTATGAGGATCAACCTCCTAGGGAGGAGGGTCTGTCATGCAAAAAAACCGGAATGTGCTATTTGTCCGGTCGCATTACATTGTCCCTCGTCCCTAAAAGAAGGTTAAATCTTCCCTACAAGGTCCTTTCCAGGCTTGAGGGTCTTCGCTCCTGGTTTCCAGTTAGCGGGGCAGACTTCTCCGTTTTCCTCAACAAATTTCGCCGCCTGAAGCTTACGAAGGGTTTCATTGGCGTTTCTTCCGATTCCGTTATCGTTGACTTCTGCGACCTTGATGATTCCCTCGGGATCAATGATAAAGGTACCGCGGTAGGCAAGCCCGGTTTCTTCGATATAGACATCCAGCGAACGGGTGAGTTTCCCTGTAGGATCAGCAAGCATAGGAAATTGAATCTTAGCAATAGTAGCTGAACTGCCGTGCCAGGAAAAATGCGCATATTCGGTATCTGTGCTGACACTGAGAACCTCGGCCCCTTCTTTTTGAAAATCAGCGTAGAGGTCAGCCATTTCTCCGAGTTCGGTTGGACAGACAAAGGTAAAATCTGCGGGGTAGAACATAATCACAAGCCATTTTCCGCGATAACTCGCAAGGCTGATATCGTGAAAATCACCTTTATAAAAAGCTTTCAGGGTCATATCCTGAAGGTGTGTATTGATTAAAGACATATTTTCTCCTACACCAAAGTATAGGCGTACGCAAGAAAAGTCAAGAATCGTTTTAAGTTTACTACCGACCTAAATTGTAGTAACTTGGCTTATGAAGCGAAGTAGAATGATTCCCCTTTTCCCGCTGGAGATCGTCGTATTTCCGAGTGCCCCTCTGCCGCTTCATATCTTTGAACCCCGTTATATTGAAATGATCCAAGAATGTTTAGCGAATGGAAAAGAATTCGGCATCGTTCTCAGCAAAGGAAAAAAGATTTATTTGGTAGGTACTACCGTAAAAATAGAAAATGTCCTCGAAAGATTTCCAGACGGCAGATTAAATATCCTGTGTATGGGTAAAGACAGGTTTACAGTAAGAAGTTTTTGTGAGGATAGATCTTTCCTTCAAGCCCAGGTCGATTTTATCGACGATGCTGACCTCGCTTCGGCTAGGTTACTCCCATTGAGTGAGGAAACACGATGCATCCTTGATGAATACTCCAAAATCACTGGAAGGAGGGCGGAGAGCGGGCTTTTCGACACCTTTGATCCGCAGGCCTTGAGTTTTCTCCTTGCTGACATCGTCCCTTACGAATTGACCCACCGTCAGAAACTCCTTGAGTCAATGTCTTGCGTTACAAGGCTGGACGATGTCAATTCATCCCTGAAACGGTTCAATAAAAGACTCTCGATCAATATTAAACTGAGGGAATTTTTTAAAAATTCTCACGATTATACTGACATTGTGAATTGAAAGCCTGTAATAAAATACTATACTTGCGTTATGAGCGATTTTTCAGATCTTTATGATATCTCAGGGTTAACCCCTGAATTGGCACGTTCCCAGGTCCTGGACGTGATGACACAGCTCAAGTCACTTGAGGCTCAGATAGGAACCCTTGCAGAAGAGGAAAAGACCTGGGAAGGAAGGGTCAAACTCGCCCAAGAAAAGGGCCGGACCGACCTGCAAAGCCAAGCGCAAACGGAATTGGACAGGGTAAAACTCAAAAAGGGCCAAATTGAATCAGAAACCGCAGGTGTTCGTTCAGGCGTGGAAAGAATGCGCTCGACACTCAACTCTCCTTCCTTCCAGGCTTCAGGCGCACATGCCTACGCCGAGGGTCTTATGGCGGAACTTGAGATGCAGGTCGGACCACCCGATACATTGACACCTGAACTGGAAAAACTGAGCACCGAAGCCGAGCTTGAAAAACTCAAAAAACAAGCGGGCGGCTGACTTAGTCCAGGCTCCTGGTTTTAATGATTTTTGAAAAGAATTTTCCTGATTCCCTGAGGGTTCTTTTCTGGGTATTAAAGTCCGTGTGGAAAAGACCAAAAGGTGCACTTTCCCCTTCAATCCACTCGAAGTTATCCAATAGGGTCCAGTGGTAGTACCTTTCAACGGGTATTCCTTCCTGAATACATAACCCCACCTCTTCCAAATGGTCCCGGAGAAACTGCGGGCGTTGATCGTCGTCAGCGTCGCAGATGCCGTTCTCTGTGATCCAGATAGGAAGACGGTATTTTTTCCAAACCCTTCTGATCAGGATTCCGAGGCCCTTAGGGTAAATCTCCCAACCAAGGTCGTTGTAGCTGGCGTTTTTTTGTTTGCCCAGAACGCCCATCAGGGGTTTAGCTCTGAGATCCCCTTTCACCATGTCCCGAGTGTAATAATTGATCCCTATAAAGTCGGAAAAAGGCCCCTTTCCCGATGGGTACCCCTTACCTAAGGGGGCCATCCATTTTCCGGTAGTCATCGCTTCCAGAAACATGGCTTGGAATATCCTGGTGTGAAGGTAGGAGCTGATCCAACTTATGGGGCCGCCTGCAGGCTGAAAAACCCGGAGGTGGTGTGCGACACCCACAGAGACTTTCCGGCTAGTATCATAAGCGGCGTGAATGACCTTGTACGCTTCACAATGGGCCTTAACCATCAGCCTTCCGGCTACCAGCATTTCCTCTACAGCGTCCGTTTTTCCCGGGGGCCATTCTCCCCGAACATAGGCAAGGGTGAGATAGATATTGGGTTCGTTGATGGTCACCCAATCCTGAACAAGGTCTCCTAAGGCTTTTACAACTTCTGCCACATAATGAAGGAAAATTTGCGGTGCATCCGGTTGTGTCCACCCCCCCGAATCTTCAAACCAGAGAGGATGGCTAAAATGGTAGAGAGTAACGAGGGGGCGGATTCCATTCGCGAGGAGCCCTTGAATTTCGTTTCTATAGTGCTCTAAAGCGTCCTTAGAAAAACTTCCCCGAGTTGGCTCGATCCTGCTCCATTCCAAACCCATCCGGTATGTTTGAGCATGGATTTCCTTGTGGAGTTCCAAGTCCTCGTCAACACGGTTCCAATGGTCGCAGGCGTTGAGGGAATGGCTTCCGTCTTTGATCTTTCCGGCTTCGGACCAACGGTACCAGTTACTGTTTTTATCCCCGCCTTCTATCTGGAGTGAAGCAGTTGCCGTACCGAGAAGGAATGAATCGGGGAAAATAAATGGCTTTTTCACGACATCTCCTGAATGATTTTTTCCTCGTCGTAACGTGACATAAAGACGAGGCCTAAAATGCAGAACCCGAAAGCGACAACGCCCGTAAGACGCAAACCGAAAGTATTTTCAGAGGTTTGGCCCAAGGCAATAAGGCTTGGAAAAATCAGGTTGGCCAAACTGATACCCAGTTTCATCATAAAGGTCCTCACTCCGAAAAAGACACCGGAATTACCAAAACCCGAAGTTCGCAGGGAAGCTTCGCTCATATCTGATACGATGACGTTGGGGAGGATACTGAAAATGGAAAGCGGAATCGCATAGAAAATGACCAAAATTAAACCCTGGGCAACGGGCGGAATGGGCCAATAGCCTAAAAACGTCACCATACCAAAAACCAGGGCATCCAAGAAAAAGGCGAGAACGATGAGGTTCTTTTTACCGAATTTTCGAGCAAGGATATTCACAGGAACGTAGAGGGCGAAACTCGCTAAAAACATAATGGCAAGAAGCGTTGTGGCCCACCCCTTCTCCAGACCTAAAAGGACTAAAACATAATAGGCTATTCCCACTTGGATAAAAGTGAGTGCAAGCCAATACATCAGATCCGAGGCGACAAACCAGCGGAAATTCTTATTAGTAAGGAGTCTTCTCATCGCTGGAAATAGGGGTTCGCCCTGAATTCCTTGTTGTGTATCACGTGATTCTTTAATGCCGACCACAGGTAGAAGCATCAAGATAAAACTTATAAAAGCATACAAGGCGATAATTGTTTGAAAAGCTAAGACAGAATTCCCGCCAAGTAAAGGTTCTAAAAGTCCCTGAAGTGCGTAGACGGTACTACCTATAAGAAACCCCAAGGCCCAGGTTACCGACATCATCGTACTGATATCCAACCTCTCTTTTGAATCCTTTCCTAGTTCGCTTAACAGTGCAGTGTACGGGGTGACATAAAGGGTCAGGAACAAATAATAAAGAACGAGGACAACTCCAAGCCAGATGACGTTGGCCGTACTCGGCTCGTGAACAGGAGGAAAAAAGACAAGGACACTTAAAAGGGTAAAGGGAAGAGCACTGTACATCAGAAAGGGGATTCTTCTTCCTTGTTTGGACTTTGACCTGTCGGACCAATTGGCAACGATGGGGTCTGTCACTGCGTCGAAAACCCTGCCTGCAGAATTCAGCAAACCTACCCAAGTTAAAACCCCGAAAATAGCCGCTGCGGAAATAAAAACCGGAAAAATGCTTCCTGATTCACCCTCGGGGGGCATATAAAAATACGTCACGAGGCTGGCGGGCGCGAAACTCGCTAAAGACCAACCTAACTGACCCAGCGCATACATCCACTTTCGAAATAACGGTAAAGAGTTTTGTTCCATTTCACAACTATAACACGTCTTGACGAAATTGCCAGAGAAAAACTAGTCTGGAGTATGGTCTTCGATCCTTCACGGCCCCACCGCCGGTTTAATCTCCTGCTCGAGGAATGGGTCCTCGTTAGCCCTCACCGCACCCAGCGCCCCTGGCTCGGTCAGACTGAAAATCCTCATCCTAAAGTTTCCGACAATTCGGGATGTTTTCTCTGCCCGGGAAACACGAGGGCCAACGGTGAAATCAATCCGTACTACAGCGGCCCCTATGTTTTCCCCAACGACTTCTCCGCCCTCTCACCGCTGGATGGCAAGGGAATTTCTGACGATGGTTTTTTCAGGGCTGAACAGGAATCGGGAATCTGCCGCGTGCTCTGCTACAGCCCGGACCACGGCCGGCACATTGGAACGATGGAGAAGATGGAAGTCGTAGCTGTTATCGGGATGTGGCAGGAACAATACAGGGAGCTTTCATCTCTGCCCGACATCGGCTGGGTGCAGATTTTTGAGAACCGTGGAGAAATGATGGGAGCCTCCAACCCTCACCCTCACGGTCAGGTTTGGGCGAGCAGGAACATTCCACCTGTCCCCCAAAAAATGCAGACGCATCAAAAAAAATATTATGATGAAAATAGTAAAACCCTTCTCGGAGAAGTGGCTCGTCGGGAAAGTGAAAGCGGGGAACGACTTGTTTTGGAAAACCAGCATTGGATAGCTCTAGTCCCGTTTTGGGCGGTATGGCCTTATGAGACATTGATCCTACCAAAAATGCCTCTCACTAATCTTTTAGATTTGAACGCCTCATCCAAAAACGATTTGGCTTCCATCTTACAATCCCTAGTACAAACCTACGACAGTATTTTCGAAGTTCCATTTCCCTACTCGATGGGGATTATGCAGGCCCCCAAGTACACCGAGGACCATCCCGAGTGGACGCTCCACCTGAGTTTTATGCCGCCCCTTTTACGCAGTGCTACGATCAGAAAGTTTATGGTGGGGTACGAACTCTTTGCCTCCGCACAGAGGGATCTGACCGCAGAGTCTGCGGCGAAGATTCTCAGGGAGATTTATCAGAAGAACTTATGATTTTCTTTCTGCACCGTTTAAAATATAGTGAAAGGCTTTTTTAAAACCCCCTACTCCTCTCGAAGAAGATTTGAGAGCAACACTTGACTGGTATAAGAACCAAGGTAAACAAACTTAAGGTACCAAATCATGTTTTTTATGCAAAAGGGTGTAGGAGCCAGTTGCGCTTGAGATTTTAACACTGGCTAGAGGAGCCGGGATGCACAGAGCTCCCGGAAACCCTGGTCTGTGTCAAAAAGCCTGGAATACCGCTCATTTTACCTCCTTAACTTCTTAAAATGACCAACCGCTTCAGGCTGTAGGCACAGCTCACCAACTGGGAAGGGATCGTCTCCTGGTGCAAGGTAGAGAATCACGTTCCTCTTGGATTCGTTGAGGGCCTCAACAGCCGCATCCGCAAA
>DYOB01000305.1 GCA_020720765.1 Borreliella garinii
AAAAAATCGCTAAAAGCCCGAAATCACCGTGCCTATCAGTCACGATTCAATTGCTATGGCAGAACACGGCGCTCACTTTTGTCGAGCGGGATAGCAAACCACGAAAGGAGAATCCGGTAGACTTGTGCGCCTAGGCCAGAAGACATATTAATCGAGTCGAAACGGGTGACATTTTAATGCGGAGTCTTTACAGACGCGAAATTGTTGACTAAAATAAAAATATAATGGACGGTACTGCGTGGATATCTCGAATCAAATTCTCGCCGTATCAAGCGTGTTGAAAAAGGCGAATAGCCTCATTTTACGACAGCACATGAACTCCTGCGTTAGGGACGCGTTCCTGAAAGGCGAGGGAGACGAAAAGGTCGAAGAGGTTATGATGCTCTTCGACAAAGCGTACAAATAGGAGGTATTATGACGATACTCTATATTGTGACCGCCGTCGCGGTCCTGGTGTCGTTTTTCGTGGATCCCCAAAGGACAAAGAGAGGACTGGCGCTAGGATGGAAAAAATTCAGTAAGACCCTTCCCAGTTACCTTACGCTGCTTATGATAATTTCTTTGGTGCTTCTTATTTCCGAATCGTTTATTGTGTCCTATTTAAGCCAAGAAAATCGTTGGTTAGGCTTACTTTCAGCGCTGCTGTTGGGTAGCCTTACTATTATGCCCGGCTTCATCGCGTATCCCTTAGCGAAAATATTGGTAACCCGGGGCGTCCCGTATATGGTCGTAGCCGCGTTTGTGACGTCCCTTATGCTGGTGGGCGTTCTGACGTACCCCTTGGAAAAACAGTATTTTGGGAAGAAGCTGACTATTCTACGAAACCTTATGAGCTTTATGGTCGCTGCGGCCATCGCGGTGGTTATGGGAATATTATACGGAGAATTGGGAATATGAAGAAGGACCGTACACACTACGCCGTATTCGCGGCGTTCATTACCTTTTCTATCCTTTCACTTGTTTTTAACTTTTCTTTTGGAATAAAGATTTGGGATAATTTCCTGGTCTTCGCGAAGGACATGGTTTTTATTCTACCGCCCGCTTTTATTCTGATTGGTCTGTTCGACGTATGGGCAAAGAACGAGACGGTTAAAAAACATTTTGGCTCAACCTCGAACCCGCTACGTTTCGTATGGGCGGTCCTCCTCGCCGCGACGACCGTGGGGGGAACCTTTGTCGCGTTTCCCGTGGCGAACGCCCTGTACCATAAGGGCGCGCGGTACAGTTCTATATTAAGCTACGTAACCGCGGCGTCGTTGTTTATGATCCCCATGTCAATCATGGAGGCGGGGATGCTCGGCATTAAATTCACCCTAATCCGACTCGTATCGTCCTTGCCCTTCATATTTATTGGGGCCATCTTTCTGGAAAAATACTTAGTCAAGGACGCTTACGTGCTTCCGCTTATGGTCGACCCCAATGATAAGGGGTCGACGCGTTCTTAAAATACCTTTCTAGATCCGGGTTTAAGCGCGGGAATGCCCTTCGCGCAGAGCGGGCAAGATGAGGCTTCCCAGGTGATTACTTCTATGGTAGCGGCGGCGTAGACAGGCCAGGGGATAGGGGTGTTGGGGCCACGACGGTCTACTACGCAGGCTAAAGCGGTTACGCGGGCCCCCAGGGCTTCTAGCACCGCGGCGCTTTCGCCGGAGGATTTTCCGGTGGTTACCACGTCCTCGGCTATGAGTACCCGACTTCCGCTTTTTACCGTAAAGCCCCGACGTAGGGCCATACCGCCCGTCTCGTCCCGCTCCGTAAAAATAGCGGGGATGCCCAGTTGTCTACCTAATTCGTAGGCGACGATGATTCCCCCCATGGCGGGGCCGACGACGAGGTCTATTTCTAAGTTTCCCCGTTGCATGTCCTCACGAAGCCTTTCGACCACGGGCGTCAACGCTTCCGCCGCGCGGTCCGGATACTGTAACAAGCGGGCGCATTGAAAATACATGTCCGAATGGCGTCCCGAGGATAGGAGAAAATG
>DYOB01000306.1 GCA_020720765.1 Borreliella garinii
CGACCGTATCCGGAACAATGACCATCAATACGGGAGGTTCGGTAAACAGCAATCCTCCGGTTTATGCAACAGGCTCAACACTGAGATACGCACAAGGTGGTGCCCCTGCTGTTACAGCACGCGGTGCGGAATGGCAATATAACATTGCATCCGGTGCGCCGGGTTATCCATACAACGTGCAAGTTTCGCAAAACACCCTTGCGGTGAGTACTATTCTGAACATTGACGGCGGGGACAATGACAACTCGTTTAACATGAGAAAGATGGCAGGAAGTTTAACCGTAGATGCAGGATGTATACTTACGCTGGATGATATGGGCGGCGGTGCATTAGAATTGCAAAACTGTGGCTTATCTGTCGGCGGTAATGTTACGAATAACGGAACGATTACGCTCGGAAAACAAAAAGGCGGCGACTTATTCCTTGACGGAAATATCTATAACAACGGCACATTGACCTTCAACCCGCCGAGTGCCGACGGTGAACGTGCAGTTATGTTCACAGGACCTTCAACAGCGACGCAAGAAGTGCACGGAGTGCCGACTATTCCTTTCGTATTGATAACAAATGGAGCAACCGTTCAATTGTTTAATCATTTACAGGTTAACGGTACAGGGACAGAATTTATCACGTTTGCACGACCGTCGAGTACTTTACCAGGGAAAATAGATTTAAACGGATATACACTGTCGTGTTCCGGAAGTGGAAACATTGAATTGAATAACGTTTCAGGTGCTGTGGTAACTTCATCTGTAGGACAAGGTCGCGTTGTCGTATCCGGTGGTAACGGAACTTACAGTGGAACTTCCGCAGGTACGCTCACTTTTGGTCCCACCGTTACCCTTGCCATCAACGGAGGAACAATGACCTTCCCGGCAACACTTGGTATTGTTAGCATCAACGGAACGCTTGAAGTAGGAGACGGAGCAACCATTACAAACATACCAACTTATGTAAATGTATTAGCAAACGGATTAGCCGAAAGCGATGCCGGTGAAATAGACCCGACTTTGCACTACAAACGTTCGGGAGAATTTACGGTAAGTGTAGAGTGGCCCGCAGGTTCGACCACTGAGGACAATATTCCGCACAATGTTTATGTCGAAGACGGAGCTACGGCAGGTATTTTGAATATGAATCTGGAACGTTATGCAATCAGCGAATGTAAAGTTATGAGCGGAGGAACGCTTAATATTGCACCCGCCACAGGTTGGTTGCAAGTGAAAAACATGACTGTTGAAGCAGGCGGCACATTAGTTGTGCAGTCTCCAAGCGATATGACAGCAGGCGGTTCATTGATCACACTCGGCACGGTTTCAAATGCCGGAACAATGAAAGCCGAGCGTTGGTTGAACGGAACTCAATATCGTTATGTTTCAAGTCCGAACAGTTCTTCAACCAATGCAGTGTTTACAGATGTGCACGCAAGCGGTTATTTCAACACTAACTTTCTGAAATATAATCAAGCTTTCGATGGCAACCCGACTTCAGGAGATTATGCGGAATGGTTGATTCGTATGAACGACGCATGGGAAAATGCACACAACGGAGCTTCGGGTGTCGATGTTGTAATGAATCCCGGACAAGGTTACGCGTTCTATACCAACGAAAATAAAAAATACAATTTCAATGGTACGTTCAATACAGCCACAACAGGTTCAGGTATTGATGTAACCGTGAAATATACTGACAATGACCCGTATAGCGGATATTTCGACGGTTGGAATTTTATCGGAAACCCGTTCCCGGCAGCTTTGGATTGGGAAAATACAGCTTGGGAGAAAACCGATAAAATTCAAAGTACCGCATATTTCTGGGATGGCGATAACTACCAATACTACAATGAAATTAACGATGCAGGTGATGCCGGTGATGAAGCAGGGACGATGGCTGACGACGGTTTAAACTCAGTAAACGGCGCTACACGATACATCCCCGCTATGCAAGGTTTCTATGTTAAAGCTATTGCTT
>DYOB01000307.1 GCA_020720765.1 Borreliella garinii
AAGAAGGCATGGAATCCATTATCAAGGAGAAAAAAATCTTGAAACACCTTTTTCTTATTTTCCTCTTGCTTGTTTTTCTTTTAATAGCGTGTTCCCGCAAAGATACGCCGCGCATCAGCGACGATGAACTTCTGCGCTATGTGTACGACATCCATGACCTGCCATACGCAGACCCCGTCGATTTTGAAACCTACAAGGGCAGCGTTCAATTGCAGCGCGCTGAATGGGATTTGAACCAAGACGGAGAAGAAGAAATTGTTTTTTCAGTGGACTTCTCCATACCAGACATGGTTTATATACTTATTGTTTCTCCTCAAAAGGATTCGCTGCGTGAGTTGTTTTTTAGCGAAAAATTTGGCTGGTATGACTTAAATGGGCGTTTTGTTTTTCAGGACGGCTACCTGTTTCTGAACTATTTGAGTAAAGGTGGCGGTTCTAATATCCGCGCATCAGATTGGGAACAAGAAGTTGTTCGTTGTAGCGCTGATGCCTGCTCGTCTTTTTCTTATGTAAAATACGCGTGGATGTCTTCATTTGGAGTTTACGGTGAAGAACCCATAACCGAAACTTCTGTTGCCAAAGCCTTTTTTGACGAGGATACCATTACAGTTCGCGAGTATCTTTATCGAGATGAGGAATACTCTACAACAAATACATGTTACGACCAGGTCGGAAAAGAATCGATTGTATCCGCTTTGAAGAACCTCAAAACATTGGGACCTG
The DNA here is from genome assembly GCA_020720765.1 of Borreliella garinii. Taxonomy (GTDB): domain Bacteria; phylum Spirochaetota; class Spirochaetia; order JABEVK01; family JABEVK01; genus DYOB01. The sequence continues at coordinate 724 of DYOB01000307.1, forward strand.
TAAAAACAACCCAATATCATTGGGATGGGAGCGAGTTCACGCTTGTTTTTGAAAAAGAAGAAACACCCGCCATTTCCTTTGAGCGTTTCGGTCAGGAAAAACCTGTGTCCATGTTTAGGCAGACGCTTTATGCCCTGCATGACCGTTGGGAAAACGGGGAAGTGTCGGAGGAGAAAATCGAACAGGATTATCTTCATTTTTTTGATATTTCCCCCGCCTCCTACAGCCCTTGCAGTTTAGATTCTCCAAAGTCAATAGCCAGCGCGTATGCGGATGACTTCGGCGCTGAGGTTGTCCGCGCCAAAGAAGGCTGCCGCCTGAAAGTATGGCAATCTCCCGATTGGGAAAAAATCCAAAGCCTGAAAGAAATCAAGACAATCGGAACTTTTGATTTTGCCTGTGACGCTGACTTTACTCGCCTGCTTTGGCTGGACATTAACGCAGATGAGGTCAAAGAACTTTTTGTTTTGACGCAGAATGGTTTTGACGAAACGGTTTATATTTTCCGCGCCGAAAACACCCTGCAACAGATAGGGACTTTTAATGGTTTTCTGCGGGAGCCAAACTTTCGCGGAATCGAATGGGAATGGCGCGAAGGGAAGTTCTTCCTTTTAGTTGGGAAGCCATTTTGGAAAGATAAAACCTGTCGAAACAACCTGGATTACTACGAAGCGATTGATCATCCTTTTGACGCCTATTTTTGGGATGAAACGGCGCAAAAGTTCTTTCACACCATCTGTGACATCGCTCTTCCAGCCGATGAGTTTGCTGTTTGTCAAAATATTCAGGAGCAAGCATTCTCTGACGCATTGACAATGGTCGCCCAAACCGCAACCTCCGCCGCCCTCAGCGCTACGCCTACTCCAACAGCTTCTGCTACGCCAACTGCAACACCTACTCGCACGCCTGTTCCTACTTCTACTACCTGGCGGGTGGAACCTGTTGCCACGCCTGCAATAGCGCATTATGAATATCTCGACATTTTCGGGGTTGACGATTTGCCGTCGTATGGAATAGGCGGGCGCTGGGAAACATCTTCCTTCGATGAAGACTTTGACGGCAAGCCCGACCATTTTCTCTACACACAACTGACAAATGAACAGAAAGAAGTCTGGCGTCAATCCTTGTTGGATTTTCTGAAAAAACGCGGCGACGCCTTCAGCGTGGGCGCCAACGGGTTTGCCGTGTTGGACACGCTGGAGATTGACCTTGACCTCGATGGAACAAGGGAAACAGCCTTCG
>DYOB01000308.1 GCA_020720765.1 Borreliella garinii
AATTGATAAAACGTTCTTTAAAAACAATGGGATTGGAAATGGAATATATGGTTGGTTTAAAAATCGGCTGTATAAGCAATAGAAAATCCACTGAATATATTGGTTGACATAGGTTCGATTCCTATAATATTCACATTTTTCAATTGGTAATAGCATATTGTGGTTGTTAATTGGATAAAGTTCTTTGACATGTTGGAAAATAGTAATAAATAAGCATAATTCGAGTGCTGATAAAGATAAGTTAATAAGGGCGTATGGTGAATGCCTAGGCTCTCAGAGGCGAAGAAGGACGTGACAAGCTGCGATAAGCTGCGGGGAGGCGCAAATAGCCACTAAATCCGCAGATTTCCGAATGGGGCAACCCGGCCGCAAGGCCACCCGCCGCAAGGTGAGGAGCAAACCCGCTGAACTGAAACATCTAAGTAGGCGGAGGAAGAGAAAACAAAAGTGATTCCCTGAGTAGTGGCGAGCGAAAAGGGATTAGCCCAAACCGTTGCTGTTTCGGCAGTGACGGGGTTGTAGGACTGCAACACGGGAGCAATTGTGAAATGGAACGGATTGGAAAATCCGGCCAGAGCGGGTGAAAGCCCCTTACATGTAAGCAATTGCAATCCAGCAGTATCCTGAGTAGTGCGGGGCACGTGAAACCCTGTGCGAATCCGGCGGGACCATCCGCCAAGGCTAAATACTCCTGAGAGACCGATAGTGAACTAGTACCGTGAGGGAAAGGTGAAAAGAACCCCGAACAGGGGAGTGAAATAGAACCTGAAACCGTACGCCTACAAGCGGTAGGAGTCCCGATTTATCGGGATGACTGCGTGCCTTTTGCATAATGAGCCTACGAGTTACTCCTCACTAGCGAGGTTAAGTGTTACAGATACGTAGCCGAAGCGAAAGCGAGTCTGAATAGGGCGTTTAGTTAGTGGGGGTAGACGCGAAACCGTGTGATCTACCCATGGCCAGGTTGAAGTGTCGGTAAAACGACATGGAGGACCGAACCCGTTGACGTTGAAAAGTCTTGGGATGAGCTGTGGGTAGGGGTGAAAGGCCAATCAAACTCGGAAATAGCTCGTACTCCCCGAAATGCATTTAGGTGCAGCCTCGTAACAGTGTCATAGAGGTAAAGCTACTGATTAGGCTAGGGGGCTTCACCGCCTACCAACCCTAGATAAACTCTGAATGCTATGACATGATTTACGGGAGTGAGGGCGCGGGTGCTAAGGTCCGTGCCCGAGAGGGAAAGAACCCAGACCATCAGCTAAGGTCCCAAAATATATGCTAAGTTGACCAAACGTGGTCCGACTGCAGAAACAGCTAGGATGTTGGCTTGGAAGCAGCCATTCATTTAAAGAGTGCGTAACAGCTCACTAGTCGAGCGGTTGGGCGTGGATAATAATCGGGCATAAGCATATTACCGAAGCTATGGAATAGCCGCCTATGGCGGAGATTGGTAGGGGAGCATTCCAGCGGCGTTGAAGCTGAATCGCGAGATTTGGTGGAGCTTCTGGAAAAGCAAATGTAGGCATAAGTAACGATAAAGCAGGCGAGAAACCTGCTCACCGATAGACTAAGGTTTCCTGATCAACGCTAATCGGATCAGGGTTAGTCGGGACCTAAGGCGAACCCGCAAGGGGCAGCCGATGGACAACAGGTCAATATTCCTGTACCTCGCGATACTGCGACGGGGTGACGGAGATGTGAAAGTACCGCGTACTGACGGAATAGTACGTTGAAGGGTGTAGGTGTTGATCCCGGCAGGCAAATCCGCCGGGAGAACCGAACCTGAAAGTACCGCGAGCCTTCGGGCAAGCGGATAGTGTACCTAAACAGGCTCCCTAGAAAAACCTCTAAGCTTCAGGTATCGCGGGCTCGTACCGCAAACCGACACAGGTAGTCAAGGAGAGAATCCTAAGGTGCTCGAGTGAATCATGGCTAAGGAACTAGGCAAAATAACCCCGTAACT
>DYOB01000309.1 GCA_020720765.1 Borreliella garinii
TGAAGGATAGTGCTGTCTTAACCATGATTAGAAGGATTATAGGATTATCATGATTAGTCCGCTCACAAATCAAGGTAATCAAGCAAATCAGGTACATCAAGGTTAAGACAAAAGGAAATCACGGTATGCAACATGAAGATTTGACCCGCCGTATCATCGCCGCCGCCATGAAAGTCCACTCCACGCTTGGCAACGGCTTTCAGGAAAAGATATACCAGCGCGCGATGGCAATCGAAATGCCCTATCACAACCTTGCCTTCGATCCCGAAAAGGAGATGTCCATCTTCTATCGCGGACAGGAAATCGGCACTCGCAGGGTGGACTTCTTCGTCGAAAACCTGATTATGGTCGAGCTCAAAGCCGTCATCCAATTGGAAGATGTCCACCTCGCGCAAGCCATGAACTACCTCGAAGCGTATAAAATGGAGATTGGTCTGTTGATCAATTTCGGCGCGAAGAGTTTACAATTCAAGAGAGTGCATAACAACAAACTTAACCGTGATTTGAAGGATTAGAGGATTACCTTGAAAAAGCATCTTAACCATGATTACAAGGATTTCAGGATGACCTTGATTGGGAGTCTTGCAAATCAGGGTAATCCATCATGGCAATCAAGAAAATCAAGGTCAAACCATGATTACAAGGATTACAGGATTACCGTGATTGGAAATCTTGCAAATCACGGTAATCAATCATGGCAATCCTTCAATCAAGAAAATCAAGGTTAAGACAGAAGAAAAATCTAAACCATGATTGGAAGGATTAGAAGATGACCATGATTACAAATCCTGCAAATCAAGGCTCTCATCATGGCAATCAAGTAAATCAAGAAAATCATGGTTAAGACAAAGGGAAACTAAAAATCATGGCACACGATGAAGCCTACTACCTAGCAGAAAAGAAAATCAAACGGGCACTGAAATCAGGCACGACACTTCTTGATTTAGGCAATCCTCAGTGGCTTGATCCCAAGCCGCCTCAATTGACAGAATTACCAGAGTCGCTTAAGCAACTCACTCAATTGACACGTTTATATCTGTCCGACAATCAATTATCGGTATTACCAGATTGGATTGGGCAATTCACTCAATTACAACAACTTGACCTTTCCAATAACCAGTTTACAGTATTACCAGAGTCGCTTGGAAATCTTGCAGAGTTAGAGTCCCTTCGCCTCAAAACTAATAAATTGACAAAACTACCCGATTCGCTTGCTACTCTGCAAAGTCTCAGAAGGCTTGTGCTTGGAGATGGAAAAGGCGGGAATCCATTAGGCGAACTTCCTTTGTGTGTTCGTAAGTTAAAACAGCTTTCTGAATTATGGGCAATAGATTGCAATCTAAAATCTGTTCCAGATTGGATATCTGAACTCACCAATTTAGAAGAATTATATCTTTCTGGAAATTATTTAACTGATATTCCTGTTGCTATTGCATACCTTCCTCGCTTACGCACACTCAATCTCTTTGACAATCCTCTCAACTCAGAACTAAGAGAAGCCTATAAACAAGATAATTACGCTGTCAGACTTTACCTGCGAGCAGAATCTGTAACACCCAATTATGAAACTAAACTCATCCTTGTTGGCGAAGGTGAAGTTGGAAAAACCTGTTTGATGGACTCACTGTTAGGGCAACCATTTCGAGAACATGAAACAACTCACGGCATAGCAATCGAATCTTTCAACGTCACTACTGACTCCCAAACCGAAATCACCCTCAACGCCTGGGATTTTGGCGGACAGCGCGTGTACCGCCCTACGCACCAGTTATTCTTCAGCGCGCCCGCCGTCTATCTCGTTGTGTGGAAACCGTGCGAAGGGTCACAGGCGGGGCAGGTCAAGGAATGGATTCAACTCGTCAAGCGCCGCGAGCCAAGCGCCAAGATTCTGGTCGTCGCCACACATGGCGGACCGCAGCAGCGTCAGCCCGATATTGACCGTCAGGAACTGTGGGACTTGT
>DYOB01000310.1 GCA_020720765.1 Borreliella garinii
CAAAAATGCAGGAATCAACCAAGCCGCCATTTCTTACCAAGAAGGCGCGCTCTGGAAGGGCTGGGTCAATCTGCCAACCGTCTGGATAGCCTGAATAGTCACACTTCACCAGTCGCTTCAGTCCGGGGATGCGTGCTCTCACAAAATCACTCTCGGACTCACTAAGAGGCTTGCTCACGACCAGCTCAAGCATGTCGTTCTGGGTAATCTTCAGGGTAGCCTTCTTCATGATAGAACGCAGCGAGGGCGACGGCGCGATCATCTTCTTGATCGTCTCCTCCATTGTCTGGCTCATCTTTACCTCTCATTGTCATTAAAAAGTCAAGTTCAGCAGGGCTTGCCTGATAGCTTTCAGCTATTATATCACCGCTTTCGATAGTCATGACTATAGGATTAGTTGGATTTTCGCGCCCCGGTTGTGCAGATGTATCAAAAACCGGACAAAACGGAGCAACCGGGGCTGGCGCACTTGTGGTGCAGGTTTCAGCCGCCCCGGTTTGGTTTTCTGATTGGGGCTGCACCCCGGAGACCGGGGTACAAAATGTGGGGGTGTCACACTCTAAAATAATGCCCTTGACACAGTACAAGCGCGTCCGCCCGGCTGGAGTGTCTCGCCATGCGGTCAGGTGGTCGGATTCGTTGCAATGCAGCAACCCCGCCTTGACCAGCACGCGGGCTGCTTTGGTTGCGCTATGGCATCCAGTGGCTTCTATGAGGGCTGTCTTGGTGAACCCCCACTCATCGGTATCCCGCAACCGATAACCAGCGCGAGACCTCACCGAGAATGCGTCGCTGTTCTGGAAGCGGTCTTCGTTCTTTAGTATGAACTCTCGGATGCTCTCAATAATTTGCTCGTCCTCGCTTTTTTTTCGCTCCTGCTCCATCACGGGTGAAGAAAATTCGGATAGATAGCTAGACAGGGAGGACACCTCCGATCTAGCCAGCCGCAGCCCTAGCCCTCCCAACTCAGTCGCCAATGCAGTGGCGCTCCCATATAGGCGCGAAAGCGCGACAGAGTGCGTTTGCCGGTGGCCGACGCGGTCAACGAACTCAAGATTGACGTTCCATTGGCCACGGTCATTGATTTCGAACGACCGCACCCAGATTGGGGCGCTGATAAATACATCAATGGGTTCACTTCCCTCTTCAGCAGGCGGGTCTTCCCGGTAAACACCATTATCACGCAGGTCATATCGGGGTGGAATCACAACGCCCTCCCACGGCGGGGGCGGGTGTGTTATGCCTAAGAATTCGTTTATTGGCTTTTTAATCGCTTGTTTTGTGTTCATGACCTAACCCCTTAATAATTAGAATAATTGAATTAACGAGCACTAGGGCGCGAATTAATGAACTCAATCAGGGTTTTTTCCTGCCATCCTACAGCCTGCCGTCCAATTTTAATGGGGGGCGGGATTATGCCGTCCTTCACCATTCTCCAAAGTGTGGACTTGGAAATACCCAGCATATTAATGGTTTCATTCGGGCGGCAGATTCTTTGTTGCGTGTTCATTTTTGGTGTCCTCTAAATAGGTGACACCAGAAAAACACAGTTGAATACATATAACAAACGCCAAAAAGAGCAAATATGTCGTTAAGCGACATATTTCATGGTATTTTATTTTTATATGGATGTATGGCGTTCAATAGAAAACATTAATGGATTATATTTATAATCAAAAAATAATGATTACTTTTGATTATCTTTTTCTAATGGAATTAAATCAGAGAATAATGCTCGATCATCTTTTCGGGTTAATTCAGAATCAAGTAAATCAATTAAGTGATTGATTGGCCAAGGTTTTTCAGTCCGAGTAAATGCCCCTAAAACCAGTGCGCCAGCAATCACTTTTCTTCTGGTCTCGGCTGCCCTTGCTTTCTTTTTCCGGGCTGCATTCTCCCTAGCCAGTGCGTCTTTCAAGCGGGCTTCTGACTGTCTGGCTTTCGTTTTCAGTGCTT
>DYOB01000311.1 GCA_020720765.1 Borreliella garinii
GCCCCCAAAAGTTGTTGCACAATATAGCATTTTCGAGGACGCTCCTTCCGACACATATTTTATACCACATCGTATGAAAAAACTTCTCCCTCTCCTCCTCAGCGCAACCGCAGTTCTCACCCACTCGGCGATGGCTCAGAACGCCACCACTAGACCGGTTGGCGTCGTGTCTTTTCAGTTGGACGCAAACAGGAAGGCCGCCATTTCGATTCCCTTGGAGCAGGAACCTATTTTTACAGGCACCGTTACTGGAGTTTCAGCAACCCAAATTACTGACTCGTCTGCAAGTTTTGGAAATGTTGCCGGTTCAAATTACTGCCAAATTATTTCGGGCAATGCTAGCGGTAGAAATTTTGGGATTTCGTCTAACACTGGAACGGTGCTGACCCTAAGGACTGGAGGCGGCAACTTTCTCCTGCCCGTCGACTCATCTTCTTCAAATACAATCAATGTGGCTGTTGGTGACAAATACCGCATCGTTCCAATGTTTACCCTTGGGGGGATTTTTGGCTCAAACTCGGCGGATTGCGTGCTAAAATATGGAAGAAATCCAAATAATGCGGATGTAATTACTATTTATGTGGATGGAAGATTATTCGCATACTACAACAATGGCACAAACTGGAAGAATGCGGGAAATGCGGGAGACTCTGCAAACTACAATAATCTCGGGATTATTCCAACATCAGGAATCTGGGTTACAAGGCGTGCGGGTGGTGCGCATGCGGCGCTCGAGTTTTTGGGATCAGTGCCGGATATCGCTCCAAAAATTCAGGTGCCAGGAGGAGTAAAGGTTGTTAGGTCGTTGCCTGCCCCTACTGGAACAACGTTAGGAAAACTCGGATTCGCCAATATCTCAAATTGGACCAAGCACAATGATCCAAACAACGCTGATCAGGTGACCGTTTACCGCCCCGACAACACATTAAGCAGGTATTTCCTGAACAGTGCAGGGCTCTGGAAAAATGCTGGAAATGCCGGAGATACAAAAAATTATACAAACGTTGTCCTGCCTCCTGGTTGTGGCCTTTGGATTTCGCGAAAAGGCAACTCGACTGGCTCTTCGACGATGGTTCAAACTGCGTTGACTTACACCTTGAATAACTAAAAAAATCCCTGATTCACTTATGAAAAATAACATTTCACTTTTACTGGCAATAGCAGTTGTCCTTCTTGTTTCCACAGTGGCACATGCTGCGGTTTACACATGGGTGGGGGATACTGCGGACATGGCTGATGCAAGTAACTGGGCACCAAACGATGATCCGCCATTCGGCGATGATGCGATCTTTAATAATACTGCCACAACTAAGTTGAGTTTAAATCCCAACGGCTCTTTTAGTCCCAACGCTATTACTTTTAGCGGGGCAACCTATTCGTTTGCAAGTGCAGGGGTTGGTGACTTGATAAATATCGGTGCAGGATCGCTAACGCTTGCATCCGCGTCGGTTGACTTCAGCGACCAAGCGATTAATCTGAACGACTCAATGGAATGGAGCATCTCTGGAAACTCATCGCTCACCAGTGCGGGTGCGGTTGATGCCTCAGACAAAGCATTGAACATTCTGTATGGCGTATCTGAAACAAATACGGTTAACCTCAATTCCATTATTTTTGAGACATCTGGCTCAATCGTCGTAACGAACTGGGGTGGTACATTAGGTACCTATGGGGGGGTAAACAACCAGCTTCGCTTTTCAGTTGATCCCGCAGCCTACCTTAGCAAGATTTCTTTTGCCGGATACGCTGGTAGCACAGCTGCGACGCAGAACATGGGAAGCTTTTATGAGGTAGTCGCCGCCGTCCCCGAGCCCGCCACCTGGGCGCTCCTGGTCGGCAGCCTGACGACCGTGATGATCTTCCGCCGCCGTCGGTCGAAGTTCTGATTTTACTATATCGTGGTATTGCCCACCTTGGGCCAAACAATCCACTCTTCCCAATTTCCAAATGC
>DYOB01000312.1 GCA_020720765.1 Borreliella garinii
GATTTTTCTTGACACATTGCGCCGAATCTGCTAACAGAAATCGTTGTAAGTTGTTGATTATGAGCTACTTGCGTGGCCGGACCAGCCGGGGCGCTGTAAGTGCTTGATTATCAGTCACTTATGCGAGCTATTTGCTTAAAGGCAGTCCTATTAAAGAAAGCGATCCTCTCTTCTTCGTTATCAAATGACTCTTGTAAGTTGTTCCAGATATTGATCAACTTATCATTACTAAGATTTGAGGAAGTAAGGAAGTCTTCTATTTGTTCTGTGGTGTCAAACATGTCTTTATTAAAAGGGGATTTCGTCGTCGTGAGTTATTGGATAAACTGGAAGGGATAATGTCTATGTTATTTGTTTGAGTTATTGTATCCAACATGTTTGCGGAGAACGCGGCCATCCATAAGGTAGAGCGTGACATCCTCGCCGGACGTTTTGCGATTGGCTTTATTTGACGTAAACACGCATTCGTCATATTTTTTGCAGGCTTCAAATTCACTCCCGCCAGAATAAACGATTCCGGCATCTCCGACGATTACTTTATAGTTTCTGGTCATATTATTGTTCCTCTGGGTCAATGTTTCTATCGCTGTTATATCCGTCATGTTCGCACAAAATGTCGTGATTCATAAACAAGGTGACATCCTCGCCAGCGGCGCGACCAGTAGCTTGTTTAGATATGAAAACGTATTCATCGTATGCTTTGCGCGCATCACGTTCATTTTCCCCATCGTAAACCCGCCCGATGTTCCCGACGATTACTTGATAGTTTTTGATCATATTTTTATTATGTATTATTTGCTGAACTTGTCAAGCCAATAATCTTTTATTTCTGTGATGCCGAACCAGAGGAATGCGAGGATCGGCAAACCCACCGCAACAAGCGCGATATATTCAAGCGTGAATCTCATGTTATTGTCCATAAATTATTCCTCCCCCTGTGTGTCGAGCGCATCGAGAAAATCGCTGTAAGAAGCCTCGAATTGCGCAAGGGCTTCTGGGTCGTCGTTCAGTTCCGGTGCGAAGGTCAGGATAGTTTCCATGTTTAAGAAGATAGGGATTTCCAGAAAAATGGCAAGGACTTTTTTCAGAAAAGTTGAAAATTTATTTTGGCCAAAACCTCATTTTTTTCTTGACATCTGGCCGGATATACGCTAACAGAAATTGTTGTAAGTTGTTTGTAATTAGGGACTTACGTAGCCGGGTCAGCCGGGGCGTTGTAAGTGCCTGACTATCAGGCACTTCGGGCTTTCACCGCTCTCTCTTATAGATGCCGTGCTCGCATCGTGAGACTTCGTGTTTTAGTTTGACAACTCAAGAAGAAGATAAAAGGTAGGGAACGATCCTACTTATCAAAGAGTAATCTTTTTACAGGGGTCGCCCCCTAACCATTGATCCATAAATGGTATCCCTTATCCCCTTTTTGAATTGTCAAAATCAATTTCAGAATTGAGTTCTCCGCTCCCTCTCTGATGTTTAGAGAATACCACGATTTGAGTTTGGCGCAAGGAATTTCTTCAAAAAAATCGCATATTTATTTTCATGCGCGCGAAAGATTTTTCTTGACATTTTTTGCGTTTTCAGATAGGGAAAACTCATCGTAAGTTGCTCGCATTCATGCACTTGCGTAAGGCCGCCTGGCCCGGTGCTGTAAGTTCTTGATTATCAGGAACTTATGCCGAAAAACCCCTCAATGAAGTTAGTTATATCATTATATGCCTCTAACAGACTATCCGAATAACCCATTGAAGAACCACCATCGTGTATATTCCAATAGCTATACCCGCGCCCTTCGCGCTCAAGGATAACGCCATGTTCATTAGCAAAAGACTTAACAAGATTAAAGTTGAGTTTCATATTTTTATTTTGTTTTTACTTTACACTTGTTTGCGCCCTACCAAGCAGGACAACAAAGGACAGTTCTGCAAGAAGGATAAGGGCGGTGGATTTGTT
>DYOB01000313.1 GCA_020720765.1 Borreliella garinii
GCTTGAAGCGCATGACAAGCTGATTAGGGAAATTTTTGAGGGTGACTATCAGTTCGAAATTCCGGACTACCAGCGTCCCTATTCATGGACGACCGAACAGGCTGAAGAGCTGTTCAATGACCTTGTGTCGGCGATGCGGGATGCGCGTACTTCTGATACAGCGAGCAGCCAATATTTTTTGGGTAGTATCGTTCTTATTAAAACAGACAGAGTTCCAAAATCATCGGTGGTTGATGGTCAGCAACGTTTGAGCACGTTAACGATATTGTTTGCGGTGCTTCGCGAGGTTCTGCCTAATGCGGCAGACGACATCACGGATTTTTTGTACAAAAAAGGTAAGGCAAGCCTTGGGCAAACGAACGAATACCGCTTAACCGCTCGTATTGAAGATGCAGATTTTTTTCGCACAAACATATTGGAGCTTGGAGGTATTAGCCGCTTGGTGGTTAATAAGGACAAGCTAAAAGATAGCCGTCTACGCTATCGTGAAAACACGGCGTTGTTGCTGGACGCGGTTAAATCATTGCCGGACGAAGAGCAGCTTGAGCTGTGGAAGTTTCTTGTCACAAGGTGTTCACTTGTCGTTATCTCAACACCTGATTTTGAAGCGGCCTATCGGATATTCTCAGTAATGAATAACCGTGGGCTCGATCTTGAACCCAGCGACATTATCAAGGCTTCCGTGTTGGGTTCAATTCGCAGCATGGCGGGTGAAGAAAAAAGTCATGCTTATGCTAAAGAGTGGAGCAACATTGAGTCAATGCTTGGTCGCGAGGCATTTGGCGAGCTGCTTGGTCATATCCGAACCATTTATGCCAAAGATAAGCAAAGAGCAACGCTGGTTAAAGAGTTTCAGAACTCTGTCACCGAATTTAAGAGCCCTGTTGATTTAATTGATAAAGTACTAAAACCCTACGCAGAGGTGTGGGGGTTTGTTAAGGATGCGGACTTCCAAGCTGTAGAGTACGCTGAGACGATCAACGATTACCTCGCATGGTTGAATTGGGTAGACTTTAAGGACTGGGTTCCTCCGGCTCTTGTATATTTCAAGCGTTTTCGCGATAAGCCGGAAAAACTTGCAGATTTTTTTAAGGCGCTTGAGCGTTTGACCTATTTCTTGCTGGTGACTAAGGCCGGGATCAATGAACGTATAAGAAGTTATGCTGAGCTTACCAAGGAAATTGAGTCGGTAACCTTTGACGGCGACTTGGCCGCGCTCAAGATGCTTGAACTCACGGATAAGCAGAAACGCGATTTCGTCGAAGCTCTCGACGGCGACATCTACCACAAACTACCCAAGGCGCGGTTGGCTTTGATTCTTCGTCTTGAAGAGCTAGTCAGTGATGGTAGTAAAAAAAGTCAGTACAAGCATGTCTCTCTGGAGCATGTGCTGCCCCAATCACCGCCAGTAAACTCTAAATGGCTTGAATGGTTCATGGATGAGGATGTTCGAGAAGGCTGGACACACCGTTTGGCTAATCTGGTTCCCCTGCATGCGCGAAAGAATCCGGCGGCAAGTAATTACAACTTCGACACCAAGAAAAATGTCTATTTCAAAGGAAAAGGCATAGCTTCGCCGTTCGTTCTAACTAATCAAATCCAGTCGCATGTTGATTGGACACCACATATTTTGGAAGAACGACAATCTAGTCTCCTTGGAAAATTTATTGACCATTGGCAACTTAAATAAGTAATAAATGAGGATGTTTGAATGAACAGAAAAAAAGACTTGCCGTATTTGAATCAGGAGCGCCTAGATATAATTTTTGAGCGCGTCTATGAATTGAAAGATGAAGATAAGCCTTTCCACGAGGATCGTCTTAACGGCTTTCTTGTCATGATAAAAGCGATGCAGCATTTCAATCACTGGTATCGCCCTGAGGATACGCGGGATTTATTTGATTTGATGGATCCTGTTTTTAATTTTGAAAGAAACTCAGAGGGAA
>DYOB01000314.1 GCA_020720765.1 Borreliella garinii
ATAGTGCCCGGACGATAAGATATAATATGTTTTAAATAAATTGATTACAACTAAAAAATGAATTGAATGTTTAAGGCGGATGGGGATTATCGGGCAAGAAATAATTTTCAATTAGACTCGAGTTATAGCAGCAACACGTTTGCAATTAGCAAGTTAGAAATATAATTCAAGCAGTCACGAGAATTTGTCCACATGAAAAGCGATGAAAGATTCGCCGAAAACAGACGTTTTAATATGGCGAGCCATGACGGTTTCCGGGGGAATTCGTTAATGTTTTTTGAAGTGCCGCTTGCGTTTAGCGTAAATACAGCGTAAATATTTGCAGAGTAAATATTTATAGTTCATAATGAGGTTGCCTGGAATGCGGAAAGTATTTGATGACGATGAGCAAGGGAGTTTCGGGATAGTCGACATAGCAAAAATCAAAATCAACGTGCGCTGCCGGGATGAGGTCACCCAGATGCTGCTTGGGTTGCAGCGTATCTACGTCAACCCTGTGACGCGGGAAGAAGTTTTCGGAATTCTGGAGCGTGAAGTGCCAATAAACGATGTCGCCAACGGGCGGCCGGGAATGCACTTGTGGCAGATACTTGTGTTGGCGACACTGCGGGTCAACTGCAACTGCGACTGGGATAAAATTCAAAACTTGGCGAACAACCATATGGAAATACGGCGGATGATGGGGTTGAACGACTGGTTCACTACGCCGCAATTCTCCCTTCAGGCAATCAAGGACAATGTATCCCTCTTGAAAATTGAGACCATCAACAAAATCGACCTTGTCGCAATCGGAGTCGGACACGCATTGGTAAAAAAAAACGAGGAAGACGAATTGAGGGGACGGTGTGATTCGTTCGTGGTTGAGACCAAGGTACATTATCCGACGGACATCAATTTGCTTCTCGATGCCGTGCGGAAGGTTATTTTCCTGGTCGCAGCCCTCTGCATGACAACCGGTGTCGCAGGTTGGCGGAAGTATGTCGACAACTTCAAGAAAGTCAAAAAGCTGTTCCGCACATGCCAGAAGCTCAAACATTCGACATCGCTTGACGATGGCAAAAAAAAGGAACGGGCAGGCTTGATCATTGAAGCCTATAAGACTTATTTGGAGATCGCGCGCGATTTTCTGCGCCGGGCGGCTGAAAGCCTCGTCGAAGTGGCGGCTGAAAATGGCGACCACACTTTGGAAATAGTTGAAATAAAGCATTATATGGAACATGCGGAGCGGCAGATCGATCAAATTGAGCGAAGGATCGTGAAAGGGGAAACCATTCCTCATGATGAAAAAGTCTTCTCCATTTTCGAAGAGCATACTGAATGGATATCGAAAGGGAAAGCGGGGGTTCCGGTTGAGCTTGGACTGCGCGTCTGCATCTTGGAGGACCAATATGGCTTCATCCTCAATCACCGGGTGATGGAGAAGGAAGAGGATGTTGATGTCGCCGTTCCCATGGTCAAGGATGCGAAGATGAATTTCCCGAAACTCAACGGCTGCAGTATGGACAAAGGCTTTTGGAGCCCGTCCAACAAGGATGAACTGGACGAGATCCTGAATCATCTGGTGTTGCCTAAAAAAGGCAAGCTTTCCGAAAATGATAAAGAGCGCGAGTATTCCGACGAGTTCATCCACTACCGTCATCGGCACTCCGCGGTGGAATCAGGCATCAACGCTCTGGAGAATCACGGACTTGACCGTTGCCTCGACCACGGCGTCGAAGGTTTCAAACGTTACGTCGCACTTGCCGTGTTGGGCAGAAATCTTCAAAAGGTTGGTGCCTTGCTACAGGCGGAGGAATTGAAACGCCAGCGGAAAAGGGAAAGCCCCAAAATAGCCGCCTGACACAGGGGGGCTCGCATAACCATTTTAATATAAAGCAGTAACAATTTGCTGATTGTGGAACTTTGTCGAAATTTCATGGAACTTATGCATATTCATTGATTCTTG
>DYOB01000315.1 GCA_020720765.1 Borreliella garinii
TAAGCCCCCCCCGCGGGGAGGGCTGAACTTTATTCTCTCCCTAGACGGACAGGGATGATTTCATTCAAGCCTGCGCGGGAGTCCGTGCCGGCGTAAACAGAACGTATGGTCAGCGTCAACTTTTGACCCGCTACCAAGGTTTGGTTAAGGTTGAAAGCCTGGTAGTCTGGTATATCCGCGAGTTCAAGGGTTTGCCGGAAGGAGCCGTATGCCACTTCCACATTCCTCACCCTTGAGTATTTCCTGAAGTCTCCTAGGTTGGCTTTGTTGATAAAACCATTGGCTAAAACCAAGAGTTTGGTTCCCCAAGGAACCTCCATCTCGAGGCGTGCCCCCACAGGATTTGCCGATGACAACCAACTCCGGTCCGGTGTCTGGAAAAGCACGCCTACGTCCTGACCCGGAACAGAAGGAACCGAGACAGCATCCGATACCAAACTTCCCTCGCACCAGTAGCCGAGGTTCATAAAAGGAACGTCGGTTTTCATCTGCTCAATCCAATTGCCCCCATCCCAAAGCCTTCCGGTAACTGGTTCGTCAGCACCCAAGCTCAACAAGGAAACAACTTTGGAATCGCTTGTTCCAAGGATGATCCACGCCTTTGAGGCCGTACGAAAAACCCGGAAACCTTGCTCACGAACCTCCCGGCCAGATTGCGCCTGCCCGCGGCTAGTATCGATCCACAACGAGTTCGGGCCCAGGTCGAGGAAGTCGTATGAGACCTCTTCTTTGAGCGACAAACGGTCCATAGACCAATCTGCACCAAACACATATCTTTTTATACCTTCCTGAGCCCAAGCACCTGATGCAAAGACCAAAAGTATAACCACCCAAACTTTTCTGCAACACATTTCTTACCTCCTAGAGTTGCAAGATATTTCCTGTTACTGTATCTCCCCTCCGTATTCCCCACCTCTCAAGGGTTGCGTTCATGACGTGGACACCTTCGCCCATGTCGGTGAAACAACCCGCACTGGTTGGTCCCGCTGTATAGCGTCCTTTAGCGTCGTTCACATCCCGATGGACTCGGTACGGATCTGATACCCTGTTTCCATTTTCATAAGCGATCCCACTATCACGTATCTCCGCACCGTCCATGGTTCGCCCACCAGTGATAGTCATAACGTCATCGCGATCCCGTCGCTTTTCTGCAAGAGGTCTTGGATCATTGTCCCCAAACAGGGAGGTTCCGCCGACCGCACCGCGGGTAATTTCAAAAGATCCAGGAGCCAGGGTTCCGCCGGCTGTACCGGTTCGTGTTGATACTGTCTGCATGGTTAAAGTCACACTCTCGCCGGTGTCGTGGTTGAAAAGGATAACCTTATCGAGCCCAAGGTTTTGAAAGTTCTTATTGTTGACCGTGGACATCGAATCAGGGTGGCGGAGAACCTCGATGGTCACGCTGGGAGCCGCTCCGTTATCCTCGGGAACAAAATGAGGCATAGGCTGAGGGGTCATGGTATTGCGTACTTGATCGGGAATGTCAGCATGTGGAGACTTCGTGCTTCTTCCTACTTCGGAAACCGAAGTCCCTGCAATTCCGGTTTTAGCTTTCGTTTGGGTTATTTGAGTATTTGATCCGTTTTCATTGATAGTATTCTTAGTCACTGAAGGTCCGTAAGTATTTTTGGCGGTCTTAGAAACTCCTCCGCCCTTAGTTCCCGACCCCATCGAACCGATGCTGCCGGATTTGGTCGACTTGGAAGACGACGAACTGCTGCTACTGGTTGCGGTTTTACTGGACCCGCTACCTCCGCTTTTAGTGGTTTTTCCCACAATTCCTCCTTTGGGACTGAGTCCCTCTAGAGGAAATAAGGCACTGATTGCTGGTTTTTGCTTGTACATAATCTCACTTTTTTATATAGCAATTATTACATATTTTTTCTTGGCCGTCAACAGTAAAAACACTATCTTAGATTTTTTCACTAATATTTAACAATAG
>DYOB01000083.1 GCA_020720765.1 Borreliella garinii
AAATCAGAGATATCCGACATTGAAACACCCCTGCCTTTTCCATTGACAACCATTGAACAGGCGGCTAGCATACGGCTATGCCTAAATACTTAATTGAGGGTGGATTTCCCTTAAGCGGTACAATCCGGGCGGGCGGAAACAAAAATGCCGCTCTGCCGTGTATAGCCGCCACTTTACTCACAGATGAGAAAGTCACTCTGAAAAATATGCCCGACATTGAAGACGTGGACGTCCTTATTAGTGTCCTTGTTTCTTTAGGAGCGGAAGCCTCACGCCCGGAGCCGGGAACTGTTGAAATAAAAACTTCAGGGGTATCATCAGGGGAAGTTCCAGCAGATCTAGCCAGAAAGGTCAGAGCCTCAATCCTTTTTGCCGGACCGCTTCTTGCGCGCTTCGGCAAGGTCATCCTACCACCACCTGGTGGCGATGTCATCGGCCGCCGTAGACTCGATACCCATTTTTTAGCCATGGAGGCGCTGGGCGCCCGGGTTGATGTGCAAGGTGTCTTTACCATCACCGCTCACCGTCTGATTGGGGCAGATATATTTTTAGATGAAGCCAGCGTCACAGCAACTGAAAACGCCGTAATGGCCGCCGTTCTGGCCGAGGGTGAAACGGTGATCCAAAACGCTGCGTCAGAACCGCACGTTCAGGATCTTTGCAGGCTCCTCAATGCTATGGGAGCCCGCATTGAGGGGATTGGATCCAATATCCTTCAAATTTACGGTGTAAGAAAACTTCACGGTGCCGAATTTGCCATTGGTACGGATTTTATGGAAGTAGGTTCTTTTATAGGTTTGGCTGCTGTTACTAGGAGTGAGATCCGCATAGAAAATGCGGCACCTGAAAACCTAAAAATGATAAAAATCGGCTTCGCTAAGTTAGGTGTACATTGGGAAACAGAGGGGAGCACGATTCTCGTCCGAGCTTCGCAGCCGATGAAGGTTCAGCAGGACCTCGGCGGCATGATTCCAAAAATAGACGATGCCCCATGGCCCGGCTTTCCAGCCGACCTCACAAGCATTATGACAGTGACGGCAACGCAGAGTTCCGGAACAGTCCTTATCCATGAAAAAATGTTTGAGAGTCGAATGTTCTTTGTTGATAAACTCATAGCTATGGGCGCAGGAATCATCCTGTGCGACCCGCACAGGGCTGTGGTCACAGGGCCGTCAAGACTTAGAGGAGCTGAACTCGTTTCTCCCGACGTTCGTGCGGGTATGGCGATGGTTTTGGCGGCGCTCTGTGCTGAAGGCAGAAGTACCATACATAACGTATATCAGATTGAACGGGGCTATGAAAATTTAGTTTCAAGGCTAGAAGGTTTGGGGGCTAAAATTCAACGGGTTCCCGAGGAATAGCTCCTAATACTATTGGTCAAAAAGATTCCCATCATCGTGAGTGCAAAAGCGAAGGCTACGCCCATTACGACGAGGGATGCTGTCAAGCCGATGGCATAGGAGAGGCCTCCCAAAAGAACGCGGGCTAACCAATGGAAGGTGTCGTATCCAAAAAAGAAACCTGCACCAAGCACTCCCGCAGCGATAAAAGGCCCGCCGAATACTCCTCCTTCCCGCGCCCTTAGGTAGAAAGATAAGAAGACAAGAATGAAAACACCAAGAAAGAAGGCTGGCACAGCCCATATTCTCATTTGAATTTCTGCCGTGAAGGAAGATCGTGAAGATCCGATTTTATGTGCGGAATCAGCAAGTGGAAAGAGATTAAAAAAGGAAAGGGATTCGGGACGAATGCGGGAGTCGGTAAGAAATCCAGCGGTCATTTTATCCATTTGAAGAGGAAGGGTGGGTGAAGGAAGTGTCGTGAACCCCTCTTGTGTTAGGTTCAACCGTTCATGGATAAACCTGAAGTCGAGCAACATTTGTCCGGGCCGTGTCGGGTCGTTGGCGATTCGCGCATAGTCCGCAGTCCAGCTAGTCCAGGTTCCATTGGGTCCTCTCCTAAGAATATAAGGTGATTTCAATAAATAACCCATCCGTGAAAGCGATAGCCAGGAGGCACTCAACCACTCTCTGGCACCGGGTATTGTGATGGAATCCTGGGTCCAAAAGACCGGCTTGAGGATAGGCACATCCAAACCCAGCTTCGCCGTTTCGATAAAGGTATAACTTCCCTGAATTTGTTCTTTGCTGAGTTGTAAATACCGGAGAACTTCCTCGTCCACTAGTCCTTCGCCTTCCATTTCCACCAGACCATAATAAGCTTCACGATAAAGACCAGCCTGGTAAAGGGAAATAAAACGGGACTTTCGTTGAAAAAAGGAACCATCAATGATGGGAATCTTAAGGAGCTCCTCCCTGGACCTTTCCATAAGCTTTTCTGATTCGCCCGAGGATTCTTTAAGCAAAAGCGCCAGTGAAGCAATCTGGTAACATTCGGGCCATTGACGCCTTCGGAAAAGTTCCCAGGCAAAAAGAAGTGCGGAATTCCCGGTAAGATTATTAAAATCCGACCAAAGTAGTTGCCTCTCTTTTTGAATAATCGGGAGGCGTCGGAGGTTTTTCTCCTGTTCTTCCAGTTGAGCCCGAATGGAATCCATCCTGTCAACTAATCCGTCTTTTTCTGGTACAAGGCGGGCTTGAATAGTATAGAGATTCTCTAACTGGGAAAGAATTTGGATTCTCCGTGTAATATCTTTTCTCACCCCTGATAGGATGCTCCCGCCTTCCCTGTGTTCGTCGGCTGTTTCTTGTGTGAGGCTTTCCTCGTAGCGTGCTGCTTGCCGAGCTATTCTCACAGAGAGGGCCCGCGACTCTATAGCTTGATCAAGGGAACTATTGATAGAGGGCTCAAAAAGAAAAACGCTTAAAGCAATCCAGACGGCACTCAGACCCGCTAGGATGATGAGACGCGATATAAAGGAGCCACCTTCAAGGGGAGATTCAGAAGCACCCGAGAAGACTCTCTCAAACCTCAGGATAAAGGTAAGGGTAAAACCCATTATAAAAAATACAGGTGACCAATGAAGAAATTGGGAAAGAGTACCCATAAGAAGAAAACCTGCGCGAATGGGATCGAAAACCGTGCTTAAAAGTGAAAGAATCAGTAGGACAAGAGCGGATAGGAACGTCGATTGAAGCCAAATCGGGGTCCATGAAGTTTTAGCCACCAGCTTCCTCCATAACCGACCTTTTCAAGCTTGTATTATAGAGTTTCAACATCAGGAAAAAAAAGGCCAGGGCAACCGGAATCCAGCCCCCGAAAATCCAGTGAAGGCTTTCTGGAAAATCTATCCATTGCCCTAAGATTAGGTTAGCATTCCACCAAGAAAACTTAATAATCCCGAGCAGGATCCTAATGAGGAAAATTCCCAGAATAAGCCTGATAAGTCTGGGAAGTCGAAGCTCGAAAATAAGGGAAAGACCGAAAATCAGACTGATAAACCCTCCCAGAAAAAAGACGGGGTTAAGAACACCGTTATGAAAATCTAGAGTGGATTTTAGATAGGCAGAGGTATATTGGATATCGGTTAAGAGGTCATTGAGAAAATACGGAGGTTGAAAATACGATGCGTTCCCTGTTGGACCAAGCCACCGAAAAGAGGTCGGGGAATTAAGTTCAGACTCAGAATGGGTAAAGGAAGAATTAGAATCTGAAAATGCTGTCTGGTTAATGGTGATCAGCCTGGGGTCATCAGGTTTTTGGTACACAGCACTACCGTCATTGAGGAGAAATAGGGTGCCATCGAGTACACTTTGAAACCTCTCTGTTCCAGGGGGAGAGCGTAGCTGATCCTCAGCCGAAGGAAGATAACTTGGTAAGGTGGTAAAAACAAGGACTGATAAAACAGCCGCACTGAGTAAGAATTGGGCGGAAATATTGGAAGAAATCACCGGATAGAAAAAATAAGCCAGAACCAAAGCCAAACTCAAACTAGAAAAAATCGCCAGGTTGGTAAGACCGGATTGGAAAAGAATGGTAGGTGGAAAAATTTTGGAACCCAACCAGAAAAATCCAAATAAAGCGAGTGCAACCACCGCCAGCAGGAGTGCAAAAATGAGAAAGGAGTAAAGAAAAGTTCCTAAGAAATTACGTTGAGAGTCCATCCATTACCCCTAATACAAAGTATCGGTGAGGGTTGTGATTCCAAGGCCCCCAAAACATCGCGGAATTTTTTTCTGAGACTGCTAATCTGTTTGTCGAGTGCTCGTTTATTTTTTGACCAAACTTCAATGGTGTAATGATCGGTTGAATTTCTAAATCTCCGAAGGATGGTTTCTTCAGTTTCTGTAAGTATTTGTGTTCCTCCGCTACCTGAAATTTTCTTTCTCTGCCAATGCACGGTCCCTTGGGAGAATTTCAGGATCCTACCGGGTTTAATTAGCTTGGATGCTTTAAGAAGGAGTTCTTCGGGGTCCCAAGGTTCCCTTATAAATTCCGAGGCACCAAGGAGGAAAGATTTCCTGATATCCCTACTGCTTCCTGTAACAATTAAAGGATGAGCTAAAGCCAGTCCTTCAGAAAAACTTTGACAAAGTGTTGAAAACGCGGTGAAATAGACATCCGCCGCTGGTGTAGCGCTCTCTGGTGAACCTTGCGTGTAGCTAAAAAAAGGCGTTTCCCCTTCTGAAAGGAAAAACGCCTCCTTTTTCGAACCCTTAGGTTGGAAATAATGAAGGTAGATAATCAGCCTCCAGAGTTCATCTTTTGTTTTAATTCTTCTAAGGCAAGGTCCGCAGATCCTCCGCTTGATTCCAGTGCCTTGAATTCGTCCTCCAGGCTCTTCCCTCCAGTGAGATCTTCGAGTTCTGCTTGGGCGCTAGCTTCAGCCTCGATCTGGTCCACTTTCTTTTCCATGCGGTCAAAGGCAGAAAAAGCTGAATTATTTCCAAGTTTGCCCATAGTTTCGCTGATCTGCTTTTGGGCTTCAGCCCGTTTTGAACGAGCGACCAATAGGTTCTTTTTCCGTTCTGCTTCTTCGATCTTATCCTGGAGCTGACGAAGCATGCCTTTAAGTTTGTCAACATTCTCGTGTTGGATATCGTACTGTTGTTTGTAAGCAAGGGCGTCTTTTTCAAAAGCGGCTTTCTTTACCAAAGCTTCTTTTGCGAGGTCGTCCCGGCTGCTTCGTACGGCGAGCATGGCCTTGCTTTCCCAATCCTTGGACTGTGCAAGGTTTTCATTCATCTGGCGCTCGAGTTTTTTCTCATCTGCAAGTGCGAGGGCCACAGCTTTTTTACTCTCTACAAGGTGTTCATTCATCTCTAGAATAACCTGATTAAGGATTTTCTCGGGGTTTTCAGCTTTTGCTATCAGATCATTGATATTGGCCTTGAACAATCGGCCCAGGTTTTCAAAAATTCCCATGGGTAGCTCCTTTTAAGCGTTCTTGTATTTGGATAAGATTGGAAAATGTTCCACCAAAGCTAAACTCAACGAGTCCATGCTGGATTGGAGCTCTTCGGGATCCATTGTATCGGAAAGAAGGGTATCAATCAGCAAAAGGTTTCCCTCAAGGAAGGCATAAGCTCCGAAAAGTAAGCCGTTTGCGTTGAGTTTCAGTACTTCTTCCATTAAAAGGGTCTTTTTTGAAGCATCCCCGGGAACCTGCATAACAGGAAGACGAACGACAACAACGTCATCCTTTTGGGATACGACGATATTGTACCAGCCTCTTCCGCCATCGGTAACTGAAAATGTGTGCGGTCCGATTTCCTCGAAACCCACCCTCCACTCAACAAACAGGTCCTCTATCGCGTAGGACTTCTTCATGTTCCCTCCTGGATTCATTTTTATCCGAGAAACACCTGACCGGTGTTGTCTATCGCTAGAATAGTTTTACATTCGGAACACCGGAATCTTCCCGGTTTTGAAGCTTTCAGCTTTTTGGAACAGATGGGGCAGTTGAAAGTCTTCGGGAATACTCCTGAAGCATCGCTTTCTGTGGCGGCGCCGCCCCGTTGAAAAAACCTGACGGCTTCTGAGATGTCGTCTTTTATATTGAAAAATTGGCTGAAACCTAAAAGTTGAAAAACTTCGAAGACCTTGGGTTGAATTTCAAGGAGGACCACCTCACCGCCCTTTGGTTTTAAGGTTTTCAGGAATGCTGTAAACGAACCAATACCCGTCGATGAAACATAATTCAGACCTGAACAATGAAAAATGATATTAATAAATCCATTCTCAATGACCTTTAAGACCCTTTTTTGAAAATAGTTGGAATTGTATGTGTCAATATAGCCGGTAAGATGAAGGATGAGAGCATTCTCAACTGATTCCGCCTTTTGAAGGCGAATTTTGAGGCTGTCATCTTTCTCGTCATCAAATCCAGGTACAATATCATTGTTACTCATTCTTTACCCTCAAACGTATTTAACACCACAAATCTCTTTTAGTCAAACCTTAACTAAAAAAAAATGGGGTTTGTTATTGACCCGCATACAAATCAATTTTAGTATTGTGCGTATGAAAAGCAAGAGTCAAATGATGGTTTTTTTAGTTTTTTTGGTGAATTTGGGTCAAAGTGCCTGGTCACAGGCCCCTATCGACCTGGGATTAACAATTAGGAGCTTTACCCAAGCTTCGACACCGGGAACTTGGGCGGTCCTCGACGGAATCGTGGAAGAGTATCTGGTTTTAAATAAAGACCCGGTTACGTTCAACGTCGAGCTAGCCCTGATGAATGCGGAATGGCAAGGGGATGAACAAATAGTCACCTACCGGGCTTACATAAAGTTTGCGGGTTCTGGTTATCAGGAGGTTTTTCCAGCCAGGCTTCCTAGAAACCCGGGGCCTGAGGTTCTTATGCCTGGCACAAAGCTTCTTATTCTCGTGAGATACACAGGTTGGTCAAGGGAACGCAGAGCACCAATGTTTGACGCAGTCCAATACAGGCGAAACTAGGAGACTGCTTCGCCTAAAAGAGCCTGTTGCGCTTGAGACCGCAGGAATTTACTTGAGGTTGAACTGTGTGATACTTTGTTACCCATGGCGACACGATAAAAAAGCGTTGAACGCGATCAGTTACTCTTGATGCCTTAGATAGTGCCCCCGATAGTGGTCAAAACAAAAATTTGAGGAAATTCAGGCTAAATTTGATGAAAAAAACGTGATTTTTGGTCAAAAACCAGCTGTTAAAAACTTTTGACCACTATCGGGGGCACTACCATAACCTTAAAAGATTGGCGGTTTTGGTCAGATAAAGGGTAGAATAGGCACTCTTACAGGCTTTTTGACACAGACCAGGGTTTCCGGGCGCCCAGAACACCTCATCCAACGGGTCGGAGCCCAGCTATGGCCCTCAGTCTTCGGCACCCTGATAACCCCTCCGCAGTAGTTTTGAAAGAGAGTCTACATGCGGAAGTTTTCGCCCAGGTATACACGTTTAGCAAGTTCATTGCTGATGAGTTCTTCTTTATTCCCTTGGGCTAAGATCTCACCATGGTTGATGATATAGGCACGGTGGGTGATATCCAAGGTGTCGCGTACATTGTGGTCCGTGATGAGAACACCGATACCTTTTGAAACCAGGTGGCTGATGATGGACTTGATTTCAAAAACTGCTATGGGGTCGATTCCAGCGAACGGCTCGTCGAGAAGGAGAAACAGCGGCTCCATAGCCAATGCGCGGGCGATTTCCGTTCTTCTGCGTTCACCCCCGGAAAGCGTGTAGGCTTTTTGGTGCCTTACTGCAGAGATCCCTAGTTCATGGAGGAGAGTTTCGAGTCGAGAGGTGAATTCAACTACAGGTATATCCTTTCTGGTTTCCAAAACGGCCATAATATTTTCTTCAACCGTTAATTTTCTAAATACCGACGTCTCCTGAGGCAAATAGCTGATTCCCATTCGTGCACGCTGATACATGGGTAATTCCGTAATTTCTTGATCCTTTAAAAAAATATGCCCCTCGGTCGGGGTGAGAAACCCGGCGATCATATAAAAAATGGTCGTCTTACCCGCACCGTTCGGTCCGAGGAGTCCTACGATTTCCCCGGGGCTCATCCCGAATTTCACCTTCTTCACAGCTATCTTTTTTCCGAAAGCTTTTCTCAGACCCTCGACCCTCAGTTGGGGAATCTCGGTCTCGATGGGCTCCCACTCATTTGTTGTCATTTTCAGCCTCGGGGGCGGTTTCGGGTTCGGGAATGACGGCGGCGGGGGAAGCCGGAGTTTCGGCTGGCGGTGGTTCAGAAGGTGGCGTTTCGTTTGTTTCTTCAGATTCAGCTGGTATATAGGTTCCACTCACCTGCCCGTCTAAAAGGATTTCATTCGTTTCAATGTTGATGGTAATTCTTCTGGCTTTGAATTCATCACCTTTATAAACAACGCTGGGTAGACCTGTAAGCTCAAGAATTTGTTTTTTTCTGTCGTATCGGGCCATGTCGCCGCGGGCTATCATGTCCTCTTTAATGATTCTCACCCCGATCTGGATCAAGATGACGTCTTCAGACTCCCGATTTTCAAGAAAACCACCGCGGACTATGAGCTCATTTTTTTGATCTTCGAGGTATGCAGAGCCATTGACCCTGCTGATACGGAGTTTTCTATCAAAAAAAACGTTCGGGGCTGAAAGCCGGATACCCTTGTCTTTATCGGTGACTACGACGTTTCCGCGGCTGGATGCAAACCGGAATTCAGCTCCATAGAGTTCGATCTCGTCAGCAATGATTTCGGTATTGTCCGAGAGGATGCGTGCATTACCACGAAGCATGGTGCTCTCCCGACCGCTTATGGTAACTGCAGACATCGAGCGTGCGGAGAAGGTGAATCGCTGGGCGTGGAGCGAAATCCCGGGGAGTAGGAGTAAAATGAAAGTGAAAAATTTAAGGTGGACTTTCATCGGTTGTTTTCTTATCCTCATCATACTCGCCTTTTACCTCTCCGTCAAAGCGCAGGATACCGTTGTTGAAGTCGGCGAAAAGACCCATGCCTTCAATAATAGTCCCGTCTCCGCGTTCTATACGGACAGCTTCCTGGGCACCGCTCTGGAGTTGTCTGAGGTTTTCCATCCATTTTAAGGACTCTGCGACAATGGAAGCGTCATTTTCGCGTGAAAAAAGCTCCACCTTGGTCAGCGTAGCATCCCGGACGCCTTGGGTAATCACCGCCATTTCTGCCACGCCGCGGGTTCTTAATTCCCCTTTTGCGTCATATTCTTCAACTGTGACACCCCGGAGGCTGTCTTTTGCCTGGGAATTATTGCTTTCGATAAGGTCGGCTTTCAGGGTGTAAGCGACTTTATTCGCTCTGACAGAAAATAACTGAAAGCCCTGGAGGATGGAATTTGGGGTATTATTCATGTTTTCTGCCAATTCTTCACCGTAGTCGAGACTGCAGGATATTAATAAAGGTAAAAAGAAGAGAAACCCAAAGGATTTCATCCTTGATGACCGAGGGCAGCCTTAATAAAACGTGAGAAGAGCGGTTGCGCATGGGTAGGTTTCGAGGAGAATTCGGGGTGGAACTGGACTCCAACCGACCAGGTGTGTCCTGACCATTCGGCGGCTTCTACAAGACTTTTATCCGGAGTAAACCCGCTGATAACAAGTCCCGCCTTGGTCAGTTCTTCCCGGTAACGGTTGGAAAACTCGTAACGGTGTCTGTGACGTTCGGCTATGGTTGTTTTTTTATAGGCACCATGGATATTGGTCCCTTCGACCAGGTCGCTCAGACTCCTTCCCAGCCGCATGGTCCCACCGTAGGACTTAACATCAACCTGATCGGCGAGAAGACCTATAACAGGATGGGTTGTCATGGGGTCGAATTCCGTGCTGTTGGCGTCTTCCCAGCCAAGAATATGCCGAGCGTACTCGATCACCATAATCTGCATGCCCAAACAAATGCCGAGGTAGGGGATATTTTTCTCACGGGCATATTTTGCCGCTAAAATCATTCCTTCGATTCCCCTCTGACCGAAACCGCCGGGGACCAAGATTCCATCGACACCTTGAAGGAGTTCGCCGGGGTCCAAAGCCTTTTCCAGCTTTTCAGCGTCTACCTTCTTAATTTTTACACGGCATTGATTGGCAATTCCCCCGTGAATAAGGGATTCATCTACAGATTTATAGGTATCATGAAGGTCGATATATTTGCCAACCATGGCGATAACGACCTCGTTTTCGCTATTTTTCAAAGAATCAACGACCTTAAGCCACCCTGAAATCTCGGCTTTACGCGGATCGAGGCCTAATTTCTTGAGAACAATGCCGTCCAGGCCCTGGTTATGGAAAACTACGGGAATTTCATAGATGGAGGTCGCCACATCGACGGCCGAGAGTACACTGTCAAACTGCACGTTCGTAAATCCTGAAATTTTACGCCTCATGGCCTCGTCGAGTTCATGAGAGGTTCTGCAGAGTAGGATATCGGGCTGGATACCGATTTCCCTGAGTTCTTTAACGGAATGCTGGGTAGGTTTGGTTTTCAGTTCCCCACCGCCGACGAGTGGAACCAGGGTCAAATGGACACTGAGGACGTTTTCTCTGCCCATTTCCAGGATCATCTGCCTCTGTGCTTCGAGAAAGGGCACGGATTCAATGTCACCTACCGTTCCACCTATTTCTACGATAGCAATATCTATACCCTCTGCAGTGCCGATGCGGAGGATTTGGGATTTTATCTCGTCTGTTATATGGGGAATAACCTGCACTGTACGCCCGAGGTACCGGCCTTCGCGTTCTTTACTGATAACTGTCTGATAAATTTGACCCGTCGTAATACTGTTAGCCCTTGAAAGGGGAGAATGGGTAAACCGGGAATAATTCCCAAGGTCCAGGTCAGTTTCCGCACCGTCGTCTGTGACGTATACTTCACCGTGTTGGTAGGGGCTCATAGTCCCAGCGTCAACGTTGAGGTATGGATCGACTTTAATCATGCTGATGCTGTACCCGCGGGCTTCGAGGAGAGCTCCTATGGATGCTGCAGCGATTCCCTTTCCCAGGCTGGAACAGACCCCTCCAGTAACAAAAACAAACTTGCTCATAGCCACAAACTAGCCTAGAGAAGCCCTTAGGTCAATGTAAGAAACTCGAATTTGGGAATTCCACCCCAACTTTTTTGCGGAAGTGATATAAAAACATAACAACCAAAAGAACTTCATAAATCCTGGATTTCTTTTTCATCCAGCCCGGTAAAATCAGAGATA
>DYOB01000084.1 GCA_020720765.1 Borreliella garinii
GAGCTGGGTGTGGGAGTGCGGTCGAAAGTCATATTTCCTTTGATGCCGTGCTGATTCAGAGGGGACAGATACAAGAACTTCCACACCTTGTGATTGAAGTTGCTTGACGGGAACTTCACTCGCATATCCGCCATCAACCAAGACGGTCGCGACACTGCCCGTTTCTGCTGACACCACGTTGACAGCCTCGGCAAGTTCACCTCGATCAGTGGCATGGTTGGTCACATAGCAACCCAAAACCATCATACTTCCTTCGGCATCCACTACCGCTTGGGCGTTGTACGACTGGGTGTATTCTGCGTGGGTACTCTTCTTCATAATCCGGCTATCGGGGTCGGTCATATTGGATTGTGCACCAGGGGCGGATTGAAAACTCTCCAAGGGCACAAGTTCGGCCTCCTCGACGCTTTTGTATCGTGTCGCCATGGGTAACAAAGTATCACACAGTTCATCCTCAAGTAAATTCCTGCGGTCTCAAGCTCAACAGGCTCCTAGGGGAATATGAATATTTTAGACTTGAACAAAGGAATGGAGGCATTGAGAAGAGGCCGGGATTTCCCTATTTAACCTCATGGTTGCGAAAATCGCAAAAGAAATTTAGCCACGGGCCTTTCGGGCACCACGAGGCCGTCGCACTCCCAATGGAGCTGGTTTGTGAGAATACAACAGGTTCCAATATCTCCATAAACACCAATATCTCCACCATGTTTACGCCCCATAACCAGCCCCACCTGTGTAAAATGCTATTAGGGCTATTTTGAGGGCGAAAATGGGCCCTGTATCCCTCGCTTGCGAGGGCTGTGTAGCGCCATTAGGTGCCTGTGGTTAAAATCCTATCTACGGAAATCGGTGTCATCTGCGGATGAAAATCCGGCACTTCTCCTTTTTAAGGGAAGCCCAACCGTAGTTTAATAACGTAAACCATTTCAGAACAAGATATTAGAACTGCTTTTCATGACTGAAGCAGATAAGAAGGCCTTATGTGTAAATTTTACACCTATTGGACCACCTATTTGACAATACTAGTGGAAACGTCAAACATTGTATTAATGACTACACCAACAAAACTCAACGAGGAAGGGTTTTCAGAAGTGAAAAAGGAAGCAAAAACCGCAGTTTACTCGGGTAAATGAGGATTTGAGCGAGTTTTTCGTGCACTGACAAATCCTCCGCAGTAGTTTTGAAAAAGGCTTGTAAAAGAGATTTATGAATTCATCTGGGCAAGCGCCTTATCTAAGGCTGATTTATTGATAAGGTCGATAAGCCGAGCCTCGACAAACTGGCGTGCTCCCTGCGTATACTCTCCTGCGCTGACGCAGAAGCCTCGTCCAGCTTTGAGTTCACGTATACGGGTGTACATTTCCCTAAGGACAATTTCACCTATCTGTCCGTTTGTCCTGATATATCTGAATAGGATGAGATCATCATATTTAGAAGTGCTGACTTCGGCTAGAATATCGGCGTATTCATTTTTTATGGTGGTGACATCGAGAATTTTAACGTTTGCATTTTTTATGAACCTCATCGTCAATGCCTTGCAGAGGGTAAGAAATTCACTGTCAGGTGAAACCATAAAAACATGGAGGTTTTTGTTAGCGCTGAATTCCGTCAGCCTTTGGATTTGAGCGTTGACGTCTTTATAATCGACCTCCATATTCCTGATTTCCCTCAAACTTCTGAGGGCACTATTCAGGTCCTGGAGTTGGACGAATACCGCCACTTGACGGTATTTGAGTTCGAGGAAGACTTCACGAGGAATATTTTGATGCTTAAGACCAATATCCAAATCGCTACCTGCCGCCTCGTATTGGTGGGAATTAAAATTTAGGGTAGCCGCGTAGAGGGAGCTTTTGGGACCGATAACGGGATCAGGTCGAAGGTGCGAAAATACTCTTAAAGCATTTTCTAAAAGTCCGAGTTCGTTATACGTTTCGCCCAATTCGTATAGAGTCTCCTTGTCGGATGGATCCCTGTCGACAGACATTTTCAGAAAACGCAGGGCTTCCTTGTACTGGTTGGCTTTTTTCAAGGTTAAACCGTAGTACTTTATGCTTTGTGCGTGTTCTGTGTTTATTTTTAAAGCTACACGGAAAAGGGGTAAGGCTTTATCGTAGGCCTTTTGCTGGAATTCGATAAATCCTAAATAAAAATTAGCTTCCGGACTTTCATTCTTCATGGCCTTAGCCATCAAAAGAGCCTTACGGGCTTCGTCGTAGGATTCTATTTTTGCGGCGCTCAATCCCAGCCGTAAGTAAATGGTGTATTCATCGAGCTCGCCGGTTCCGGTGAGAAGACTAGCCAACATTTTATAAAATCGTGTGGATTTATCGAAGGTGTTCTCTGAAAAATATAAGTCCCCAAGGCTCTGTAGGGCAATTTGATCCTTAGGGTTTAGGGCTAGTCTTTTATTTGCATCCAGGATTATCTTATCCCTGTCCCGAATTCGGGGTTTTTTAGCTGACTTTTGAGTATTTCCGCCAAACATCCGATGGTATAGTAGTGAGATAATAATAACAACGCCAAGAATGATAGCCGATATGCTAATATATTCCATATTATCAGTAGTATGGCTGTTTGTTTCCTATATGTCAAGAAAAGATCATTGACAAAGAAATGTTCACGATTTATGGTAGATAAGACGATGAAAAGGTGTAATCTTGAATAAACCAGTAATAGGCATCAAACTCAGCGACGGTTCTTTTTATCCTGTTTTACGGCATGGTACTGCGGAGAAAAAGAAATTGATTCTTACCGTGGCTAACAGAGAACAAGAGAAAGCAGTAATCGAGGTTTTCCGCAGTGAGGGCGATGAAATGGAGGTACCCGAGAAACTGGGTTCTCTGGTCGTTGACGATGTAGGTGGAAGCGAACACGATATAGAGCTTGTGCTGGAAACTGATGGATCGGGTGAATTTAAAGCCTCTGCCCGCGTTTCAGGCAGTCATCAGTCGAAATTTCTCGAGGTCAATCTTGAAACCACCGATTTTACTGAGAATGAAGAAAAAAACGACCTCAAAGTCCTACAGGATGACAGTATCCTTGAAGATGGGATAGACGATTTCAACGAACCTTCAGATGGGAATGATCTAACAACCGACTTATCCAACGATCTTGATGATTTCTCCCTCGGGGATCTGGATTCTGAACAAATGCCTGAAGAATCTACGAATAAACCTGCCCTCGATGACCTTGAAACATTTTCATTTGATGATGAAGAAACCCCCTCCGACGAAAAAACCGACAGTCTTGACGATGAGAGTTTTACTGACGCGGATGATGAAGAAGAAACCGGGAAAACCTCAGCCAATGATTTTTCGCTCGATGATATCAGCCTCGATGAAGAGCCGGGAACCGAGGATACCTTTTTCGGTGAATCCGAGACAACCGAACCTCAATCAAGCGAAACAGAAAATTTGGATGATACGAGTTTCAGTTTCGAAGATGATATGGGTGAAGCTTCCAGTGAACTCGATTCTTTCGGAGGCGAAGTGAATGATGATCTAGCTTGGTCCCCTCCGGAAGATGATGGTCTGAATAGCGACGACATGCGCTTAGATAGTCAAACTGATTTTCCAGAATCTGATGAGGTTACCGAACAGGTACCTGAGAAGAAACCCCGCGAAGCAAAATCTGTAAGACCGGAAAAGCCTGTAAAAACAAAACCCGCAAAAGCGGTTCAACCAAGCGTAAAAAAAGACCCTCAACAACCCGACAGAATGGCGCTTATTTTAGGAATGGTTGTATTTATTCCCCTAGCTCTTCTGCTCATTGTCCTGGTGGTGCTGAACATGATTAGACCCGTGTACACCCCGCCTCTTGTTCAGACACCTTACGAGAGTTCCTTGGTGACTGGTGTGGTGCAAACCCAAAGTGGTGAAACTGAAGTAAAAACGGTATATCGATTCCCTTTCGTATGAGCTGGAGGATAGCTACACTTTCTTCGATTTTAGTCCTTCTTCCTCCAGCGGACATTTATGGGGCTGAATCCTTCAAACCTGACGCCTATTCATTTCTTCTAAAAGGATACCTTGAAGAAGATAGGTCTATTCTAACCAAAATTTCCTGGTCTGCGTTGAGCCCATACGCCGCTACGCTCCTTGCAGACGGGTCAGCCTATTACCTGGGTATGGCACTATTAGGTGAAGAAGCGGAGATTCCTTCTGCCAGTTTTTTTGAACTTTCCATTCGAACTGAAAGCACCCCATGGCAGGATGAATCGTTTAAGGAAATTGTAGCAATTTACAGAAAAAACTCTGAATGGCAGGCGCTCGAGAATATCAGCCTTCAGAAACTTCAAAGAACACCTGCTAACGCATTGGCTCTCTGGGCATATGCAGAATCCTTATGGGAGCAAGGAAAGTACAATGAGACCCAGAAAGCACTTGATGCCCTGCCTTCTGCAGAAAATTATTCCTATGCGTCAAGAATCCGCCAAGGTGCTGCCAGGGCTGTCACTTCCCGTTATTTGAACGGTCCCTCATGGCCCCAGCTTTATGAAGCAATTATTTGGAATGAAGAAGCTAACTCCTCCCATAATTATCTTTCCCGAAGTCTTACGGACAATGCGTCTTTAAACCGGTTGGAAGCTCTGTCGAGAGGTGTTTTGCGTTTCAGGGCTGAACTAGCCGCTGGAAGGAACCTTGTCGCATACCAGGAAATTGCGCCTTATCTTCAAAATGACAGGCTCTATAGGTATGCGGGATTTTGGAACGACCTCGTAAGAGTTTTCGCTCGAACCAGGCGTTACAGGGAAGGCGAACAGGTCCTAGCGCCTCGGCTTCGAGGATTAAACGGTTGGTTGGGGAGCACCGCTTGGGCTGCCATGGGACGTCTGAGAAGCACTTCAGGCAATTACAGCGGGTCGAAGACTGCATTTCTGGCCGCAGCCCGTTTTCTAGAAACACCACTCGATATTGAACGTTTAAAGGTACAGGCTGCGGACGCGGGTTTTGATTTGAATTTTCAAGAAGGATTCCAGGTTTTACAGGAAGCCTCTTGGGTTTCTCCGGTGGTCTGGACAAATCTCCTTCAGAGTCAGGTCGCAAAGGCAGTGAGGGATAAACGATGGGCAAATGTCGTTCAACTGTATAAACGCTATGGATCCAGGGTCGTAGCAAATGAAAGAATGGGCTGGGAGTGGACTCTGATACGTGCAGCGAAGGGTGGGTTTATAGATTGGAATGCTTCGGGTCTACCGTCTTCGCCAGAGGCTCTGCTTCGGCAAATAGCCGGAGTTGGGGGAATCTCCTACCCTGTCTTAATGGCGAGGTCGAGTCTTGGACTGCCTGCTGTGGAAGTCATGGAAGTAGGCCGTTGGCCTCAATCCCAGGTTCCCGAGGATCCCTTTATCTGGGGTTTCCTCCGCTTTGGACTACCTGAACTGGTCTACGAAAGACTGGATACAACCGCAGCTGTTTTGGATTGGCGTTTGATCCGTACCCTTATCCTGGAGTTGGAACGCCAAAAAAAATTCCTACCTGCTCTTAGGTTAATTTCCAGGCTCTCACAACGTTCTGATTTTTCACGGGGAATGTCCGAATGGAAGACCCTTTATCCCAAAGCTTATTGGGAGGAAGTAGAACTTATTTCAACCAAGGAAAATATCGAACCATGGGTCTTTCTCTCACTGATCCGTGAAGAAAGCCATTTCGACGCGAAGGTCAAATCCCACGTGGGGGCTACAGGACTTTCCCAGCTTATGCCGGCTACTTTTCAGGAGCAGAGCCGAAGGATGCGACTTACCGACCCAGATATTTTCGATCCGTTTACCAACCTCAGCATAGGCGGTAACTATTTAGGCATGCGTCTGAGACAACTTGAACACCCCGCAAAAGCTCTCATGGCGTATAATGCCGGAGCTCATCGGGTGACTGTTTGGAATGACTTTTTTCTTGACTACCCCGATGAACTTCTTACGGAGATGGTTCCATTTCTTGAAACAAGGAATTACGTGAAAAAGATCATGGCTACCAGAATAATCTACCAAAACCTCTATGGTGACGGAGATTCCTTAGCGGCCGTGAAAACCATCTATCCCAACTTCAGGCCCTGATCCCTTCTACCGATATTTTAGGGGGAGGGTTTCTCATGCAAGATCAAAAAAGGCACTTTTTCTATATCCTGGTGGTATTGAGCGGTGCCCTGTTTTTAACAATTTTCATTCATCAGGTTGGAGGTGGGACCCTTCCGCTCTTAGCGCCCCTGGCTTATCCCGGAGCTGTTCTTGACAAGATGTTTCTCTCCGCCTCCTGGTTTCTTCCTATTTATACAGGTCTGATGGCGGCTGTGATCGCCCTTCCTTGGACTGGATGGTGGCAATTGGGTTTTTTGCAACTTTTATGGATTCCCCAATTGACCTTGTCTGTTCTTTTTAGGGTAA
Organism: Borreliella garinii; assembly: GCA_020720765.1. Taxonomy (GTDB): domain Bacteria; phylum Spirochaetota; class Spirochaetia; order JABEVK01; family JABEVK01; genus DYOB01. Next base: position 6,380 of record DYOB01000084.1, read on the forward strand.
GCAACACCTTCTCAAACAGTCCGCTCAGCACTTCTTTGATAGAAACAATGGGGCGTAGCGGGGCTGTATTTCTTTTGATGTTTTTTCTTGTCATCGAACTCCTTGTCCTCACAGGAGCTGCTATTCTCAACAAAACCCGGCTTTTCCCATGGATGATCAGTGAAGAAGATATTCAAAATGCCGTCGGAGAAGACGAAGAAATAGGAGAGGAATACAAAACCGAAGTCGTTCATGAAGTCCAGGAAGTTCAGGATATACGTGATGATCCTTTTTATAAGGATGATCCCGAAACTTCGGTCGTACCATGGGATTCCTTAAAGAAAAGGATGGTCTTTCCCGGGGAAGTCATGACAACACCGGTAGAAATACTTCAGACAGAAATAGATATCGAGGAAGACCCCGTAGAGAAGGAATTTGAAAATATTTTTACTGAAGGGCAAAAGGTAAAGGTACTCCTTACTCCGAAAGGAACAGTAAGGCAGAAACGGTTTCCTGATTATGCCATTCCCACAGAAAAAATTTTAAAGAAATACACGCATACACGGAGTAAGGAAAACGATCTTGCAGCCCAGCATAGCTCGGATGTTCTTGAGAAAACGCTAAGAGAATTTAATATTGAAGCAAAAGTCACGGGTATCAGAAAAGGTCCTGTTGTTACCATGTTTGAAATCCTTCCCGCACCCGGAGTCAAACTCAGCCGAATTGTAGCATTGGCTGACAATATCGCACTGGGGCTTGCTGCAGGATCGGTGCGCATTGTTGCCCCCATTCCAGGCAAACACGCGGTAGGTATCGAGATTCCCAATCCCGAGCGAGTTTTAGTGGGCTTCGAGGAACTCGTCAACAGTGCTGATTTCCAGGAAAGCAAACAGGAGATTCCCATCGTCTTGGGAAAAGATATCAGCGGGGACTTACAGGTTATCGACCTCACTAAGACACCCCACTTATTAATCGCCGGTGCCACAGGAAGCGGAAAATCCGTTATGGTGAATTCCCTTATCTGCAGTATCCTGTATAAAAGATCCCCCGATGAAGTCCGGATGTTGATGGTGGATCCCAAGATCGTGGAACTGAAATTTTTTAATGATATTCCCCACCTCCTTACACCGGTCATTACAGAGCCTAAAAAGGCCCTTCAAGCCGCCCAGTGGTGCCTCTCGGAAATGGAAAGAAGATATTCGCTCTTGGACGCCATGGGTGTCCGGGATATCAGGAGCTTCAACCAGAAGATTGAAAAGAAGAGGATGACAACGGGAAAACTCCCCTACATCGTTTTTGTGGTGGATGAATTTGCGGACTTGATGGCAACTTCCGGAAAAGAACTCGAGAATATTATAGCCCGTTTGGCTGCAATGAGCCGTGCTGTGGGTATACACCTTGTTTTAGCCACACAGAGGCCCAGCATCGACGTGATCACCGGACTGATTAAGGCTAACTTTCCAAGCCGTATAGCGTTTATGGTGGCTTCCAAGACCGACAGCAGGATCATCCTCGACACCATGGGGGCGGAAAAACTTCTGGGTAAGGGTGATATGCTGTTTACCAGTGCCTGGGATCCTTTCCCCAGGAGAATCCAGGGTGCATTTCTCACGGAAGATGAAGTGGAAAGTATCGTAGTTGCCTTAAAAGAATTGGGTGAACCCGAATATATCACCGATGATATTTTTATCGAAAATGATCCTGATTCCGACGAAGACTTCGACAGCATGGAAGACCCTCTCTGGAATAAAGCTGTTGATATTGTCACAACTACGAGAAAAGCCAGCGCAAGCTACTTACAGCGTAGAATGAGCATAGGCTACAACAGGGCTGCCAGGCTTGTCGAAGAGATGGAGCGTCAGGGGATCGTGGGACCGCAGAACGGTACCAAACCCAGAGAGATTATCTCCGGGCTGGCCGGTTAAAGGTCCGTTTTTTTTGTTGGGCGGAGAAGGATGTATTCCGTTCTTTTCTCGCCTTTGAATCAAAAGCCTTGAGGATAAACTCCGCTTCATGAAAGGGAACGGTAACGTAGGTACCGCTTTCAAGAAGTTCGACATCTTGAATCTTATGGTTTCGAGTCCCAGCTTTTTCCTGGATCAGCTCCACGACCTTGCGCACTGTATACCCGTCTTTTCGCCCGACTGCGATATACAAACGAACGCCGTTATCGATATTCGGACCGGTGGATCGAGTAGGGGCAAAATGGTCTTTGATTTCCCCGTAGGCGCGGGGGTTCAACTGGTCTTTAAATGCGACCCCCAAAACAGCGCTAAGCAATGATTCCGGATCGTGATTCTCGAGAAGAGTCTTGGCCCACTCCCTGATATCCGAAAGGTCAGAGTTGTCCATCTTTTCAAAAATTTCACTTTCGATACGCTTTTTCTTAGAACTTATAACCGAGGCGACAGCTGGAATACGTTCCTTTTTGATCTCTGCCCCGGCATTTTTCTGGATAAAACTAAAGCGGCGGAATTCGCTTGCTGTGATAAAAGTGATGGCTGTCCCGCTTTTACCCGCGCGTCCTGTTCGACCTATCCGGTGGATGTAACTTTCACGGTCCTGGGGGAGGTGGTAGTTGATAACGTGTGTGAGGTCTTGAACATCGATACCTCGGGCCGCAACGTCGGTGGCCACGAGAATACTGATGCGCCTCGTTCGAAAGCGGCCTAAAACCGATTCCCTCTGCTGTTGGCTGAGGTCTCCGTGCAAGGCTTCGGCTGAATATCCCCTTCCGCCAAGTTTTCGGGACAGTTCATCGGATTCAATTTTAGTCCTGCAGAAGACGATGGCGTAAAAATCTTCCTCAATATCCGCAATCCTGCAGAGCGCTTCAAACTTATCACCTTCGTTGACTTCGTAATAAATTTGGGATGTGTTCATCTCGGCTTGCGAAACGGCCGCAGTTCTGAGGGTTTGAGGTTTATTCATAAAACGCCGGGAAACATCGATGATGGGTTGGGGCATGGTCGCTGAAAAGAGAAGCATGCGCCTTTCGGGATTCACCATCGTTAAAAGTCTTTCTATGTCTTCTAGAAATCCCAGGTTCAGCATTTCATCAGCTTCATCGAGGATAAGGTAGCGCAAGTTGTCGAGTTTGAGTTTACCCTTATCCATCAAGTCGAGAACTCGGCCTGGAGTTCCGACAACGATATGTGCGCCCTGTTTAAGACGCCTCAACTGTTCGGTATAGCTCTGACCGCCGTAAATAACTGCGAGGTTCAACCCTGCGGGCTGTTTAAAACTCAGGATTTCCTGGGAAACCTGGAGGGCAAGTTCCCTGGTGGGAGCAAGAATAAGACCCTGGATAAAAGGCTGATCGATATGGATAAGATCCAAAAGAGGCAACCCGAAGGCGGCGGTTTTACCCGTACCCGTCTGGGCTTGTCCGATTAAATCGTGTTGGGCTTGGAGAAAAGCTGGTATTATGAGCTCTTGAATGGGTGTAGGCTCTTCAAAGCCTTTTGCTAGGACGGCTTGAAGCAATTTATCGCTTAAACCGAGATCAGAAAATAATTTTGGCACGAGGTAACTCTATCTTAAAACTGTGAACATTACTAGGAGCGCGTAGTGCTTGTCACAGATGATTTACACACCTATATTGACATGTAAGTTATGTCGATAATTCGAAAAAATCCCATTACCCACGATTGGGTGATCTTTGCACCTAACCGAAACTCAAGACCGAGGGAGCTCAAGTCTAACGAGGAAAACAGAATAACTGTCCTTGAAAGCCGTCCCGAACACAGTGAAACCTGTCCCTTCTGCAAGGGAAACGAACATATGACGGATCATGAAATATGGCGTTACCCTGATGATAATGATTGGAAGGTGCGTGTCATCGAAAATAAGTATTCGAGTGTGGACCGCCACATCACTCCCGAAAAATCCGGACAAGGCCTGAGGCGTGAGATTCAAGGTTTCGGCATTCATGACGTCATCATTGAAAATCCTAAGCACAATACGACTCTTGCTCTTATGAGTCTCGAGGAAATCTCCACGCTTATCCGGGCCTGGCGCAGAAGGTTTGTAGAAATACAAAAATCACCCCGCGTTCAACACGTTGTTATCTTCAAGAATCAGGGTTTGAGGGCTGGAGGCAGTCTGGAACACCCCCACTCACAGATTTATGGGCTTCCCGTGATACCCTTTGAAATCCAGGTCCGCTTGAGGGAAATGGAAAGGTACTACGATATTAATGACTCCTGCCTACTTTGTGATTTGCTTAAGGACGAAAGGGAACAGAAGCTGAGGATCATCACAGAAAATTCGGCCTTTACCGCCCTTGTTCCCTACGCCGACCTCTCACCCTACCATTTTTGGATCATCCCGCACCATCATAACCCTTCATTTTCACTCTTGGAGGATGGAGAGGTGGAGAAACTCGCTGAGGTTATCAAAGATGTTTTCTTGCGGGTTTATAAAGTCCTTCAAAACCCTGATTTCAACCTTGTCATCCAATCCATAGCCCATTACGACCGCGAAGAAACGTATTTCCATTGGTATCTTTCGGTGATTCCCCATTTAAAGCACAAGGGAGGTTTGGAATACGCCGGCGGCCTTTACGTTAATCCCGTTTTGCCGGAAACCGCAGCCGAAGAACTCCGAAATTCGTTCTAAGAGCCTGTTGTGCTTGAGATTTTGACACCGGCTAGGGGAGCCGGGATGCACAGGACGCCGAAGACTGAGGGCCATAGCTGGGCTCTGGCCCGATGGATGAGGTGTTCTGG
>DYOB01000316.1 GCA_020720765.1 Borreliella garinii
TTTTTTATGTGCGCCGTGCATGATGAATAACTTGATGGTGAAAGTCCATTATGGGGGTTTGTAGTGCCAACCATTAGCCAAGAGCAAGGGTGTCCATCGCGAGGTGGAATCCGAAGGAAGCTGGAGGCAAAGTCCCGACCCGAGGAACACGAACATTATCAGGCATAACCAGTTGGACGAATTTGCATAACAAAATGAAATCCAAAACTACACGGAAACTGGGGTGTAAATGATGCGGGTGCATGGGATGAAGGTTATTCACCTTACCACGGGAGGTCTCACAGACGTGTTGACGAAAGCTCGAAACACGGTTGAAACAAGATTTGCTGTGAGAAGCCAGCAGAGGCCATATTAGCTGTCAGAAACGAGCCATCATAGAAAGATGGAGGGCTCACAAGTACAGTAAATGGCTGAACCTTAAAAAGTGAAAGTAAATGAATGTTACCAGATGAAGGGAATAATGCAGAAAATATCGAAAGATACCTTCCAGCAAAAAGATAGGGCGGAACTCGAAAACTATGCAGGAGGGCAGACTTTTATATGGATAACTGAAAACAACCTCACTAATGCCGACCAACCAAAAGATGGACTGTTAGAACAAATCCTGTCACCAATGAATTTGAACCAAGCCTACAAAAGGGTAAAGGGGAACAAAGGCAAAGGCGGAATAGACAAGATGGAAGTCGAATCCCTAAAGGAATATCTTGTTAACCAAAAGGATGAACTCATACAATCCATATTGGAAGGGAAATACCGACCGAGCCCAGTAAGAAGGGTAGAGATACCCAAGGAAAACGGGAAAATGAGACAGCTTGGCATTCCCACAGTAGTAGACCGAGTTGTGCAACAGGCTATCATGCAAGTCCTGTCACCTATTTATGAAAGACAGTTTTCAAACAGGAGTTACGGTTTCAGACCCAAACGCAGTGCACACCAAGCATTAAGCCAATGCATAAACGACATCTCAATCGGATATCAGTATGCGGTGGACATGGACTTGGAAAAGTTCTTTGATACAGTAAATCAAAGCAAACTGATAGAAGTATTATCAAGAACGGTAAAAGATGGGAGGGTTATCTCCCTCATCCATAAATACCTAAAGGCAGGCGTGGTAGTACGGAATAAGTATGAAGAAACCGAAATGGGTGTACCGCAAGGAGGCCCATTGAGCCCATTGTTGAGCAATATCATGCTCAATGAACTGGACAAAGAACTCGAAAAGCGTGGACACCAGTTTGTACGCTATGCAGACGATATGGTTATCCTGAGCAAAAGCGAGCGGAGTGCCCATCGGATATTAACGAGCATCACTTCATACATTGAAAACAAATTGTATTTGAGAGTAAATAGGGAAAAGACAGTAGTAGCCCACATCTCAAAGATAAAATTCTTGGGATACTCTTTTTATCTAAACGAAAGAGGAGCACGACTAAGGGTGCATACAAAATCCATCGACAAAATGAAAGCACGCATAAAAGAGCTAACATCAAGGAGCAATGGAATGGGGGATGAAAAACGAAAAGAATCACTCAGACAATTTATTATCGGATGGGTGAACTATTTTAAGCTGGCCGATATGAAAAGTTTACTCCAAAAGGTAGACGAATGGTATCGCCGACGCTTGAGAATGGTAATCTGGAAACAATGGAAGAGGATTAGGACAAAATTGCGCAACCTTATCAAACTTGGTATAAATAAATACAAGGCATGGGAATATGCCAATACCAGAAAAGGTTACTGGCGTATTGCCAATAGTCCAATTTTAAGCAAGACTGTTACGAATGACCGTCTTAAACAAGCTGGGTACATTTTCTTTGCAGACTATTATCGTAAGGTTAAGGTGTAAATTAAGGAACCGCCGTGTACCGAACGGTACGCACGGTGGTGTGGAAGGTCGAAACGGGAATTAATCCCGTTTCACCTATCCGATT
>DYOB01000317.1 GCA_020720765.1 Borreliella garinii
TTATTCTTATCTTGAATTTTGATCCGTCAAAGATGACCTTCCCGGGCATATCGATGAATTTCTTGAAAATTGTCGGGGCGGTGCAATCTTCAAATCGCCTCAAATCTGATGCGAGCGCGTGATAAATCGTATCCGCTATAACTGTCCAGAAAATATCGAAATGTATTCTGATCATCAGTGAGGACGACAGTGCGTTCATATTGAAAAACGATACGACTTCCGCTATTTTCTGTTCAATATGCCAGCGTCTTGCATAAACAATAAGGGCATCCTTCAAGGACAGATCCCTGCTATTCAAAATCACATAGGTTGGATTTTCCCTCCCATGATCTTTTATCGTTATCTGCCTGAAAGTGTTTTTGCATCCCTTCAGGCAGATTGCCTCCTCAAAGACGGAAACATGTTTGCGTTTGCGCTTCGGAATTGGCAGATGCAGCTTCATCCATTTCTCTTCCGGTATGGCGGCTGTCTTCCTGAGCAGGGCCGCATTGCGTTTTCGCAGGGTGATAAACTTGACTTGGTCGTCCGTCAGTTCATCAAGCGCTCCGTAGCTTGTGAACTTGCAGTCAAAGACGAGCGTCTCATTAATATCACCGTTTATTTTCCTCCAATATTTCACGAACCGCTTCACCTCCTGCGCTTCTTCAGTTCGGAGGATATCGGCCCTGGAATACATGATGGCGTTGCTTTCCGCATCCTGTGCGAAAACAGTGTTCGCCCCTTTCATCGTTTTCCCCCTGCTTCCGCACCAGACATTTTCCATCCCGGATTTGTCGCCGAAATGCGGAATCGAATGGAAGTCCAGATTTATAAAATCAGATGAATAAAAATCAGGGCGCCATTTTTTTAATTTTGAGACGACTTTCTCTTGAAGGGCAAGGAGCACCTTTTCGGAGCAGCGACATGAATACGTGTTCATATATGTTGCCTTGGGCAATACATTCAGTCCAGCGAAAACACCAAATCCGAGTTCTCTGTCATATCGCCCGATGTGGCTCAGCCTCTCTTCGCCTATAAGCTTCAACAGCAACATTGAAAGGCATGCCTGCCTGGCTCCGATGAGACTTGAGCCCGGCATGGCGCATTTCTCAATGACATCGAGAATGCCCGATTCAATAATATACGGCAGGAAGAAAAACACTCCGGCAACGGGGCAGTCGGCGCTGAACGGTTCAAGCTCGGAAAAATCAATGTTCTCCGCAATTTCAGGGATAATCGTGTTCCTGCGGGTTATCCCCAATTGCTTGTTTGTTCTACGGCGCAGCTTTGGAAACCCCAGTTCAACGAGAAGACGCTCAACGGTCCGCAATGAAACATCGGCTGCCTTTCCGGAGAGGCATTCGCATATGTCCTTCGCCGACATTCCGGAATTGCGCAGTTTTACGATTTCCCGCCGCAGCGACACCGGAATTTTCCCTGTTTTCCTTTTTCTGGGAAGCGAGGGAAACAAATCCACCCTGCCTCCTTTAACATCCCGCAGCAGGGCATATACGGTGTTCGCGTTGTAATCAAATTTTCCGGCGGCATCCTCAACCATCATTCCGTCCATGGCTATTGCCCTGATTACTTCGTACTGCCGCTGTCTGGCATTGGCAGGGGCGGAGAAATAATTGACTAGCTGGGCGTTTGTTGCATTTTTTATTTGACGCTTAAACATTGGTGATTCCCTTAGTTAAATCATATGGTACAGGGCATTAATCGCATTATTATGAGTGTAAAAGTAAATTCCATAAGCTGTATTTTAACATATATTATCAATATTACAAGCGACATATTGATACTTTATGCGACAAATAAAAACCCTAAGACACGATTGCGCCACGGAAGGATGAGAAAGATATAACATGCTTATGAAAAAGATGATCCAGATAATTACAAATTACATCAGCTCTCCGTGGAGTGCTTTTTTTAGGTGAGAAATATGACG
>DYOB01000318.1 GCA_020720765.1 Borreliella garinii
CAAGAAGGGTGGTGCGCCCGGCTGGATTCGAACCAGCGGCCTACGGATTAGAAGTGCGTGGGGATACCAATTGACCAGTATTGATTTATGTTTATATTTGTTGTTCTTTCATTGACTTATTGCGTAAATCTTCGTATAGTGACTTCATGAATATTGATCAAAATTGATGCGGTTAGATGCATTTCATCTGACCGGCATCTAACCGAATTGATGTCTAACTGGTGAGGATACCATGAAAAACAAAATAAACTTTACCGATAACCAGCTCAGAAAGCTCGCTCATGATGGCAGCACCAAGCGTCTTTATTTTTATGATTCCGGTCAGCCGGGCCTGTCACTCTGCCTCACTTCCACCGGCACAAAGTCCTTTCAATTACAGGTCTGGGACAAAGCACGGGGTAAATCTGTTGTGAAGACCCTTGGCAAGTACCCCGCGATGGCTATCAATCAGGCTCGCCAGCTTGCCGCTGAGCTTCTTGCTTCAGTCCATAATGGTGTCGATGTTATTGAAGCAGCCAAGGCGGTAAAAAATGAGGATACCTTGGAAGACATCTTTACCCGATGGATTGAAATCCATGCAAAGCCGCACAAGAAATCATGGGACGAAGATGAGCGGCGTTATATCCTGTACGTTAAAGAGCCTTTGGGAAACAAACCCCTGTCATGGTTTACACCTGAGAAAATCAGGCGATGGCATTCTGCGATCACTAAACTGCCGAAACAGCGCGGAACCGGCATTATTACCGGCACAACCGCAAACCGCACCCTTTCCCTGCTTTCAACAGTTTTTAACCAGATGGCTCCCGAACGTCCGAATCCTTGCAAGGGGGTGAAAAAGTTCCGTGAACAGAGCCGGGATAGATTTCTGCAACCCGCCGAACTGCAACGATTCTTTGAGGCCTTAGAGGCCCCGGACACTCCCACCAACCTTCGAGACTATTTGCTGTTGTCCATCTATACAGGAGCCCGCAGGAGTAATGTCATGCAGATGAAATGGAATGATCTCGATTTCGATCAATGCTTATGGAAGATTCCCGCATCACAAAGCAAGAATTCAGAGGCCATGACTGTCCCTCTGGTTGAGCAGGCCTTGCAGATTCTCCAGGCCAGAAAGACCGTGACAAGCTCAGTGTTTGTTTTTGACAGTAAGCTAAGCGTCAGCGGCCATATGGAAGAGCCAAAGAAAGCTTGGAAAACGCTTCTGGATAAGGCTAATCTGGCTGACGTCCGTCTGCATGATCTGCGCCGCACCATGGGAAGCTACCAAACGATGACGGGGGCCTCAACAATCATCGTTGGCAAGACATTGGGCCATAAGAGCCAGACCGCAACCGCTGTTTATGCACGCATGAACCTTGACCCTGTACGGGCCAGCATGGAGGCCGCTGTTGAAATGATGAATGCTTCGCGGGAACTGCCTGAGAAGATTGTTAGTATGGGAGAGAAATCATGACGAGGATACCTATAAAAAAACCCGAACATAAGCGTAAGCATGTTGCATTAAAAGACCTCATGACTCGATGGGAACTTTCTGTCTCGGACATTTATACATACGCTCAGCGCGGAGATTTAGATATTGTCATACCCTGGCGCAGATTAAGAGAGGAGCAGTGCAACACGCTTTGTGTTCATTCTGAAGAATGGATGCGGCTGCCCTTTACATTTTTCGATTTGTCGCCGCATTACATATCACCATGTATGGCATGCCCGCGCAAGAAAGATGAGGCCGCTTGCATCTTTGATTATTCAGACGGTTCGAGATGCCGGGCTTCGAACACGGTTCCATCTGAAGAAAAATTCCGCTATCAAATTCATGTTGAGTCAGCATATTTCTTTGTTCATTCAGAGGAAGTGAAACGCTTTGAGGATAAGTTTAAGGAAACAGACCCGATACCTCCATATCTTCAGCCTGACCATAAGTTTTAC
>DYOB01000319.1 GCA_020720765.1 Borreliella garinii
GCCAGTACATGATTTATAAAAACTACGGAGGGATCAGGGATGGTAAAAATCAGAAAACGTAAAACATGTGTTTTTTTTAGATTAACCGCATCGGCTCTTCTCGCATTTATCGCATCATTCTATCCATATCAAACAGCAGATGCGAGCGAGGAAATATATAAAACTTTTATGGATATAAGCGCGGGAAAAGGAGACAGAACATTATTCGAGAAACTGAATATCGAATCCAGAAAGCTCGACTGGTCCAGTGCAAAGAAGACTGAATTCGAAGGTACACTTAGATATCTCACTGTTGAAGGTTCTCAGGGGGATGGATCATATATCTATATGGTGCGTGACCTCTCTAACAAACTTCATATCTGTACTGTGCCTCAGAACAGCGGAAACATACAGAATGATCCGATTTATTCAAATCTAAGAGATCTCATGGGCAACAAGCTCGTCTTCAGAGTTGAAGAGCTCGAATCGACTGTTGCAGGAAAAACATACAGCTTTGTGAGGTTCATTGAAAGACCCTTCCAGCTCGCTTTCGACCGAATATTTAAAATATCCATTGTTCTAATGCTGTTTTTTGTAATGGTCGGTATGGGTCTCACGCTTACGATTGCAGATTTCAAAAGAGTGTTTCAGAAACCCCTCGGTATCATCACCGGATCAGCACTACAGTGGCTCATTATGCCGTTGATTGCTGCAGTCATGGGAAAGGCCCTCGGCTTCTACGATGAATATCCTTTTATTTATGTCGGGATTATCCTTGTCGCTGTAAGTCCGGGAGGGGTAACGTCGAACCTGATGACATATTTCGCGAAGGGTGATCTCGCTCTATCTATTTCTCTCACTTCTTTTTCAACTGTTTTATCTCTTGTTTTTACACCCCTGCTTCTAGCGTTTTACTGTGCGAATGTGCCTGAGGTTACAATTCCCGTGGGTCTTGTGACACAAACAATAATCGTTCTGGTCATAATCCCGCTCGCTATCGGTATGATAGTTCAGGCCAGATGGACAAAATTTGCGATTAAAGCGACAACTTTTTTTTCAATTCTTGGTGTTGTCGCCCTTCTTTTTCTTATTATCGCTGGTATTCTTGGTAACATCGAAGTCTTTACAGATACCGACCGTTATGGAGTAAAGTTTTACTTTACAGTTTTTCTTCTTACGACAATAGGTATGATAGCCGGCGCCCTTCTGCCGAAGCTTGTCAGAATCGACAATTTTCAGGCGAGAGCGATTTCTCTCGAGACAGGCCTGCGTAACGCTTCTCTTGCGATGGCACTCGCTCTCCTTATCCAGGACTATATGGGCGATTTTTACAGTTCGATGTTTGTTGCGTCAGCAATATTCGGTCTTCTCATGTATATTGCGGGATTTCTATCAATCTGGGTCTTTCCCCGGGCACTCCCGTTAAAAGGCGACCCTGAATCAGAGATAAAGTTGAAATCTGAGGATGAAGTCTGATGCGGGCTAATGAGACCTGATTGAAAATGTTTGCTTTAGCCTGTTTTTTGATTTAATTACCGGTTGCGGTGAATAGCTTTCTGTCTGAAAATACAGATCGCAGCCGGCAGCAAAATAAGTCCTGAGAGACAAAGCCATGCGAACAGGTCACCAATCTGCGGATAAATCGTTTCAACTTTATTAACAGGCAATTCAGCGAACATAATTTTATCATCGCTGAATTTATTGTCAAGTGGCGCAAGAATCCGGCCGTACTGGTCGCATGCGATAGAGACACCGCTTTCACCGGCTGGCCTTACAAGAGAAAAACCGTTTTCTACAGCTCTGAAAACCGCCATGTACGAATGAAACGGAGCTATGCCACGCCAGTCATGCACAGGTACGAGCATAAATTCCATGTTCGATGAGATGGAAACCAGAGGCCTGCGGAAGGATCGCCCGATACTTTTCGTTATAGATGGATC
>DYOB01000085.1 GCA_020720765.1 Borreliella garinii
GAGCCTTTTTCAAAACTCAACGAGGAAGGGTTTTCAGAAGTGAAAAAGGAAGGGAAAACCGCAGTTTACACGGGTAAATGAGGATTTGAGCGTGTTTTTCGCGCACTGACAAATCCTCCGCAGTAGTTTTGAAAAAGGCTCTACAGAAATAAGATACTCAGACGGGTTACCATTACGGTTTCTTTTCTCAGATGAGAGAATTGGAAACCAGCGGAGATGATCCCACAATGCCCACTCCCAGGTGGTTGGTGTCACTGTTTTCAAGATTATTTCTCCAAAAGAATTTCAGGAAGAATACGGTTATCCATTGTAGAAACCGGTAACTGCCCGAAAGCATATTCCACTACGCTCCGGGCCGTACTCCCGGCGTTGATGGTTCGATCTTCCTTCATGGATTCAATAGCTTCCTTTAAAAGCGGTAGAGCGGTGTTTATGTCCTCCTGCGGTATGGAAATCTTCATATCGGTATAGCCGCTGACCATAAGACCGGGAAGAATAGCACTTGTATGACCGTTTTTCAAATAGGAAATAATACCATTGTCATAGAGTAACGATTGAAGGAAACCCGCATCCCAGGGATTATAAGTTTTAATCACATCGATAGCAGGTCTACCTTCAATGCGGCTAAAAAATTCCTCATTGTAGTCAATGACTAGCTCTTCCTCATTTTGAGGCAACTCGTCTTGTTTAATTTTTTTTTTGCGTAAGACCAAAGCGGTACCGAATACAAGAATTAAAAATATTGCAAATAAAACGGACGATTCCATTAAATACTCCCACTGAAAATCCTGGATCACAATCTAAGATAAATTCAATCAATCCGAAAATAAGTCCATGAAAATAGAATTCTACCTTCCTTATTGTAAGAATATTGATGGTTTAGTCAATTAACCTAATTGGGGAAACAAAAAATCACAGGTTTACAGATGGTAAGCGAAGATATATACTGCATGTATGGTCCGTTTGTCAGTCCGAGTTGCCACTTTAGTGTTTGCTTTAACTCTCCTGACAGCACTGGGCATGAACTTATTCTTGGTGAAAGAAATCCGTGACGGATTGTTTTCTTCCGGCCGTGAAAATGCAAGAAGTGAAGTCTCACCTCTTGGTGTCGTTGGAGTCCTTCTTCCCGAAGGTTCGGATAATTTTCTCCTTAGACTGAAAGAGTCGTTGAATACTGCCGCCTCCCAGGAGAACATCGTTCTACAGTTTTTCTTATATAATTTAACCGATGGCTCCTTTGATAAAACATGGTTTCCTATTGCTTCCGATATTCAGCTTGACGGTCTCGTAGTTTTTCTCGGGCCAGGTGCAAGCGCAAAGAAGCTCGGCGAAGAAGCAAGGGATAAAATGCTGCCGCTCGTTCTCTTAGGAGTGGACCGGCCTGACGATTATTCCTTCGGCTATCTAGGTTCGAGTCTCTTTCAACAGGGCTTTATGGCCGGAAAGGAAGCCTTGAAACTCCGTCCCCGAGGTCTCCGCCCCGGTGTCCTTTTGCCGTGGAACGAGGAAGGCTTATGGGACAATGACCCCTTCTTTTCCGGCGTTCGGGCTGCACTGGATACGAGTTCATCCCGCCGTCTAATAGGTATACGTCGAACCTTTCCAGGGTTATTCTCCGGAGAAGACGCCGCCCTGGAAGCAATGTCCCGACACCCAGAAATCAATACCTTGATTTGTATGGATGGGCCGGATACCGAGGGTGCGGTTCAGGTTTTAATTGATTCGAATTTGCTCGGGAACGTTGAAGTCGTAGGCGCTGACGACTCCCAGGCCATAGAACGTTTTCTAGAAAAGGAGCTTCTGTCTGTCACCATAGTCCGCAACGCTGATGCCATAGCAAACTCGGCAATATCCGAGCTTATTTCTCAAATGGAAGGGAAAAGCCCATCGCCACCCCGTGAAATCGACTTTCGGGTTCAGACAGGCAGACGGAATTCACCTTGAAAAAACGCACCTTGCGCCGTAGCATCATAGCGTTCTCCACCGGGATTCTTATTCTCCTCACTATTGCCGCCATTTTCTCAAGCTACGCCACGGCTGAACTCTCCCGTTCAGTTGAGATGCTTTTCCAAGACCATTTAACGACGCAGTCAATCGGTGAGGAACTGATACTTGCTGATCGGGAATTAACAGGGTATTTAAGCACGAAAGATTCAGAAATCCTAAACGGATTTTTACGAACCGCCGCGAGTCTCAGGGAAGTTTCCAAACGCCTGGAAGCTAAGGCAGATTTTTCAGAAGCTGGACTTTTAAACCGGGGGGTGGCGGCCCTGCTGACCGGTTTTCTTACTGCGGCTGATGAAGCAGTCGGGGCCAAACGAGGACGGGATGTAGCACGCTATACATTTTTCTATGAAAACGCAAAAGACTTTCTTCGCAGGATTCAAATCCTTCAGGAACGACAACAGGCTGTCCACTTGAAGGCAAACCTTAAAAGTTTTACACAGTATTCCCTACAACTGCCCGGTGCTATTTATACGAATATGGCCATGCTTCTATCCGCATTTGTTTTAGGTTTTATTCTCTTGGTTCAATTCAGTTATCGGATCACAGATCCTTTACACGACCTTGCTCGTGCTGCCCAAGCCATCGGGGAAGGGGATTATAATACGGCCTATAATTTTTCCGAGCCTACCGACGAAATCCGTACCACCGCCCAGGCTTTCAGAACAATGCGGGAAAATGTCCAACGTTCCTTTCTCGAGTTGGGAAAAAAAGCTGAGCTTGAAAAAAGACTTATCGAAGAAGAATTCAAAGGGGCCGTCACTCGGCACCAGTTGAAGGAGGCAGAACTTCTAGCCCTTCAAACCCAAATCAACCCGCATTTTCTTTACAACACACTTTCCGCCGGGCTTCAATTAGCCTGGTCGGAGAACGCCGACCATACTGCAGATTTCCTTGAAAACCTAGGTGCATTTTTAAAATACGTGTTGCGCAATCCTTCAAGGCTCGTTGCCATTAAAGAAGAGGCCGAGTGCGTCCGCCGCTATGTCAATCTTATGAAGCTTAGGTTTTCCGAACGGTATATATTCATCATAGATATAGGGGTCGATACTCTGGAGGCTATGATTCCGGCTCTTATTCTCCAGCCTCTTATCGAAAACGCCATCAACCATGGTCTAAATGAAAGGGAGTCTGGCGGAGTTATCCGGGTGTTCACCCAGCATAATACGGAAAACTCAAACGTAACATTGATAGTAGAAGACAACGGAAAGGGACTTACTCAGGAAGAAAGGGCTAGGCTCTTGGAAGATTCGCTCGAAAAAGACGAAGAACCTTCCATAGGCCTAAGGAATGTCATCCGCCGTATACGGATCGTCACTGCAGGAACCGGCTCTGTAGGACTTGATGCATCTCCCGAAGGCGGCTTGGCCGTGAAGATTACTCTCCCTTTAATCAGGAGCAGAAATTGATCAGGGTTATGATAGTCGACGACGAGCGCCCCATCGTCGAGGGCCTTCGTACCATCATCCGTAAAGATCTCAAAGAAGAATTTGAAGTCGTCGCCACGGCATCCAGCGGATCCGAATCGTTACTTCTCTTCGAGCAGACCAATCCGTCCGTAGTCCTTATGGATGTCATGATGCCGGGATTAACCGGTCTTGAGACGCTCAAGGCGATTCGCTTGAAAGATAAGAACGCCATCTTTATCCTCATCACAGCGTCAGAGCGATTCGACATAGCCCGTGAAGCTGTTTCCCTTCAGGTAATGGAGTATCTGGTTAAACCGATAGAAAGGGAAAAAGTTGTATCCGCCCTAAGAAAAGCAGCCTCTCAAGTCATAGGGAACCTTACAAATTTATCCCAGGAATGGCGCATTCAGGAACAGAAAGAACAAACACGGCTTTTCCAAACTAAAGCGCTCTGCTTTGCGATCATGACGGGAGAAGATCTTTCAGAAACGCGAACCCAACTCCTCGATACTTTGGGTCTCAATACCGAATCAGTGGTGGTAGGAGCGATTATTTTCAGATCCGAAGGTGCTCAGTCGGAATATACCAGCTTGGCTCAAACACTCCACTATAAGACTAGAGCCCTGCTTGGTCCTCTTGCAGGAGACAGGTCGTTAATACTCCTCCCCGTCACGTTAAAAGAAACAAGCGACATGGAAATCCATTCGGTTGTCGATCCGCTTCTTGGAGCCTTCCCGAATCTATTTGACTCTGGAGGAGCAAGGATTGGGTGGGGAAAACCTGTTGAATGGGCAAGAGCCCACGAAAGCTGGTGCGATGCCCTTATGCACTCACAACTCCAGGATGCCCAGGATGCACTCGTTGTATCCGATGAAGGGGAGGGATTTTTCCAATTTGAGGAAAGACTTTGGGATGGTACTACAATTGACAAGTCCGAAGCCCTAAGGACTGAGCTAAAAAAAGATGCGATGGTCTGGAGGAATCTTGGACTAGTCCCCCCTTGGGGAAGATACCGCTGGGTTATCCTTTTAGGAAACCTCTACCGCAGGATGGTTTTGGAAGGGGTTATAAGCGTCCAGGAAGCTGTAGGTCTTATGGATTTTAAAGATATCATCGAAGAAACCCGTACGGAAGAATGGGTACGGCGTTTGGAGATTAGGATGAGCCCGATTTTGGAACAGCTCAAAGTCCGTAAAAGATATTCTCCACCGGTTTACCAGGGTATCGAAACAGTTTCAAAAACCTTTGATAAACAAATCAGTCTTGAATCTGTTGCTGACCAGATAGGAATCTCCCCCGGACGTCTTTCACGTTTGTTTGTTTTGGAAACTGGTAAGGGCTTTTCAGAATATCTTATCGATTTCAGGCTTGAACGTGCCTGTAAACTTCTTTCTCAACCGGGTTCGAGTGTAAAAAGCGTTTCGATAAGCGTCGGCTACACAGACCCGAACTATTTTGCACGCCTCTTTCGAAAAAGATTGGGCTTGACTCCTTCTTCCTTTCAAACAAAACTTGAAGAAGTCGATCATGAAGAATAGTTTTCTTTCTCTTATTGTACTTTTCATAACAGCCTCTTGCGGACAAGCACCCACCCCGCACACCGAGGTTGTACGGATTGGTTTTTCCCTCGATTCACTTGTCGTCGAAAGGTGGAGCCGGGATGTCGAAGCATTTTTAAAGGCTGCCGAGAAATTAAAAGCGGAGGTGGTCCTGGAAATCTCAGGACAGGATCCGGTAAAGCAAAATGAACAGATCAGAAATCTCGTCAACCGGGGGGTCAATGTCCTTGTCGTGGTCCCCAACGATTGGCGTTCACTTAGGGACAGTATAGCTTACGCTAAAGAACAGAGAGTACCCGTCATCGGTTATGATAGATTATTACGGGAAGCAGGAGCTGACCTGTATATTTCCTTCGATAACCGCAAGGTGGGCCGGCTTATGGCCGGGGCCTTGGCCGAAGCGGTTCCGGAGGGGGATTGGATTATCGTAAACGGAGCCTCGAACGACGATAATTCCGCCCAACTGGCCCAAGGGTTTTCGGATATCATTTCACCATTGGTCTCAACAGGGCGTCTGCGTATAGCCGGTGAAATTCGACCTAAGGTTTGGAGCAGCGGTGAAGTGATTCCCGAATTGGAATCCTTATTGACCGAACACCCCAATGTTACAGGAATCCTTGCCGGTAACGATATGTTTGCCGAAGCTGTCATTCGGGTTCTAGGTGAGAATCGAATGACCGGGTCGGTAAAAGTTGTAGGTCAGGACGCAGACCTGGCCGCTTGCCAAAGAATAGCAGAAAGGACCCAATACGCCACCATCTACAAACCTGTGAAGATACTGGCTACGCTTGCCGCTGGATATGCGGTTGCCTTAGCTAGGAAAGAACCGATTGAAGTGGAAAATATCATTTTCGACGGTAGATTGGAAATTCCCTATGTCGGCCTCCAGCCCCGCTTGGTGACATTGGAACTTCTCGATGAAACTGTTATCAGCGACGGCTACCATAAGGCCCAGGATGTCTATAGATATATCCGGTAATCTGGACTTTGAAAAAACACTTCTAGGTAAAAGTCCTATACGGAAAAGGCTAAAATCTCCAAGTAGGTTAAAGTTCCCCATAATCGACGCAATATTCCTCCTGACAGAAGTCCAAAAGTGGTACACACTGAAACGATTAAAAGACTTAACTGCCTGGTTAGGGCGGTAGAAAATATAAGGAGGAATTTGATGAAACAAATTCTGAAAGTTTTAGCAGGGGCCGCGGTATTAGCAGGTTTCCTATCTGGTTGTACACCGGCTCAATCCAGCGTACAGGTCGGTATTGTTCTCCCAACCAAGGATGAGCCCCGTTGGCTTCAAGATCAATCAAGGTTTGAGTCTGCGTTGACGAGCGCGGGCATTTCCGCTGAAGTGGCGTTCTCGCAGGGTGATTCGTCCAAGGAAAGGGCCAATGTCGAGGCGCTGATAACCAAAGGCATCAAAGTTCTCTTAATCTGTCCCCACGACGGAGCAGCCGCAGCAGCAGCAGCACAACTGGCCAACGAAGCCGGAGTTAAGGTGATTTCTTACGACAGGCTTATTACCAACACTTCCGCCGTCGACTATTATGTAACCTTCGACAGCTTTGCAGTTGGCGCAGCTTGGGGCACATATTTGTCAGAAATGGCCGGCACAACCAAGGGGAACAACCTGTACCTCTACGCCGGAGCAGCTTCCGACAATAACGCCTTTATCTTCATGGAAGGCGCCTGGTCCACCCTCCAGCCGAAAATTGCCGACGGTACTTTTGTGATTGTGAACTCCAGCGAAGCCGAAGCTCGCAAGAACAAAGCAAACCTTACCCGTGACGACCTCAACGCCATCATCGGCCAGGTTACCACAAACTGGAACTTCAGCGATGCAAAGAATAAAGCCGAAGCTAACCTCACAGTTGCAAGCGCTGCCCAGAAAGGCACCGTTTACATCAGCGCACCCAACGATGGAACAGCACGTGCTATTGCCGATGCTTTTGCTTCGGACCCTGCTGTCACTAAATTCTACATAACCGGTCAAGACGCTGAAGTAGCCTCTGTCCAGTATATCATTGACGGCAAACAGTCTATGACTGTTTTGAAAGATGTGCGGACACTTGTTGCAGATGCCATCGCCGCCGCAAAGGCCTTCCTGAACGGAACTTCCCCCGATGTTACCAAGTCCTATAACAACGGTACCATCGATGTTCCTGCTAAACCCTCGGATATCGTTGTAGTGACAAAGGACAATGTTCGTGCCGCGATCGTTGATTCCGGCTACTACAGTGCCGATCAGTTCACAAACTTTTAATTAAAGTTAGGCGGTCCCAAACCGGACCGCCTTTTATTTTAATAAACAGGGCATACTATGAACAAAACAATACTTGAGATGCGTTCCATCTCAAAATCATTTCCGGGAGTGCGCGCATTAAGAGATGTTTCCTTCACCGTTGCCGAGGGAGAAATCCATTGTCTAGTGGGCGAGAATGGTGCAGGGAAGTCGACGCTGATGAAAATCCTTTCCGGTGTTTACCCTCACGGTTCGTACGACGGCGAAATTCTTTTTAACGGAAGCCTCCAGACTTTCCGGGGAATTGCCGACAGCAAAAAAGCCGGTATCGCCATAATTTACCAGGAGCTAGCGCTGGTACCTGAAATGAGTATTTATGAAAATATTTATTTAGGAAACGAGCCAAAGCGCGGAATATCCGTAGATTGGAACCTGGCCATAAAAAACGCAAGGGAAATTTTACAAAAAGTACGGTTAAAGGTCGACCCGGATATTAAAGTCAAACACTTAGGTGTTGGACAGCAGCAGCTTGTTGAAATTGCTAAAGCCCTTTCTAAAAATGTCAAACTCTTAATTCTTGACGAACCAACCGCCGCATTAAACGAGGATGATTGCGACAATCTTCTCGACCTTATTTTAACATTGAAAAAACAAGGCGTAACATCGATCCTTATTACGCATAAATTAAAAGAAGTCCTTCGAATTGCAGATACCGTCACGGTGCTCAGGGACGGTTCTACTGTAGCAACCTTAAACGCTTCCAAGGGCGAGGTCACCCAGAACTCCATGATCAAACACATGGTGGGACGTGAAATCACAGAAATCTACCCACGAAGGGAAGCACGACCCCAGAACCTGCGTGTTCTCGAAGTTTCCCATCTATCCGCCTATGATCCCGTTCTGGGCCGTGAAGTTATAAAAGACATATCCTTTTTTCTCAACAAGGGTGAAATCATCGGCTTAGCCGGACTGATGGGTTCGGGCCGTACTGAAATCGCAAAAAGTATATTCGGCAATGCCGCAGGCTATCGTCTCCAGGGGGAAGTCAAACTGAAAGGGAATGCTGCCAGGTGTCAGAATCCCTCCCAAGCCATTACCAGCGGGATAGCCTATGCCTCCGAGGATAGGAAAAAGAATGGCCTTATCCTTATTAACGACGTTAAACAGAATATCACACTCGCCCATTTAAAAGAAATTTCCAGTTACGGGATTGTGGATAAAAATAGAGAAATAAAAATTGCCAAAGAATACTGTGAGAGCTTGAATATAAAAACACCGAGCGTGGACCAATTGACCATGAACCTTTCCGGAGGCAACCAGCAGAAGGTTTCCATCGCCAAGTGGATTTTTATCCGGCCGGATGTGCTTATCCTTGATGAACCTACGCGCGGTATCGACGTGGGGGCTAAGTTTGAAATCTATACGATCATGAACAAACTCGTTTCCGAGGGTATGAGCATCATTATGATTTCCTCCGAATTGCCCGAAGTTCTGGGAATGAGCGACCGTGTCTACGTGGTTTCATCAGGGAGAATTACAGGAGAGCTTCCTCGCTCGGAAGCCACTCAAGAACGCATTATGGAAATGGCTACATCTTAAAGGAGGAAAAAATGCAGACTAAGGATTTAATAAAATCGTTTGGGGCCAACATAAGAAATTATGCTATGTTTATCGCTTTGGGTTTTATCATGGTGATGTTCTCAATTTTTACGAATGGTGCCTTCTTATCTTCTAAAAACATCGCGGACCTTCTCAATCAAACAGGTTACATCGCTGTCCTGGCAGTGGGAATGACTTTGGTTATCGTGATTCGGCAGATTGATTTATCGGTAGGATTCCTGGCGGGCTTTGTCGGAGCTGTCGCCGCGGTATCCCTTGAAATTTGGCATTGGCCAATTTTCATTTCCATCCCCTTTGCTTTAGCCGTCGGGACTGCCAGCGGAATTTTAAGCGGAGTGCTCGTTTCGCGCTTAGGAATACCCTCCTTCGTTGCGACTCTGGCAGGTTGGCTGATTTTCCGCGGAGCCCTGCTTATGGTGACGGGCAGTACCGGCACCATCGTCATCAACAACGATTTTTTTAACGCCCTCGGAAACGGTTATATACCGGATTTATTTCCGAAAGATACAGCGTTCTTTCCCGGCACCCACAAACTTACCTGGATCATCGGAATTCTTTTTATAGTCTTCATGCTCTTTAACAATTGGCGCCAGCGTGTCAATCGGGTGAAATACGGGTTTGAAGTTCTCAGTGTCAGATTCTGGGTGCTGAAAGCTGTAACAACCACTATCACCTTAGGCCTTATCATTTGGGTTATGGCGGGTTCAAAGGGGCTCTCATGGACCTTTGTGATCATGATTATTGTGATGCTGGTTTACAGTTATATTTCTGAAAGCACCGTCCTGGGAAGGCATATCTACGCGGTTGGCGGAAACCCCGAAGCAGCAGAACTGTCGGGTATTTCTGTTAAAAAGATTACGACCATCGTGTTCGGCTCCATGGGTTTTCTTGCCGCGCTTTCTGGCATACTCTTTGCCTCCCGCCTGCGTTCGGCTTCTCCGCAGGCTGGTACACTTTTTGAACTTGATGCTATCGCCGCGGCCTATATCGGCGGTGTTTCAGCCTCTGGCGGAGTAGGTAAAATCAGCTCTTCAATCATTGGCGCTTTAGTTTACATGTCGTTGATGAACGGCATGAACCTGATGGGAACAGACCAGGCCCTTCAATACATCGTTCGCGGATTGGTACTGATGCTCGCAGTATACTTCGACGTGAGAACGAGAAAAGGCTCAAAGTAATCACAAAAATCTAACTCTAAAATGCCCCTGTCATCCAGGGGCTATACGTAAGGATATATACAATGTTATCAGGAAAAAACATCACAAAAAGAACCGGAGTAACATCCTTGCTGGAGGATGTTACCATCAATATAAAACCCGGGACCATTGTCGGGATTACCAGCCTGGAACATAAGGAAACTTCGAATCTCCTGAAAATCTTATCGGGCCACGACAAGATATTTGAGGGAAATGTCTGGCTGGATGAAATAAAACTCCCTCTTCGGAACGAAGGGCATCATCGTTTTGGCATCAGTTTGACACCGGGTATTCTGAGGATATTACCTAACCTCTCGATTCTCGATAATCTTATATTATCTTTGGAAGTGTCCGGGAAAGGGAAGGTTCTAAGCCGTATCAGCACCAGGCGCAGTATGGCCTTAGTCCGTCCTCTTTTAGACCGTTTCGGGTTTGATGAAAGTGTTTATTCAATGGCAGGCGACTTGACTTTAGAAGATCAAAGCAAACTGGCTATTGTTAAAAGCCTTGTAGAAAATTCAGACTATATCCTCATCCAGGATGTAACCGCTAACTTATCGTTGGAAACCATAAGAGTATTCTTCGACGAATTGAGAGTCAAAAAGAACCAGGGAAAAGGGATTCTGTTTGTACCCGACAACCCAAACCAAATTTTTGAACTTTGCGACGAGGTAGTGGTACTGCGCTCCGGGCATAGTGTTTTCCACCGGGCGGTAGAGGATGTGGATGTCGAAGAACTCTATAACATACTGAATAATACTGAGTACACCATCCATTTGGCTATAGAAAACAAATTCCATCAATTCCGGGATAATATCCAAAAGCCCGAGCTCCTTTTAGAGCGCAGCCTCAAGATGCTGGGAAATTTCTGCAGCATCTTCCAGTGTTTCGCCATTTCTCAAAATAGCAACTCTGCAAGTATTATTCATTCAAAAT
>DYOB01000086.1 GCA_020720765.1 Borreliella garinii
TGCATATGGTGCTAATGGATATTACGAAGGAAATTATTTCGGATGCCCCGATGAATCATGTATATTTATTGGGAGACGGGGAAATCTACGTGGGGCATGGGACTATTCGGTTTCTCGCAGGAGAAGGTAAGGCGACGGATATAAAGGACATTGATGATCTTCCCCCGTTGGTGAAGGATGGGGAAGGAATCACTGTGTTGGCTACCTTGAATCATGCTGGCGAACTGGATTCCCTTAAACCCCTTTATCCACAAGGGCATATTTCCGGAAAATATTTTTTTGGGCGTTTGATTTTGATGAAATATCAAATCCCGCCGCTACCTTTACAATAAATTATGGTCAGCTATGGAGCAGCCCAGTATGAACAGGAAAACAACAACCGAAAAAGTAAAACCCCATGTTGATAAAACATCACTTCCGTCCAAGTTTCCATTCTGGCTGGTCGCCAGTTTTGTTTTGTCCATGGTTTCATTGGTATCCTTTATTTACTATTTTTTTCTGAAGCGCGCGAATCCAAAACCGCGGCGGGAAAATTTTAGTGATCCCCATCCGCTTGAGCCAAAGCAGGCGGATGATCAGCCGGCGCGCGGATTGGATATCATAAAAAATAAACCTGTTTTTGATGCGCCAATTACAGACATTGAGCAGCCTGAACAAAAAACAAGCCCTTTCGCAAAGTGGTTTGAATCACTCGATACGGGGTCGCGCCTTGAACTGACGCCGGAAACAACAAAAAAGATTGCCCTTTCCGCGGCTGGCGTGTTATTGGCGCTTGTGATTGCCTATGTTGCCCAGGGTGTTTTTGATTCTACAAAAGGGACAGGTGTACTGCGCAACTTTGCATGGTTGCAAGCCATGCCCGAAGCCAGCCGATTGTGGCTTGGGACGGGAATTTATCTGGCATGTATGTTGACTTGGTCCCTTGCCGCTCCTGCCATGCCTTCGATTACCTCAGTGATCAATCTGCCTGTTGTTTCAGTCGGAAAATATCATCATTTTATTCGTTCTTTTCTCGCGCCTGCAAGCATTGGACTTTATTTGATATCCATTTTGCTTTTTGCAGTCATCGGCGAGAATGCCCTTATTCGCGGACTTTGGGCGGCTGGTTTGATATTTTTTATCCTTTCCCAACTTACCCGTACAAATTCTCACCCCGAAGCCGAAGAATCGCCCGGTTTCCAGTGGTATCACTGGCTTGTTCTGGCGCTTATTCTTGGGGCGGCTTTCTGGCTTCGCTTTTACAAGGTTTCCATCATCCCCGATGATTTTCACGGGGACATGGCTGAGCATGGATGGATAGCTAGAAATTATCTTTTGGGTGTTGAAAAAGACATTTTTGGTTATGGCTTTTATGGGATCCCATTAATGGGATTTTTGCCCGCCGCTTTTTCAATGGCTGTTTTTGGAAATAATATCTTTGGACTTCAGATGACAGCCGTGCTGGGCGGGATGCTCAATCTTTTTGCAGTCTATTTATTTATCTGGAGGTTGTTTAACAGCCATCGGCTTGCCGCGCTAACCACAGTTTTGACAGCCATTAACATCACTCATATTCATTTTTCGCGCATCGTGGAAAATATGGATCCATGGACTTTTGGGGTTTTTGCGCTGTTCTTTTTGATAGACGGATTAAAAGCCCGGCGCGCGCCGTCTTTTGGGTTGGCTGGAGTCTTCCTGGGCATCAGCATGCAAATGTATTTCTCCGGGCGGGCGTTGGTTTTTATTATCGGCTTTTTTATGATATATGCCTTTTTCTTTCGGCGAGATTGGATTATCCAGAACAGGCGCAGTTTGCACTGGGTGGTTGTCGGCGCTTTGGTTGCCATGGGACCCGCCCTGGTTTCTCATTTGATATATTGGGATGATTATGTTGGACGAGCGCGGGGGGTTTTTATCTTCTCACCTGACGCGCTAAAACACCTGTTTTATGGATACAATACAAACTCGGTGTGGGTTGTCCTGCTGATCCAGATCAAACGCTCATTGTTGATGTTTAATCATACAAACGATACCAGCGGACAGTTTGGCTATCCCCATCCGATGTTCAGTTCTTTGATCTCACCTCTGATTGCCTTGGGGCTGGGATTTGCCCTGCGAAGATGGAAAGATGCCGGTATGGCTTTTATGCTTATCTGGCTGGCGCTGATGCTTGTATTGGGAAGCGTCCTTACCATTGATCCGCCTTTTGGTCCCCGCCTTGTTGGCATTATACCGGCGGCGGCTTTTCTGGCGGCGGTGGTTCTGGATCAACTCTTCGAACTTGGGAGAAAAACCTTCGGCGCGCAAGCATTCACATTCGTTGCCGCTTTAATGGCGGTCTTTCTTGTAACTGTTGGCTATCTAAATTGGAATGAATATTACCAGGTGGTAAAGGATAACGCCACACCGCCAACGGTGGCAGGACGATATATAAGCCGCCTGCCATTGGATGTCACTGCATGTGGCATATTCAATGAATTTAAGTTTAGCGAACATGGGACAACAACTTTTATGATTTGGCCCCGCAAACTTGTGGATATCGAACCAGACGCGCCGGATGCCGACCTGGAAAAATGCGCAGGTTCATCCCTGGTGTGGGCTATCTCACCCGAAAACATAGGTCGTTTGGATGCGATCCGTTCCCTCTGGCCCAATGGGATTGTGCAGAAATTGACCAATCATGATTACACATTGACATTCTATTTGGTTGGGGTTGAGCCTCCTGGTCTCCACTGATGCCAGTGAATGAAATTCCTGGTTTTTGACGGCAGGCGGTTATCATCCACCATTACCTGTTCGTGAAAATGGGAAATTGGGCGTAAAATTTACAAGCCATGTTTCTTTTTGCGAAGGAAACTTTGGTATCTTCTTGGGATTATTTAGTAACTCACCTTACGCAGAACGTCCCGAAGGTTGCCGTAAATCAAACTTGTTTTTCATCCAAACCTTCGGGACGGCGCGTAACATCAGTTAGTAAATTACGGAGTGACTTGGTATGGAACAAAACTCAACAAACGAAGAAATGAAATCCACTGCCGATAAAATGCCCTCCCGGGAAAATTTGCCGCTCTGGCTTGTTACCAGTTTTGTTTTATTTCTGGTTTCGCTGGTATCCATCATTTACTATTTTTTTCAAAAAACTTCAAGATCAAGATCGAGGCAGGAAACATTTAGCGATTCCCAATTGCCTGAACCAAAGCAGGAGGAAAAAACGGATGTGGTTCACAGGGAAGAGATGGAACGCCCAACTGAGCCCGAAGACCGCGCGCCCCGCTGGCTGTTGATTTTGGGCGTCCTGGTTTTTGGAGTGGCGGGACAGTTTTTGCTGCAAGCGGATGAACTATTAATTGGGGCAATATTCATCGGACTTTCGGTGTTGTTTTTTGTTGTTGTTTTTCGGAACCAATCGGGACCAGGAATCTGGTTGACTACAGAGTCATGGGGACCGCAGCCGTTCAATCTGAACTGGTCCTTTTGGAACAAAACCATATTTGGAACGGCCATTTTATTTGCATGTCTGGCATTCTGGCTGTTTGGAGAAGATGTTCCTGCTTACTATCCCTGGATACTGCATCTCCTCAGTATTGGCTTGTTGATTTTCTCCAGTTTTCGGATCAATAAATTCAAAACATCCACAGGGAGTTTGGAGAATCAATCAAATAATAAAAAGTGGAATTTGCTGGAGCTGGGGAGTTTCCTTGCCATCCTGGTAATTGCCGCTTTTATGAGGTTATACCGTTTTGACCAAATTCCATTCGGACTCTGGTATGACGAGGCGGATAATGGATTAAGCGCCCTGTCCATATTGAATCAGTCGGATTATTTACCTGTATTTGTAAAATCAACCAATCTTCCCGCGCATTTTCTTTATTTGATCGCTTTCTCTTTTCGAATTTTGGGTGTTTCAGCCCTTACAATCCGGGCGGTTAGCGTTGCTTTTGGTATGGCGACTGTTGTCGCATCCTTTTTCCTTGGGAATGAACTGTTCAATCGCCGGATAGGCTTGGCGCTGGCTTTTTTTCTCGCAATATCCCGCTGGGATGTTAATTGGAGCCGCATTGGGATGCATGGGGTCACTGTGCCGTTTTTTGAAATCCTGTCGGCTGTGCTTCTCTTGCTGGCATTGCGGAAACAGAGTCTGCTGCATTACACCCTTGCGGGATTATCCCTTGGCTTGGGATTATGCTTTTATACCCCCTTATTTTTCTTTCCCATTGTGATCGGCGCTTTCTTGTTGTTTTTATGGCTTCATAGACATGACTTGCTCTTTTCATCCTGGCGTGGTTTTCTCTTTTTAGGGCTGGGTTTTTTCGTTATTTCGGTTCCCTATTCGCAATTTGCCATTCGCCAACCCGATTCTTTCGATGACCGGCTAAGTGTCACTTCCATTTTTACAGGAAAAACCACACAGGAAGGATGGAAGGCTATCGCTAAAACAACCCGTGAACACCTCCTTATGTTCAACTATCGCGGGGATAATAACGGACGCCATAATCTTGCCGGGGAAGCCATGCTGGATCCCATTAGCGGCGCTTTCATGGTTCTGGGGGTGGCTCTCAGTTTGTGGCGGATTCGCCAGCCCGGGTCTTTTTTGCTCATTGCCTGGTTGTTGATCATGCTTATGCCGGGCATATTTTCGCTGGATTTTGAATCCCCTCAAACCTTGAGGGCAATCGGCAGTTTGCCGCCTGCCTATCTATTATGCGTGGTTCCTATTCATGCTTTATGGCAGGAATGGGAACGATTTTCCGGGAAGCGTTCCCTTGCCGTGTTCATTCTCCCGCTTATATTAGTCCTGGGCATGGCGGGTTATATTAATTACCATGTTTATTTTGATCTTCAATCAAGACGTTTTGATTCCTGGTTCGTTTTTTCCACCCCGGAAACAATTGTTGGAAAAGCGCTGGCTGAACTAGGCCCGCAAGTTGACCCATATGTTAGTATATTGTATTCCAATGCCCCCACCATACAATTTCTTGCGCCGGAAACAAAGGAATACCACCTGCTGCAGACTTATGACTCCCTTCCCATTTTGAGTGATGGAAAGAAGACAATGGTATTCTTTGTTGATCGGGATCGAAAGCCATTTTTCCTTCAAGCCCGGCATTACTATCCCAATGCGGATTTTAAGGAATATAAGACTCCGGATGGAGATACAGCCCTGTATCAAATTATCCTTAAACCGTCAGATATTGAAGCGTCCCAGGGTATCACTGTCAGCTATTATCGCAATGCAAACTGGTCGGAGCCGCCTATCCTTGTTACAACTGAGAAAACAATCAATACAGATTGGAAGGACGGGGATCCCGCGCAGTTTCCGTTTGGGGTGAAATGGCAGGGTATGCTATTCGTTGAGCATTATGGGATTTACCGTCTGACACTTTTCTCCCCATCTTCCGCAGAACTATACCTGGACGATGTTCAAATTCCCCTTATAGATGAACGGGAGGGAGTCCAGGCTGTTGAGATTGAGCTGGCTGAAGGAAGCCATGAATTAATCCTAAAGACGCAGGGAAAGGAAGGTCATTTTGAATTGGACTGGCAGCCACCTGGAGAGGAACAGACGCTGGCGCCTTCTTCACACCTTTTGCTGCCCCCCATCAACAATAATGGTTTGCTGGGATACTACTATGCAAACGGAGACTGGCTGGCCCCTCCCGCTTTTATCAAGATCGATCCATGGATTCACTTCTTTTACCAGGAACAACCTTTGCCGGTACCTTTCACAGCGGAATGGGTTGGCAGGATAAATATTACCAAAGAGGGAAGTTATCGCTTTGGGTTGGAGGCTATTGACGAGGCTGAATTGTTCATTGATAACAGGCAAATTACAAGCGCGTATAATGAAGGCGAGATATATCTGTCTCCAGGGTTTCACCTGCTTCGCCTTCGTTATGCGGCGCTTACTGGATATACTCATGTCAATCTCTATTGGACTCCCCCAGATTCTGAGCGGGAAAGCATCCCGCAGGAAGTTCTTTTCCTTCCATAAAAAAACTCTGTATCTATTTGTTGCAAGGCAATTTTGTTTTCTACTTTTTAAACGTATGCGCAAAATTCCTGCATGGTCCAGCGCGTTTGAAATTTACATCAAGGTATTTATTTATGACCAACAAAAATGTTTCGCCCAATGATAAAAATACCATTGACATGGATGCGCCGGCAAAAAAGTTGAAGGGTTTACTCCGGTTTACAAACAGGATTGGTAAAATTTTTGGAATTAATCCAGCAGCATTGCGGCGCATCATACCGTTTGTCAGTGTTACCAAAAGCAAAATAATTCCTGATCCAACAACGGAGAAAACTCCAGTTTTTTCGGAAACTGCGTCTCAGCCTGTGGGACAGGATTCGAAAATAAATCTTCAAACCTCAGCGCCAGGGCAAGCATTAAGTTCCGCCATGTCAGTTCAGTTTGATTCCCTATTGCTATCCCCAAAAGACAAAAAAAGAGGGGAAGGTTTTTATCCATTCCGTCGTATGAGATGGCTGCTGTATTTAAGCGGATTCCTTCTCATGGCAGGAGAGGCGTACTACATATATGTCCAGTCTACTTTGAATAGTAGTACATTTTCAACATTGGGATTATGTTTTCTACTAGCCTTCATCTGGCTGATGATTACTTCTAGGAATATAATCCCAACTTTATCGCAGATTAAATTCAATCAAATCAGGATTCATCCGGTCTGGTTGTTTGTTCTTGTTGCGCTTGTTCTTCGTTATTATTCCTATTCCATTTTTCCACCTGTAAATCAAACGGGTTTTGAGGAATTGGAAACCGGCGCTGCTGCTTATCGAATTCTTTTTACCGGGGATATCCCAGTTGGATTCCGATTTACCAACCTTATTGGGGCTTTGGGGCTGATCACTGGTTCGGGGCTAATCCTGTCTTCGTTAAGATTTCCTTTTCAAATCATGGGGATGATCAGTTTGATTTTATTGGTCTTTTCCTTGCGGAGTCTTAAGGTAAGCTGGATGCCAATTCTGTTGGTCGTATTTATCGCTGCCACCATGCGTTTCCTTGTTATAGCATCCGGTGTCGCGGATGAATTATTTACCGGTATTTCAATCTTAACGGCCTCCCTTTTATTTGTTATCAAGTCTGAAAATTCAAAAACAAACCAGTCCTTTTGGCTTGCCGCAGCTGGAATTTGTGCCGGAATTTTAATGTTTGAATATACCTCATATCGCATGTACATCGTGGTAATTGCCATCTGGTTATTTTTGAAATGCGTTTATAAAAGCAAGGCTGGAGAGAATGATGCAGGGTCATCCGCATGGTTCAACCTTTTCTCTTTTGTTGTTCCTCTTATTTTGGTGGCATTACCTACTTTTGTACAAACGATTCGTTATCCAGTCGCCTCTGAGCTTTTTGAGGCTTTTTTTCGTCATGATGTTGAAAGATCAACGATTTTTCCTGAAACAAGCCTGTTTCAATTAATAAATCAGGTTCGAGGATTGACAGGCTGGCTAGCTGAACTAAGCGTATTCTATACGCCAGTCGGTGAGCCGGTCTTGCTTCCACCGGTTGGCTGGTTATTTGGAATTGGGTTTTTATTTAGCCTGTTTTTCATGGGAAATGGGCTTCCCAGGGTTTTGGCGGTAAATGTTTTTCTTACAATTGTTAGCGCAAGTTTTTTTGCCAATAACCTGAACATTGGGCGTATGTCGCCAACTTTTCCAATGCTTCTGGTCATGTCTGGTATTTTTTTGGAAAAGGTTTATCAAAAAATAATACAATGGATGGGAAAATTTGAATTCGGAAAAGAGGTTGTCCTGTTTTTTCCCAGGTTTGTTTTGGTTGAACAAAATACGTCATCGGCATCCTACATAATTCGGGTAAATACAAATGAGGGAAAGGAATTTCCCCCGATATATTACAGGCAGGTTAATATCAATATGCGGAAAATCAGCCGGTTTGCAGTCAGAACCCTGGCATTACTTTTCTTTCTTGTGTTGATTTTCCAAATAACCAGGGCGAATCTTAATTCACTCAAAAAAATGTCCAAAGACCCGCAAGTCATTAATGAATATGTAAATGATGATTATTCTGTTTGCGCTCATATTGGCGCCATTGTAAAACATGAACAACGAGTCTATATTTATTCCACGGAAGGGTATGCCCCGTGTTCGCCGCATATTTCAGAAGGGTGGTATTTTGGCGATAATCACCCCGAAATTCATCATGTTTCAGGGGAATTTATTTCGCCAACTCGCCTTGTTCCTGGGGATATGGTGGTTATGGGAGCCAGTAATCGCGGATTAACCAATGAAGAAATATCCCAATTGGTGGACCTTGGATCCATGACGAACAGCCTCGCCTCACTGCAATTTTCAAAAAACGCAGCTGGAAGAATAACAGCCGCGTCAATTTGTTTTCAATGTGATGTTTCACAATAACTGAATAATAAAATATTCACCCGAACACCCTGGTGAAAGATTTACCATTTTTGGCAATGGAGCATAACTTGCTATTGGACTATCGTTCGTACCCAAACCTCAGCCGCAAATTCCGCTAATTCACGCGAATCGAACTAAAAAATCAGCGGAAATCCGCGAAATTAGCGGCAAAGGCATTGTTCATAGCAAGTTATGCGGTACTGCCAAAAAAAGGTTTGGGCGCAATGCCCGTTATTACAATTGTTGTAAAAACCGCAAATGTGATTACGCGGAAGGGCGCAGTCCAACGATAAAAGGCTTTTACATCGTTGAAAGCCGCAAGCGCATAATAAACGCCCATGTTGAAAGAGTCCATTGAGGATGCCGTCATAAAGACGATCGTGTAATCGCTGGCGGCGCGTTGAGCGCGTTCCACAACTTCAAATCCAAGAATGGAAAGCAGAATTTCGGGGCGGATCAAGCCTGTCAGTCCAAGTAGAAAGGCGGGTATTCCAAAGATAAATATAGTCCAGCCGGACGCGCCGCGTATTTTTATGTGTGATTGATTATCCTTTTTCGAATTATATCCGCAAACCTTTACCATGATAAAATACAAAACATCTATGGCGAAACATTTGGTTTTTGTGGCTGGGAACATTGGTGTCGGAAAGACAACCCTCACCGAGCGGATCGGCGTCCGCCTTGGGTGGTGGACAGGCTACGAGTCAGTGTCCGATAATCCCTACCTCTCTGATTTTTATTCCGACATGCGTGCCTGGTCATTTCACCTGCAGGTTTTCTTCCTCGGGCATCGCGCAGACCAATACCTTGAAGCGTCACGTGACGCCCGTTCCGCCATTCTTGACAGAAGTATTTATGAAGATGCCCATATCTTTGCCCGCGCCTTGCATCACATGGGGAATTTAGGCGAGCGCGATTACCTTGCCTATCGTCGTTTGTTTGAAGTTGTTATCAATGGTCTGCCCCGTCCCGACTTGTTGATCTATCTCAGGGCGCCTGTGCCAGTTCTTATGGAGCGCATCCGCAGGCGCGCGCGTAACATGGAAACGGGCATTTCGCCCGATTATCTTAACTTGCTCGATTCCTTTTACGACGAATGGCTTGGCGCCTTCGACCTTTGCCCTGTCTTGACCATTCAGACAGACGACCTTGATTATGTCAACCAGCCCGGTCACCTGGACCTCGTTACACAGCGCATTCAGGATAAGTTGGCTGGAAAAGAAACCATGGACCTGACCCACAAGTAGTTTAATATGACCACTAACCTGCTCTCGAAAATCCCCTTATTCGCCGACCTCCCTGAAAACGAACTGGATCACATTCTTACAGCGCTGGATGTGAAAGAAATGAAAGACCGCGATATCCTTTTTTATGAAGGCGATCTCGGCGAACATTTTTATGTAGTGATGCGGGGTGAATTTGAAGTTTTGATGGCTGAGGGGAAAAATGAAGAGATGTTGCTCAATGTGCTGCGTATGGGGGAGTATTTTGGCGAAATGAGCCTCATTATGCCCGGCGGACATCGCACGGCAAGCGTGCGCGCGCGTGGAGACGCCACCTTGCTTTCCATGAGCCGTCTCCAATTTTTGGATCTGACTAAAAAATACCCTCAACTATCTCATTCCATGGTGCGTGTTCTCAGTCAACGGCTGGATGCGGCCAACACCCAAACTTTCCGCGACCTTACCGAGAAGAACAGGCAACTTCAAACCGCTTACGACGAGCTCAAAGCCGCGCAGGCGCAGTTGATCGAAAAGGAACGTCTCGAGCAGGAATTGCGGGTTGCAGCGGATATTCAATTAAGTATTTTGCCCGATGAATTGCCCGCGCTGGGTGAATTTGGCTTCGGCGCGCGCATCCTGCCCGCGCGCCAGGTCGGCGGCGATCTATACGATATTTTTCTTCTCAACGATGAGAAGGTGGGTGTGTTGATCGGCGATGTGGCTGATAAAGGCGTGCCTTCTGCCATCTTCATGGCGCGCGCTCACGCATTGATTATGGCTGAAGCTGATATCGGCACGACCGCTGGCGAAGTGCTTCAACTGGTCAATCGTCACATAACCCGCTTGCAAAAATCCACTCAATTCGTTACCGTGTTATATGGCATCCTCGACTTGAAAACCCGCCTGTTTAGTTATGCGCGCGCAGGCCATGAGACGCCATTGCTCCTGCATCCTGATGGAACGGTTGAGCGTATCCCGCACAGCCCGGGCATGGCGCTTGGACTTTGGGATACGGTTACGCTGGATGAGCGCGCGATCGCATTGTCTCCCGGCTCCACATTGCTTTTATATACAGACGGCATGACCGATTGCCGCGGCACACATGGAGAATCTTTTGGGTTGGAACGCATCAAAACAACTTTAAGTACCCTGTCCAACGTCTCTGCGCAACAGGTCTGCGACAATCTGCTTGGAACATTGATCAACTACCAGGATGGCTCAAAGCAGGATGACGATGTAACTTTGGTTGCCATTTATGCTGCGGCTTAAAAATAAGACCTTGTTTCTGGCTATATTCCGTCATTCTCCATTTGAGGAATGGCGGAATATTTTTTTAAAAGAATTTG
>DYOB01000320.1 GCA_020720765.1 Borreliella garinii
TGCTTCATACCTTGAATCAACACTCAGATAGCGACCCGTAACGCCCGAAGGGCCTGTGGTTGAAAATGTGGCTTTATCACGAACTACAACAGGGTGGAGATAATGGAGATATGCATTTTATCATGTTCCTGATAAAATCCCTGCTCCCACCACCTGACCAGCGACCCATTTCTTCAAACCTGCGGCAAGGGGGCTACTTTCGGACTACAACTGGGTGGAGATAATGGATTATTTGGAGATATTGAAACCTTTTTACTCCCCACAAACATGCTCCCCTGGGAGTGCGCCGGGGCCGTGATGCACCGACAGCCGCCCGTGTATCGTTAAGGAACCACAGATTCCGCCGATTTCACAGATTATTAAAGCAAAATCTGTGTTAATCTGAGAAATCTGTGGACGACTTTTCTTTGCATCTTTTTATCCTTGCGGTGGAATAGGCAATGCGCCGGGGCCGCGCCGCCGCACCAGCGCCCCGTGACGCCCGAAGGGCCCGTGGTTGAAAATTGTGCTTTATCACGAGTTACAACAGGTTTGGAGATAATAGAGATATGGATTTTATCATGTTCTTGATAAAATCCCCTGCTCCCACCACCTGACCAGCAACCCATTGCTTCAAACTTGCGGCAAGCGGGCTACTTTCGGACTACAACAGGGTGGAGATATTGGATTATTTGGAGATATTGGAACCTGTTGTAGCCTACAACCTGGTTCTTTGGTCATTCGTCGGGACCGTGGTTAAAACGGGGAGGGCGCTGGAATGCGGGGTTTCCCTGGGGCTAACCAAGTTGATGATATTTGTATATATGGAGATAATGGAACCTGCTTCAAACCTTAAAACAATACTCAGATAGCGGCCATGACGCCCGAAGGGTCCGTGGTTGAAAATTTTGGTCTGAAGCTGGAGCTCAAATATGGTGGAGATATTGGTATATATGGAG
This sequence comes from Borreliella garinii, assembly GCA_020720765.1. Lineage (GTDB taxonomy): Bacteria > Spirochaetota > Spirochaetia > JABEVK01 > JABEVK01 > DYOB01. The sequence goes on from DYOB01000320.1 coordinate 939, forward strand.
ATATTGTAACCTGTTAGCACACAAAAAAATACTGTATCGCGACATTTCAAGTTAAGTGGCAATGCACCGGGGCCGTGCCGTCGCGCCAGCGACCCGTGACGCCCGAAGGGTCCGTGGTTGAAAATTGTGCTTTATCACGAGGTAAAATAGAATGGAAATAATGGAGATATGGATTTTATCATGTTCCTGATAAAAACCACTGCTCCCACCACCTGACCAGCAACCCATTTCTTCAAACCTACGGCAAGCGGGCTACTTTCGGACTACAACTGGGTGGGGATAATAGATAATATGGAGATATTGTAACCTGTTAATTCCCCACAAACCTGCTCCCCTGGGAGTGCGCCGGGGCAGTGATGCACCGACAGCCGCCCGTGTATCGTTAAGGAACCACAGATTCCGCCGATTTCACAGATTATTAAAGCAAAATCTGTGTTAATCTGAGAAATCTGTGGACGACTTTTCTTTGCATCTTTTTATCCTTGCGGTGGAATAGGCAATGCACCGGGGCCGTGCCGTCGCGCCAGCGACCCGTGACACACGAAGGGACTGTGGTTACAAATTGTGTTTTATCGCGGGCTACAACAAGTTTGGAGATAATGGAGATATGCATTTTATCATGTTCCTGATAAAATCCCTGCTCCCACCAACTTATCTGCAACCCGTTGCTTTAAACCAGCGGTAAACGGGCTACTTTCGGACTACAACTGGGTGGAGATAATGGATTATTTGGAGATATTGGAACCTGTTGTAGCCTACAACCTGGTTCTTTGGTCATTCATCGGGACCGTGGTTAAAACGGGGAGGGCGCTGGAATGCGGGGTTATACCTGGGTTTAAATAGGTTTGGAGATAGTGGATATATGGAGATATTGGAACCTACTTCAAACCTTAAATCAATACTCAGATAGCAACTGTCATCACCGGTGATAAAGTTCCTATAATCACCGGTTTCCAGGTTCCGCATATA
>DYOB01000321.1 GCA_020720765.1 Borreliella garinii
GGCGCCACCACCCGTCCTGATAACGGCCAGGGAGTGCGTGACGGAAGCAGATTGAGTACGGCCCCAACAACGACCGAATAACAGATGACATAGCATATTTTTCAAGGCATCTGTCGTTAAAACAAATTCTACACGGGGGAGGGCAAAAGCGTCCTCCGCGTAGAATTTAATCAAAAATTATTCACAGCTACGTTTCACCATGACGGCAAACCGGCCTTAATCGAAGAATAGCGACACTCAAATCTCAATAAGAAGAAGAGGCAAATGAAAAAATCCGGTAGGCGCCGCCGTTTTTCAGGGCAACTTTGTATACAACCCCGATGCGCACTCCTGAACGCCCCATTTACCATAACGGCTATTTGTCTCTCCTGAGGGAAATGGCCTTTTTGATGAACGAAGGAAGTAATTTTACGCTGAAAGTTTCTCTAAACCTGAGAGCAAAGGTGGACAATTTAGGATTGACCGATCGACAGGCCAATGATACTACTACTTATCTCAACTGGTTACGAACAATTAGCCGATATACGCCCAGGCAGCCCACAACGCATAAGAACGCTCCCATGGCCGATCAGAGCCTGTCGAGACACGTATTGCTATCTTCAAATTTCCCATGTCAATTCAGCTCCTTTCCCAGCGCACGCATACATCCTGCCAAGCCCTGAAGTTGCAGACAACCATTCTTGTTCCATTCACAAAACAGGGAACCATCAATGAATCTCCGAAAGATCATCTCCTTAACAATGCTGATTTCTTTTTTCTTTTGTATCCTCAGCAGCATCATTCTCTATATTGTTCCGGAAGGTCGGGTTGCGTACTGGGCCAACTGGCAACTATGGGGGTTGACCAAAACCCAGTGGGGTGAACTCCACCTGAATCTCGGCTTTCTTTTCCTGGTCGCCGGGTTGGTCCACCTTTTCTACAACTGGAACGCGGTTCTGGCCTATCTGAGAAATAAGACCAGGAGCTTCCGGCTCTTTACCCCCAGTTTCAATGTGGCCCTGACTTTAACGCTGATAGTCGGACTGGGAACCTATTGGCGGATTCCTCCCATGTCCACTGTCGTTGACTTAGGACATTCATTCAAGGTGGCCGCATCAAAAAAATATGGAGAACCACCCTATGGCCATGCCGAGCTTTCTCCCCTGTCATCTTTTTATAAAAAAGCGGAAATTGATCCGGCAATGGCCAATGCACTGCTGGTTAAGGCCGGAATTGTTATCACAGATGAAAAACAGACTGTCGCCGCCATCGCCGCCGATTATCACTTGACCCCCAAAGCCCTGTATGACATCATCCAACCGGCCTCAACTGCCGGTGAGATCAAGCGGGCCGTGTTTCCCGATGAGCCAACGCCAGGATTCGGCAACAAAACCCTGGCGGAGATCTGCGCTGAGTATAATCTCCAATCAGCCCTCATTGTTCAAGGGCTGGCCAAGGAAAAGATCACTGCCGACCCGCAACAAACTATTCGGGAAATTGCCGGGGCAGCCAAAATGGACCCCCATACCTTCTTTAGCGTACTCCACCAGGTAGCTACCCAACAAAACAGATAATTTGAGAAAGAATTGTCAATCAAAACCAGAAAGAAACGCTGACGATGACTGAGTACGACCGACATCATGAACAACGCAGCTAAAAGATATGTGGTGGACTCAGCCTGAATGCATAACGCAAACCCGCCCATGCTCACGCATCCCATCAATAAAAAAAGGGTTTTGGGGCTAACCCCGATGAAGGGGCTCGTCCCTCGTTTCATATCTCCAGGAACAACCATTCTCGCCCTGCTGCTCCTCTTGTTCTTTCTTCCTTTGCCAGCGCTGGCCTTCTGGGGGTCAGATGAAGAACCGCCGTCCGCTCTCGATCTTGAATCCGGGTATGATGTCAATACCGTGACCACGGTCACCGG
>DYOB01000322.1 GCA_020720765.1 Borreliella garinii
GAGCTTGAAAATGGAAAACACCGCAACAAATACGTCAACCGCTTTAATTCCTGTTATTAAAAACATCATAGGCGACCAGGAAACAAACGCCGTTGACGCTCGCACCCTCTGGGAGAATCTGGAGAGCAAACAACAGTTTGCTGATTGGATAAAGGCTAAGGTTGTTGATTCGCCATTTTTTATGGAGAATCAAGACTATGTTTTGCTTAAGGATGTTATGAAGCAAAACGGAAGAGGTGGACACAATCGAAAAGACTATGCACTGACCATTGACACCGCCAAGAAGGTAGCCATGGCGGAACAAACACCAAATGGCGATAAAGCCCGGGACTATTTCATCGAGTGCGAGCGGGTAGCCAAGTCCGCCCCTATCCTCGACCCCTCCCGTATCCTGTCCGACCCTGCCGCCATGCGCGGATTGCTTTTGACCTATACTGAGAAAGTAATTGCCCTGCAAGACACGATCAAGGAGCAGGCGCCAAAGGTTATCTTTGCCGATGCTGTTTCAGCGTCCCACACATCAATCCTGGTTGGTGATCTTGCCAAGCTGTTAAAACAAAATGGTATTGAAATCGGCGCAAACAGGCTGTTTGAGTATTTAAGGGTTGAAGGCTATCTTATCAGGCGGAAGGGTATAGATTGGAACTCTCCGACGCAGAGAGCAATGGAGCTGGGCTTGTTTGAGGTTAAGGAAAGGACTATCAACGAGCCGAATGGATCAATCCGGATTACCAGAACAACGACTGTGACAGGGAAAGGCCAGTTGTATTTTGTCAATAGGCTTATCGCTGTTCCTGGAAAGATGGCCGCGTAAATTTAACAGAATATTAACACAAAATTAATGTTTATTGTTGTACGTTTGCTTGTTATTTTTGGTTCTCATATTGAGGACCTTTTATTGGAATATTTTTTTATGGGGGTTTACTATGAATAACAATTTAATTTCCAGCAGTGTCGAAAATACAAATGAACAAAACTTGCATGAGGTTATTTTTTCTGTTGTTGGCGTTTTGTCTGTTTTGGAAAGATTGATGGATCATTTTTTTCTTACTCAGCCAACGTGTGAAGATTTAGAGGCATTGCAAAGGTCTTTGTGTGGTGCCAGGCTGTTGATTTCTTCATTGGCCCCAAAGGTGACTCTTACAAATTAGTTAAGAATAACAAAGGGTTTTACGAGGCGAATCTTCTGTAAAAAGGGGGTTCGCCTTTTTTTATTTTATTTGAAAATAATTGCATTATTCTCTTGCTATTATGATTATCATGATATATATATAAATCATAGAGGATGGATTGAGGCAATGACGCCTTGCAAAAAAAAAGAAGGAGAATAAAATAATTATGAAAGTAAAATTCTGGAATACTCAAGGCTACTATGAAATGGTAGACCTGAACGTCGTAAGTGTGCTGTCTGAAAAAGCAGTACGAGGGGCAGAATATTGCCCAAGGGAAGGAAAACATTCCGGTTGGGTAGTCCCTGACGGAATGGAACTCTACTACGACCAGAACGGGATATTCCCCGTCCTGGTCGTAGTAGACCTGGAACAGCTCGCGAACTATGACCGGGATTGGGTGTATGCCCATTTCCCACAGCAGATGGAGGAATACAACCCAATGTGGGTAGCGTTCAAACGCTACTTCGCAACGGGAAAGAAGGCTGCCATAGAGCAAGTGGCAGCCGAATAAGGAATTCCAAAAAGGAGAATCAAAAATGAGAACAATTTTCAACTGCACCAGCCATAACCTGACCCCTGAACAACGCGAGGGTTTCGAGGTCATCGAGCTCCCCTTCGACTTGAAAGCCCAGTGGGGCCAGGTCACAGAGGAGTCAAAAGAAGGGATTGCAGACGATGTTGTAAGCATCGTCACGCAAGCCCTCACCGGTTCTGACGATGGAAGCC
>DYOB01000010.1 GCA_020720765.1 Borreliella garinii
TGCTTCATACCTTGAATCAACACTCAGATAGCGACCCGTAACGCCCGAAGGGCCTTTGGATAAAATTAGGGAGCTATCTATTCCGTGGTGTGGAAATAGACGTCCAGGTCGTCAAAGAGAATCTTTCGAACCTCTTCAAGTTTAAGGGTTGAATGAAAGCCGGCAGCGCGTTTGTGTCCGCCTCCGCTGAACTTCTTGGCAAGCTCTCCGCAGTCCAGCCGGGTTCTGCTTCTAAGGCCTCCTATACAAGTCCCGTCCTCCTCCTCCCTGAGAAGGATAACAGCTTCAACGCTGTCCATGCCCAGAAAAAGCTGATAGAGATTATCAGAACTCCTCGAGTCGGCGTGAAGCTCGGTTCTGTCCTTGAGATTCTCCCAAGAGTAAACAACCTTTTCATGGTGCCAGAGCTCGTGCCGGTCCAGGATCCTTCCCATAAGCCTGATATTCGCAGAGGTCTTTCCGCTATTCATCACTTGGAAAATTTCCTTAAGGCTCACTCCCAGTCTTGAAAGATCGGCCGTCATCAGAAGGGTTTCCTCCTGCCCGCCGTCCAAATGCCGGAAAAAACCCGTGTCGGTGCAATTCCCCAACATTAACGCCTTTGCGGCGTCGTAGGAAGGTTCAAATCCCAGTTTCTTAAACAATCGATAAACAAGAAGTGCACACGAGGGTGCCGAACCGTCCACATACCTCTGGGTGCCAAAATCGTCTCCGCTTGTATGGTGGTCGACAACCAGGACAGAGTCGTGTTGGGAAGCAACTTCCCAGGTTCCAAGTCTTTCAGGAGTGGAACAATCGAGTATCAGAACATGCTGAATATCCGCAGGCCGCATTTCAGGATTTGTGAGAAAGAGGGTTTCAAAAGTTTGAACTTCGGGCCTGAGAAAAGGGCCGGGGGATGCCAGTATTGCGGTCCCGCCGAAATGCCTGATGATTTCTGAAGCTGCCAGCTGAGAACCGATACAATCTGCGTCGGGTTCTTTATGCCCTAAAACAAGAAAACGCCCCCCGGATTGAAGGGCGTTTACTAATTCTTCAGGAATCGTCAAAACTTAAACTCAGGGTCTTTGGTGGGATCGAACTGGTCGGCTATACTTACACCTCCAGGCAGAACCCCCCAACTCGGATCACCATAATCCCGTCTTACGTAGAGGCGGACGTGGTGGAACTTCCCGTCCTTCCAGTAAATTGTCATATAAGGATAAGCGGCGTCGTCGCCAAGGAGAAGCTCGGCTTTGGAATTCCCGTCTTCGGTCCTGATATCGGGGTTAGAACGGGAAAACCACTCGATGGGGATGTAGGCGACAATGGGTTGAAGACGCGAATTCCAGTATTGCACCCTATACCCTTGTTGGGTACTGATGATACGGTTGATGAAAACCGTCTTGCTATAATAGGGGGACTCGGTCCTCTGTGGACGACGGGTCGCAGGAGCATCCTGGCCAAAAACACCTAAGCTGACCAGGGTCAGCAGTAAAACCATAAAACGGCGCATCCTTCTACCTCCTAAGGCAGTATAAATCTCTAAGCCCAGTCTATCAAGTAGATTTTTCAAAAATGGGCAATGTTGCTAAAAGAACGGCCTTGGTTGTGTGTTTTCTGTTCTCGCTTTGATCCCAAACCCTGCTATTCGGCCCTTCCAGGACCTCGGAAGTGACTTCATTCTCCCGTACTGCCGGCAAACAGTGTAGGAAAATCGTGGATGGTTTCCCGGTTTTTGCCATTGCACGTGCATCGACCTGGTAAGGTTGGAGGAGTTTTATTCTTTGAGAAAGTTTATCCTCTTCACCCATGCTCGCCCAAACATCGGTATAAACGGCGTCGGCACCCTCGAGGGCCTTGTCCATGTCGTGAACGATCTGGACGGGTTTACCGGAATTGACTAGGTATTTTTTACTTTCCTCCACCCAATGTGATTCCGGGGTCAGTTCGGGCGGACAGGCAAGGACGAGTTCGATTCCCGCCATGGCGCAACCGAAAATCAAGGTATTGGACATATTATTGCGTGCGTCACCGGCGTAAACCAGTTTACGCCCCACGAGTTCGCCCCAGTTTTCCTCCATGGTCATCAGGTCGGCAAGAACCTGCATGGGGTGGAAATCGTCGGTCAGACCGTTGTAAACGGGTACGCCCGAGTATTCGGCGAGGATTTCGACGGATTTTTGTTGAAAACCGCGGAACATCAGCCCGTCAAACATCCGTCCGAGAACCCTTGCTGTATCTTCGATGGTTTCTTTTGCTCCCAGTTGAATTTCACGGGGGCTCAAAAAACTCGGGTGTCCCCCCTCTTCCCCAAAAGCCGTCTCAAAGGCGCTACGGGTACGGGTGGAAGGTTTTTCAAAGAGCATACCCAGACTCAACCCGTGGAAACGGCTTGCGGCCTCGCGCCTCTTCCTCTGGGCCTTAACTTCGTGGCTCAGGTCCAAAAGGTAACGGAGTTCAACGTGGCTTAAATCATGCAGTTTAAGCAGGGACCGGCCCAGCATGGGACTCGTCATGGCCTTCCTCCTCAAATAGGATATCGAAAGCCTCGACCGCTGTCTTTACCCAGTGTATATGTAGATCATCGGTTATTTCGGCGGGAATGTCTTCCATCTGGGGTTTGTTTTCAGCAGGAAGAATCACCTGGTACAGTTTCTGTCTGTGGGCGGCAAGGAGTTTCTCCTTGAGACCGCCGATAGGGAGGACTTTCCCGGTCAGGGTAATCTCGCCGGTCATGGCTGTCCCAGAACGCAGCGGAATTTCCTTGATAGCAGAGCAAAGAGCGCTAGCCATCGCAACCCCTGCGCTGGGTCCGTCTTTTGGGATGGCGCCTTCGGGGAAATGGATATGAACATCCCGGCCTTCCAGTTTCGAAGGTTCGATTCCCAAAAGTGCTGCGTGCGACTTGATAAAACTTAAAGCAATCCTCGCACTTTCCTTCATAACATCGCCAAGGCTCCCCGTCAGCACAAGCTCGCCCTTTCCGGGGAAAAGTGTGACCTCGACAGGCAGGACGCGTCCTCCGCTTTCGGTCCAGGCAAGCCCGGCTGCGACACCCGGTCTCTGTTCGGGCATCAGAGCCTCCGGTCGGAGAAGTGGTTGTCCGAGGGCTTCCCGTATTCTTTTGGAGTCGATAACGATGGGTGGAAGCACAGGAGTCTCGGCGACCTCCTCGGCCACAATGGTTTCCCGCCGGCCCAGTTCTGGGTGGTCTTCCAGAATTTTCCGGGCTGTTTTTCTTAAGGCTTGGGCAATATTCCGTTCCAATCCCCTCACCCCGCTTTCAGAAGTGTAGAGATCGACGATATCCTTGACTGCGGTATCCTCGAAACTCACTTCGAATTGACCCAGTCCATTTTCCATGCGCTGTTTGGGGATTAAAAAATCCTGGGCTATCCTCAGTTTTTCGAGGCTTGTATACCCAGGCACCTCGATGACTTCGAGGCGGTCGAGGAGGGGCCGTGTCAGGGTATGGATGCTGTTGGCGGTAGTGATAAAAAGCACCTCGGAGAGATCGTAGGGAACCTCAAGGTAATGGTCAGAAAAATTTTTATTCTGTTCCGGGTCGAGAACCTCAAGCAATGCGGCGCTCGGGTCGCCCCGATAATCAGAACTCAGTTTATCGATTTCATCAAGGAGAAAAACAGGGTTCGAGGTACCCGCCCTCTTCATACCCTGGATAATCCTTCCAGGAAGCGCACCGACGTAAGTTTTCCTGTGTCCGCGGATTTCAGCCTCGTCCCGGACGCCTCCTAGGCTGATCCTCACGAAACTTCGGCCTATGGCCCTCGCTACGCTGCGTCCCAAGCTTGTTTTTCCCGTACCGGGAGGTCCCAAAAGACAGAGTATAGGGCCTTTCAGTTTTTCCTGTAGAGCGCTGACGGCCAGAAAATCCAGGATCCTGTCCTTAGCCTTTTTCATATCATAATGGTCTTCGTCGAGAATCTTTGAAGCCGCTGCGATTTCCATATGGTCATCCGACCTCTTATTCCAGGGAAGGTCCGTTATCCACTCGAGGTAATTCCTGAGAATTCCCGCTTCGGGCGTCGTGGGTTGGAGCTTGCTCAGACGGCTGGCTTCCTTTAAACACTTCTCCCGGATTTCGTCCGAAAGGCTCAATTCCTCGATCTTTTTTTTGAGTTCTGCGGCACCCGTAGGATCGCCGTCTTCCTGCCCCAGTTCTTTCTGGATCTCGCGCATTTGTTCGTTGAGGTAATACTCTTTCTGGTTGCGGTCCATGCGCCCTTTCACACGTTTGCCTATATCCAGGTTTAAACGCAGAAGCTCGGCTTCAAGCCGGATGGAAACAGCGAGTTCCTCTAACCTTAAAATGGGATCCAGGGTCACATAGAGTTCTTTTTTCTTTTCTTCGGAAACACTTAAAAACGGAGCAAGCGCATCCACCAGGGAATCGGGTGTTTCGGCCTGCAGGATGTTTTTCAGTTTGTCCTTCGGGATTTTCTTCTGGATATCCTTCGAATCCTGGAGTGTCCCGATGATGGTCTGCATCAAGGCCGCCGTCTGCGGCGTGAGGTCAAACTGCGGGGAGATGGTTTCCATCTCTGCGCGGAGATGCGTAGCCGTGAATTGTAACTTAATCAGAACGGCCCGTGCGAGGGGTTCCACCATAACCCTGACGCTGCCGTCCGGCATTTTCAAAGTCTGCTGGATTCGGGCCACGGTACCCACCTTCTCTAATTCCCCGGTTGCCGAATTATCCTTGGGGGGGATGATGATGATTTCTTTTGTGTCGCCCAGGGCCACCTCGACGGCATGGATGGAATCGCGCTCGGTGAGAAAAAAAGGTATGCCATTACCCGGAAAAAGCAGGGGCTGGTGAAGTGGGAGAACCGTCAGGTTGACACGGGACTTCTTGTTAGGCCGAGTTTTGGTTAGAAAATTCATAGAGCTCCCGATTCCAAGGCCGGTTGATTTCTTTTGGGTCCGAAAGGACGACAGGCTGCGCTTTTTCTAAAAAGACTTCCTTCGTCATGATCACCTTTTTACGCCCCGGCATACTGGGAATTTCGTACATGAGGTCCATCATCGCAGTTTCAATAATCGACCGGATACCACGGGCACCTGTCTTGCGCTTGATAGCGAGTTCTGCGACAGCGTAGATAGCTTCTTTCTCAAACTCGAGACTTGCCTGATCCATTTCGAAAAGTGTCTGGTACTGTCTAATAATACTGTTTTTGGGTTCGGTCGCCACCCGTAAAAGATCCTCGATCTTCAGGTCATCGAGGGCGGCTGTGACGGGTAGCCTTCCGATAAACTCCGGGATCAATCCATATCTGATAAGGTCGTCGGGAAGCACTTCGCGGATAAGCTGGCTCAAGGTGTGCTTATTTCTCGGTGTTACCTCGGCTCCGAAACCCAGGGGCTGGGCGTTCATACGCCTTTCGATAACCTTATCGAGACCAACAAAAGCACCGCCGCAGATAAAAAGGATATTAGTCGTATCGATGCGTAACATTTCCTGGTTCGGGTGTTTCCGTCCACCCTGTGGCGGCACCGAGGCCACCGTCCCTTCGATGATTTTCAAAAGAGCTTGTTGAACACCCTCGCCACTGACGTCCCGGGTGATACTGACATTCTCACCCTTCTTAGCGATCTTATCGATCTCGTCGATGTAGACAATCCCTCTTTCCGCACTTGCAACGTTATTGCCTGCGGCCTGGATCAGTTTTAAAAGAATATTTTCCACATCTTCACCCACGTAACCCGCCTCGGTGAGAGTCGTCGCGTCGGCTATGGCGAAAGGGACACGCAGTTTTTTGGCTAGGGTCCTCGCTAGAAGGGTCTTTCCTGTCCCGGTGGGTCCAATCATCAGAATATTGCTTTTATCGAGCTCTACACCCTTGTTTATTCCTTCCTGGGTCTGGGTAATCCTCTTGTAATGGTTGTAGACAGCAACAGAAAGGGTCCGTTTTGCGTCTTCCTGCCCTATAACAAACTCATCGAGGTAACTTTTTAATTCCATCGGTAGAGGGAGGGTAAAATCCAACTCGGGTGCTTTTGTTTCTTCATCGATAAGGTTCTGGCAGAGCACGATGCATTCGTTGCAGATATTCACAGCCCTGGGACCGCTGATCATACGCTGAACCTGGTTAGCCTTCTTTCCGCAGAAACTGCACGTCGCCGTATCACCTCTTGCCATGGGTTGTTTCCTTTGTAAGCACTCTGTCGATTATACCATACTCCACGGCTGTCGGGGGTTCCAAAAAGAAATCCCTTTCCATATCTTCGGCTATTTTCTCACGGTCTATCCCCGTGTGTTTGGCGAAAATATCGATGCTCATGGATTTCAACCTGATGATTTCCCTCGCTTGAATACCGATATCCCTGGCCTGCCCCTGGACACCGCCCCATGGCTGGTGGATCAGAATACGGCTGTGGGGAAGACTCAGGCGTTTACCCTTCTCGCCTCCGGCTAAAAGGAGCGCCGCCATACTTGCTGCCTGCCCCATGCAGATGGTTTGAACATCACAGCGGATGACCTGCATGGTATCGTAAATGGCAAGTCCGGCTGTGACACTCCCGCCGGGGGAGTTGATATAGAGGGCTATATCCTTCTCCGGATCCTGGGATTCGAGGAATAAGAGCTGCCCTACCACGATATCTGCGGAGAAATCGTCGATCTCCCCGCCCAAAAAAATAATGCGATCCTTGAGCAAACGGGTAAAAATATCGTACCCTCGCTCACCTGTGCTTGTCTGTTCCCAAACGTTGGGAACATAATGCGCCATCCTGGGTGATTTTTCGGAATTCATACTATTTATTATCACTCTTTTGACGCGGACCGTCAATCAATTCTTGAAATGTCTGCCTTGGCCCCTTTTTCACTTTGACTGCGGAGAGAAGGTGGTTGACCGTATTTTTGCGCCGCAAATCGTTTTTCAGGTTTTCCATCATACCCTTATTCGCATAATATTCGCGGGTTTCCTCGACCGTGATGGTGAACTTTGCCGCAAGTCTTGTGATTTCTTTCTCTTCCAATTCAGGGGTCACTTCAAACTTCAGCCCCTCTTCAATGGTTTCCATGATGAGCTGGCGGCGAAGGTGCTGTTCGGCGCCGGGGCGCCAGCCGTCTAAGATTTTCGTTTTGGTAGGTCCCCCGAAGATCCTGTCGAGCTGCTCCGGCGGTACACGGTTCTGTTGTGCAAGATTTTCCCAGGCCTGACCCAGGTCGATCTGGACCATGGACTCAGGAAGGTCGATGGAGGTCTTAAGAATTAAAGCGTCCAGCAGTGACTCGACTTTTAGGGATTCTACCTTATCGGCGAGTTTATCTTCAAGACTCTTTTGGATATCCACCTTGAGGTCCTTTAACGTCGCAAACTTTTCACTGATATCCTGGGCGAAGTCGTCGTCGAGAATAGGAAGTTCCATGGCCTTCAAGACCTTGAGTTTCACATAGAGATTTTTTGTCGAACCGGCTAGTTCTTTATGCCCGAAATCTTCGGGATATTCCTTAGTAAAGGTCCTTTCCTCCCCGGCTTTCATACCGGTTAACTCCCGGTCGAAGTGGTAGAGGTTCTCGGTTTTTCCCAAGGTCATCACGAAGTCCTGGCGCTCCGAACCGGGCAGTACCTTTCCGTCGACGTCGAGTTCGTGGAAATCCAGGGTCAGGACGTCGCCTTCGGCAGCGCCGCCTGAAGTTTTATTGACCACAACACCGTTTTGTTCCTGTAGGACCTTGAGTTCCTTCGCAATATCTTCGTCTCCGATGGAAACTTGGGGTTCGATAACTTCGATCCCCTTGTAGTCCGGAACGGTGAACTGGGGAAATGTGTCGTACTCGACGGTGAATGACAGGTCTTGGCCGATTTTCAGGTTGAGTTCCTCGTCTATCACGCGTGGGCGGTCGTACGCAAGGGGTTTGAGTTCTGCTTTAGGGAGATTTTCCTTCAATACCTCTTCAATAAGTTCTTGTAAAGCCTCGGCTTGAAGCGCCTCGCCGAACTTTTTTTCAATGAGGGAAACGGGCACCTTCCCCCTACGGAAACCAGGAAGCTGGATTTGATCCGTGTACTTGGTTAAAAGCTTACTGTAAGCTCCGTCAACTTCGGTCGATGGCACGTGAAATTTAAGTCTGGCCACGGAGCGCGGCATTCTTTCCAATTCCATTTTTGCATTCATGATTTTCCTCCGAGTAAAAAAAAGGCAGTCCGGAACTCCGGACCGCCAATTGTGAAGCGAAAGACGGGAGTCGAACCCGCGACATCCACCTTGGCAAGGTGGCGCTCTACCACTGAGCTACTTTCGCAATCGGTGAACCTTTAACACGTATCCCCTCTGCGAGAGAAGGGACTCGAACCCTCACACCTTGCGGCACCAGATCCTAAGTCTGGCGTGTCTACCAATTCCACCACTCTCGCAATTTTACCAAGCCCCTTTCACCCTGTCAAGTGTTAAAGGGTTTGAGCCGTGAAGGATTCGAACCTTCGACCCGCAGATTAAGAGTCTGCTGCTCTACCAGCTGAGCTAACGGCCCTCAAATTTACTCTCGATGCGCCCGGCAGGAATCGAACCTGCGACCTACGGATTCGAAGTCCGGCGCTCTATCCCCTGAGCTACGAACGCAAGCCCGGGTGACCGACGGGATTTGAACCCGCGACAACCAGATCCACAATCTGGTGCTCTACCACTGAACTACGGCCACCAAGAAACAGGAAAAAAGTATACCCAAGCGCCCTCTCGGTGTCAATGTACCATCTCCAAACCAGCACTTGAATTTGAAGAAAGGCTCTCGCCGGGAATTTCACGTAATGCCCTTTCCACCACCTCTTCAGCGGTCCGGCATTTGAAAGGCGGACTGATAAGCTGTTTCCACCGCCTAGAGCCTGGTAAACCTGAAAAAAGACCGCTGAAGTGACGCAAAAGCAGATGCCACCGGTTTCCGGCGTCCTCCCACGGCTTCCAGTACTCGGACATTTGCTTTAATAAAGATGCACGGGAGGGAGGGATTCCAGACCCGTAGAGGGCCCTTTCTGCGTCTGCCACCAGGTAGGGGTCGTCGTATGCGGCTCTTCCCAGCATCACCCCGTCGAAAGTTTGCGCAAATCTGAGGATTTCAGAAAGTTGGGTAATTCCACCGTTGATTTCAATGTTCCAGGACGGAAACTCTTCCTTCAGCCGGACAACATCTTCATAGCGCAAAGGCGGCACGGTACGGTTTTCTTTAGGGCTCAGCCCTTCGAGTATCGCTATGCGGGCGTGGATGATGAGCCGGGATGCCCCTGCGTTCCAAACGGAGGCGGCAAATTCCCTCATATCCTCGTAAGTCTCCCTTCCTCGGATACCTATTCGGTGTTTTACAGTGACTGGAACAGAAGGTGCTGACTCAACCATAGCCTTTACCAGACGTGCGCTGAGTTCGGGTTCGGCCATCAGGCAGGCCCCGAAATGGGCTTCCTGGACCTTGTCGCTCGGACAGCCGCAGTTAAGGTTGATTTCGTCGTAACCCCATTCGACCCCGATAGCAGCTGCCTTGCCGACCATTTGGGGATCATCAGCGGCGAGTTGAAGAGCCAGAGGGTGTTCAGTAGGGTCAAAATCAAGGAGATGGTTTTTATCCCCGCGAAGTACGGCAGGGGCCGTGATCATCTCCGTGTATAAAGTCGTCGAAGGCGCAAGCCTTCGTAAAACCCACCGGAAATGCCTGTCTGTACGGTCTACCATGGGTGCTATGCTTAATCTTGACACGGAAACACAGTAAACCGTGAAGATTTTCCAGTCAAGACTTAGAGAATGGAGAAAAATTCACCACAATTACCTTGTTTGTGATAAAATAGCCGTGTGCAGGAACTCAAAGACTACATCAACAGCGAATGGGAAAAGTGCCGCCTGGAAACCCAAAAAGGACAGACGCAATTTTTAATCCTCAACGGGGTACTTCCCGACCAGGCTCAGCTCGATCTGGAACCCTACCGTCTTCGAGCCTCAGAAGGCCGCCACCTGAGATTTTCCGAATCTTCCCACCTAACAGCTTACGGCCCTTTTTTGGTTTGGATCCGTACCCTCTGGCTCGCACTTCCTGCGGTAAAAAAAAGCGAATTTAAAAAAAACACAAAGCCTTTACCCATTGTTACAAGCACAGTTTTTTCTTTTTTGGAAAAAGGGTTCCCCGATGAATGCGACCCTTTCCCCGCCTACCCTGCCGAGGTTGCCTTTTATTCCCGTGGTTTTGATAGGCTCCTGGTTGAGCTCTGGTCTTTTCTCACAGCTTTTTCCCAACCTCAAATTATTTTTTTGGAGAATCTTCAGTTCGCACCGGACTCCATGATTCGCTTCCTCAATACCTGGTTTAAGAACCCTTCAGCTTCCCCAATTCTCTTTATGGCTACGTATGAAAAACCCGTGTACTCGCATAGATCCGAAACTTGGGATGAATTTCAAAAACTGATCGATAAATTTTCACTTAAATTTACCCGACAGCCTGCGAACCTAGGCCGTACTGTAGCTCCAATATCCCATGCACTACCGCTTGAAGCCAACGTCCTTCTGAGAAATGCACGTTTTGCCTTTAGATTTCTCGCCCTCGAAGAAGCAAGACGGGACGCACAACTCGGACTCAACCTGCTTAACCAGCAGGAAGAGACAGATTTGGAAGACCATGTTTTTGCGTCACTTCTCGGGGATATCCATAACGCTGCCCAACAAAACGACACGGCAATACTTTTTTTAAACCAGGCTCTGCAGTCAGCGCTCCACCAAGGTGATCTTAAACGCATAGGTCTTATTTATTTAAAACAATCTTTTATTTATTTAAAAAAGGATGACTTGGAAGAGGCCAACCTGCTTTTTAACAAAGCGATTAAACTTGTCGAGCCCATAGCCGACGAACCTATGCTCGCGTGGCTGAGTTTTTTAAGTCAAATGCTTGCAACCGGGCGGGGGAGTAACTCCGTCATAACCGATGTACAAACCCTCGCCACCCGACTCGAAAAGATGCATTGGAACAACCTTGCCTCCATTTTAAGGGTTCAACCTTTCTATTTGCTGGCCATTTTGACTACTTTGGGGGTCGAAGCGGCAGTTAAGGAATGTTTCAAGGTTATCCGGTATTGCCGCAGAACCGGCCATGAGTTTCGTCTGAGCGTAGCTGAACACGCTATCGGGATGGTTTTTCAAATGGCCGGTGATGATATAAAAGCACTTATTCATTACCACAAAGCCATACGTCTCCGCTGCACGCTCGGGAACAAGTTGGAGATGATCAAGATCTACAATGGAACCGGATATTTCTCTTTTACCCGCGGACGGTTCCACGAAGCCATACGACTCTTTGAGAAAAGCCTGCGTCTCCTGGAAGAAGTCCATGATTTTCAAGAGATTGCTCTTACACTTTTTAACATTGGTAGCGTCTATATTTTTTCTGGAAATTCTTCTCTAGCCCTCCAGTCTTTTGAGGGGGTTCTCCGCATCATGGACGAACTCCATCTTCCAGGTATGCCTTTTCACAATAGGTGGGAAATATACGCTTTAATGGGCATCAGCGCCTTTCTTTCCGGTTTTGAAGAAAAGGCCCGTGATTCCCTCCACCTCTGTTTGGTCAGTTCACCACCTTCCCGCCATGACCTTATCAAGCTCCTCGATTTTCTTGTCAACGCCACACATTCCGATCATAAAAAGGTTGCTAACGAGTGGGAAGAACTTTCTAGCAGGCTTACCCATTCCTTTGAAATACCCATGGAAGGCTTGATCGACCTAGTAAATACAGTTATCGCCATAGGTTCGGCAGAAGAACATGCACCTATAAGACTTCCTAAACTCGTGCTTCATATCGAAAGTATCCTTGACTCCGCCCGACAGGAAGCGAGTCTTAACCACCTGCATAAAAAGATAAACGAGATCCAATTCCTCAATAACCTACAGGCTATTATCGTCCACACCTCCACCTGGCAGGACCTGGTCAGGGATTCCATGCACCTTGTGAAAAACAGTTTCCTTGCATCGTACCTCTACCTTGTGCTCGTCAACCAGAAAAACCAGAAGGAACTCGTGTTTTCCCAACCTGATTCTGGTACGGGAAAAATTGATTTTTGGAAGGACTTGGGACAATGGGCGGACGTGAAGTCGGAACAGATCGTGTCCCCTGAAAAACTCCCGGCAGGGATCGGAAGCCTGCTCGCACTTCCCCTGGTCCAGTCCGACGATGTCTCCGGTGCCATGATCTGCGCAACGAGCGAAAGGGAACCTCCACTCTCAACCGACGACCTGAAAGCCCTCTCGATTGCAGTACGGCAAATCGCCATGGCGGTGGAGTTGAAAAGGGCGAACGAAAAACTTATCCGTGCCGCGACTATAGACAGCCTCACCGGGCTCCTCAACAGGCAGGAAGTCTATAAGATGATGGCCAACGAAAGAAAAAGGGTTCTCCGGTATAAAGGAAAATCTTACGGCCCCTTTAGTCTTCTTTTTATCGATTTGGATAATTTCAAATATTATAACGACGAGTTCGGACACACTGTCGGGGACCTGGTTCTTTTACTTTTTGCAGATTTAATCCGGAAGGTGATTAGGGATGTCGACATAGCCGGTAGGTTCGGAGGGGACGAGTTTCTCATTATCCTGCCCGAGACCGACATGCTTGGGGCAAAAATTGCAGCCCAGAGAATTTTCGAGGAAATGGAACTCCGGAAAGCTTTCCAAGACGACATCAATAGTTTCTTAAAAAAACGGATATCGATCCCCGAGGCAAATCTTATCACGTGTTCTATCGGAATCACCGAATTCACCAACACATTGAATATGGATATCGAAGAACTCGTCGCTCGTGCCGACAACGCCCTCTATGAAGCTAAACGCGCTGGTAAGAACAGGGTAGTTTTGATCGATAATTCACAGACGACTCTCAAGCCAGCGGTCAAGTAAAGGAAAAAGCACTACCTTGGTCAGCTGGCTGAATTGCGCTGTTCGGGTAAGTATGTCATCGGGGCTCTGCACCATTTCAGGGCACGTTTGCAGTCCGGTAGCGATATATTCCCTGTCCGATTCGATAAAGGATTCCACTTGATCCGTTCCCACTTCAAGATGAAACTGAAGGGCCAGTGTCGAGGGAGGCATCAAGAATCCCTGAAGAAACCCGGGTGAGCTTTCGCCCAGAGTAACTGCGCCTTCGGGCAGGCTGAAGGTGTCCCCGTGCCAATGCAAAACTGTGAAGGGTCCCTTTTCAACCCCGAGAATTTCAGCGCCACGAGGCGTTAAATCCACGGGAAACCACCCGATTTCTTTTTTTCCCGAAGCCCAGACCCTTCCACCCATAGCATGCGATAGCAATTGTGCCCCAAGACAAATTCCCAGGACGGGGAGACTTCCTATGGCTTGTTTTAAAAGGGCAACCTCTTCGTCTAACCAGAAATATTTGCCAGTTTCGTACACCCCCATAGGCCCTCCCATCACGAGAAGGCCATCGTAGTCCTTCCAATTCGGAGGTGCTGTTTCGGTCCCGAAAAGGTATTCGGTATATGTATGCCCCCTATCCTGGAACCAATTCAAAATCATACCGGGTCTTTCCGTTGGAGTGTGTTCAAAAACTAAGATTTTCATTAAAAGAAGCTCGCCTGTCCGCCGGGGTTGAGCCTTTTCAAGCACTGCAGGAAAAGCTCCTGGCATACCCGCGCATCGTCCTTGGCTCTGTGGGCCGAGCCCGTTTCGATTTCTAAATCGCGGGCCAGGTTTTGAAGTTTATAGGACTTTCGTTCGGGGAATGCCTGTTTCGACATGGGAAGAGTATCAACAATTTTATGCGGAAGGTCCGAACCCAGGCCGTGCGAGGCCATGCTCCTAAGAATGAAGTTGACATCAAACTCGGCGTTATGCGCCAAAAGGATGGTCCCTTGTGCAAACTCGAGAAAGCGTGGAAGCACTACGCGTATATCGGGTTTTCCTACCAGCATGTCTTCGGTAATCCCATGGATTTCCACCGACTGGGGCGGAAGAGGTATTCCGGGGGAAATCAATTCCTGGAAGGTATCAACCACCTCGCCATTTTGAAACTTTACTGCACCCAACTCGATGATCCTGTCCAGCGTCGGACTCAGCCCCGTTGTTTCGATGTCAAAGGCGACGAAAACCGTATCCGGATTCTCCAGCCAGCTGTAGGTAGACAGGATTTCCATTTTAGCTTAAGACCGAATCCAGGGAGCGCCTGAGGATGTCCGCCTTAGTGTCAGCTTCTGCCTTACCTTCGCTCAGAGGGATTCCCGCTGGACCCCGGCAGCTCGCGTAAATCTTGATCTTGGGTTCGGTGCCTGACGGCCTTACCGAAACCAGGGAGCCATCCTTGAGTAAAAACTGGATAACATCCGAAGGCGGGAAATTTTCCCCTTTTAAGTAGTCTATCACCCTGTCGGTTTCCATATCCTCAAAGCGTGCAGGAGGGTGTTGCCTCAGCCTTTTCATAATGTTTTTCATATTTTCCATACCGGACTGGCCCGGGAAATTTTTAGAAATTAAAATCTCTTTGAAATACCCGAATTCAGCGTAGATGCTGTCGAGTTTATCCAACAGGTTCAAACCTTGTCCGGCGTAGAAAAGGGTCATTTCAAGGACCAGTATTGCCGTTGCTACCGCATCCTTGTCCCGTACCTTTGTCCCATAAAGAAAGCCGTAACTCTCCTCGCCGCCGAAGACGTACTTCGGGCCGTGGTGCGTTTCCCATTCCCTGATCTTCTCACCGATATATTTAAACCCTGTCAGAACCTTAAAGGTCTGGGCTCCATACTTTTTCGCTATAAGGACCTGCAAGTCCGAGGTGACTATCGTATTCACAAAGGCCGGACGAGGAGGCATTTTCCCCAGCTCCTTTAGGCTGGAAAAAATATACTCGGTGAGAAGCGATCCCAACTGGTTTCCGTTCAGAAGGGTCCATTCACCCGACCGTTTCACGGCAATACCGATTCTGTCGGCGTCAGGGTCGGTGGCGAGAACCAGATTGGCCCCTTCCCTGTCAGCCTGTTCGATGGCCATTTTCAGGGCACCGGCCTCTTCGGGGTTGGGGGATTTAACGGTGGGAAAGCCTCCGTCCGCTACCATTTGTTCGGGAACCGTGCTCAAGGTGAAACCCAGTTTTTGAGCGAGCTGGGGAATCAAGGTCATGCCCGCTCCGTGAAGCGGAGAATAGACGGCCTTAAAGCCACCGGCTTTTTGAAAGACTTCCGGTCTGAGAAGGGATTCGACAACCGAAGCCGTATAGGCATCATCGACCTCTTTATCCACCCAAACTAAAAGTCCGCGTTTCTCAGCATCTTCCCTTGTGAGTTTTTTTATCTGTCCTGCAGAACGGACCTTATCAATAATACCCTTATCGTGGGGCGGGACAATCTGTGCCCCGTCTGACCAGTAGGCTTTGTAACCGTTGTATTCCGGCGGATTATGACTTGCGGTCACCATAATGCCCGTCTGGGCCTCAAAAAAGCGCACGGCAAAACTGAGTTCGGGAGTGGGCCGCAAGGAAGAAAAAAGGTAGGTTTTAATACCGTTTCCAGCAAGAACCAAGGCAGCTTCGAGGGAAAAAAGGTCGGAATAATTTCTATTATCGTGGGCAATGACCGCAGACGGGTGGGAACCGCCGTTTGCAAGGACATACTCGGCCAGACCCTGCGTGGCCCGCGCCACGACATAGGGGTTAATGCGGTTGGTACCGCCACCGATGATTCCTCGGATTCCACCTGTCCCAAAGCTCAGTTCGGTATAAAATCTTTCTCTGAGTTCATTTTCCGCCCCTGCTTGGAGGAGATCTGAAACCTCTTTCAAAAAGATGGGGTTGGTTTCCCTTGAAAGGTAGTTTTTCGCAAGTTTCTCAATGTCGTGTTCCATCGTTGATGCCTCCCCCAGTAGTATATGCAAGAAAACAAAAAAAATTCTAGGCGTTTTCATAAGCCTAAAAGATTGTGTATATTGGAATCTAGGAGAAAATTATGAGAAAGACCACATGGATACTTCTTGCTGCTTTGAGCCTGGGATGCGCAGGGCAAATTACTTTACCGCCGCACCCCTATACGGGTTTAGTAAGTTCGGACATGACCTACTTTTTACAATTAGGACAACCCGAGTCCTTTTTGAAAAAGGCCTTCGACATAACCCGGTACCTTGAAATAAAAGAAATACAAGGACAGGATTGGAAGGAAGCCTTACTTCTAGAAATCAACGATACGAATGCGCGGTCTAATTTGGCCGACTTTCTTGAATCCCTGGATACTTCGCAACCTCTGCTTCTTGCCGGAAATATCCAGCATCAAAACTTCCAGTTTATTTTTTCGGTAAAATCCCCGCTCAGCGAAAAACTCAGAGAAATGTTCGAGGAAGATTCCACAGTTAAGATCACCGGCAATATCGTTTCCGTGAAATCCTTGCGCGAGGGGGGACGCGAATTAGCAGAAGCTGTGCCTCTTGACCTTACCCCACTCAATACCCTTCGTGAGCCGCTTTTGAGTGTTTATGCCCAGCCGCTCGGGACCGAATGGAATGATACGATTGGAAAGCTCGGTGAAATTGCTGGAATAGGGGTCGATCTTCGTCTCGACCCGAACCCTATTTTTTCCTTTTATCTGAAAACCAACCCCGGCACCCCTATTTCGGACCGTCTGGCGAAAATAGGAAGCGAAACCTCTGGGTCGCTTGATATGTTGCGGCGTCTGCCTTCAGATAGTCTCCTGGCAGGGGGATCGCATTTAAATTATAAAGAGTACACCAATTTTTTATCAGAAGTTCTAAGCCAGTTAGACCTTCCGGTGGAAGAGTTTATTGAACAGATGGAAAAGGCACCCCAGCAAGGCAACCTTTCAGGAAGTGCTTTGTCTTTTAGACTCCGGGACGGGCAACTGCTTAGGAAACCCTTTCCCCAGACTGAAAGGTTAATGCAGTACCTTGATTTCAACTATACCATCCTCACGGATTTTCAAGACTTGAAGGACTTCATTGAGCCGTTTAGTTCTTCTTATTCCGCCTTCCTACCTTTAGACATGGTCGAAAGTATCAAGCAAGTCAGGAAGGAAAGCATCACCATCGAAGGGATGGAGGTCACCCGAATGAATTTCAGCCAAGTCTTGGAGTCCTTTCCTCTCACTTTACTGTTTAAAAAAGCCCAGCCCCTAAACGTCATCGATATTTCCACTACAAACTCAGAAACTTCCCCGGCCAGACTACGCGCCGAACTCAGGCAGGAAAATTATCCCTTTCCTGAGGACACCGAAATCGCAAGTTTCCTCGATGTTATAGAACTCGTCAAACTTGTCTCAAAAGATAACCTTGGCGAGAGGACCCAGGACGGGAAAATCTGGGTATGGGCCAGTACCGATGCTATCGGAATGACCTCAGGTTTGAAGACCAATTGGGAAACCGTCAAGCTCGCCTTATTATTGGCTAAGAAATTCCTATAACAGGGAAGTCAACTCTTTCATGACCTCTTCTGGTGACGGAGAGGCATCGAGAGTTTTTAGAATTTTTTTGTTGGTGTAGAACTGGAGCAGGGGTGCTGTCTGTTGGTCGTAGAGGTCCAGCCGTTTTATGATAGCTGCGGGTTCATCGTCGGGCCTTACTGCAACAACTCCGCCACAGACGTCGCAAATTCCCGGTACCTTGGTGGGCACGTTTGTTTTGTGGTAGACGGCCCCGCAGTTCTTACAGACCTCTCGCCCGCCGAGTCTCTGGAGGATTTGCTCCCGCGAAAGTTCGAAACTGATGGCCCAGTCGAGGTTGCAAAAAGTCTCTAAGGCCTCTGCCTGGGCTACGGTCCGCGGAAACCCGTCGAGGATAAAGCCATCGTGGACTTCCGGGCCGTCAAGTTTCTCCCTGACTATGGCGATCGTGAGTGCGTCGGGGACCAAGCCTCCGGTGCTGACGACGGTCTGAACTTCACGACCCAGGACCGTTCCTTTTTTTATAGCTGCTCGAAATAAATCACCCGTTGAAATATGGGGTATCTTGAAAAGTTCTTTTGCCAGAGCTGACAGGGTGCCTTTTCCGGCTCCGGGGGGTCCCAAAAATATAAGTTTCATGCGAGCTCCTTTATTCATCCAGGTTGAGTCCCGGAATTACCGGTGCCGGTTCGCGGCACTCCTCTGAACAATACCCATCTAAGGATTCCTCTGCAAGAAAGTACCTCCCGCAAACGATACAACTTTTCCAATTTCCCCCGCAATGGGGGGAACAATAGACCTGGAGGCTTTCTTTGGGCAATTCCATCCATTTTCCACACGTGAGACAAGCCCTTTGTGTCGTACCGGTGATTTTTTCCATGATATTGATTATATTATATTTACAGGAGGCTACAATGAGCTTTTGGGATAGTATTCAGGAAACAATCAACGAGGGACTTGCCGCGAGCAAGATTCTTGTTTCAAACACGGCCCAGACCGTAAAAGAGCTGGGGCAGGAAGGAGCGCTTCGTTTTGAAATCCTTCAACTGCGAAATCAGGCAGAAAAACTCAGTGCTAAACTCGGTGCCCGCGTTTTTCAGATGCTTAACGAGGAGAATGTCGGGAGCGTCACCGGTAAAGAAGAATCATTGGCACCCTTGATGGAACAAATCGATGCAATTAAGGATAAGATCGAAGAAAAATCTGAAAAGATTAAGAAGAAGGAATAACCGACACCGATGAATTGGGCAAGAATAGAATCTCTCTTCCACCGAAAAAAAGAAATAGAAATTCTTTTGGGTGCCCCGGAAGTCACGCGTGACGTAAAAAAATTCCGGACACTTTCTTTAGAATTTTCCCAGCTGGAGGAGCCTGCCCGATTATGGCTTGATTACGAAAGGCTGGCGGGTGAATTATCCCAGTCTGAAAAGTTAGCAGCGGAAGAAAAAGAGCCGGAAGTTAAAGCTATGGCGCTTGAAGAAATTGATGATCTGAAAAAACAATTGGAACAAATCGAAGAGTTGGCTACGACCCACCTTGTTCCAAAGGATCCCCTTGACGGTAAAAATATCATTATGGAAATCCGTGCGGGTACAGGCGGGGACGAGGCGGCCCTTTTTGCCTCCGACCTTCTCAGGATGTACACACGCTACGCCGAGATCAAAGGTTGGAAGATCGAGCTAATGGATATGTCCGAGGGCGAGCTTGGCGGAGTAAAAGAAGCCGTTCTCGCCATGAGCGGTAAGGAAGTTTACGGACATCTGAGATGGGAGAGCGGGGGACACCGCGTACAGCGTGTTCCTGTCACCGAGGCCGGAGGCCGTATCCATACGAGCGCAGCAACCGTGGCAGTGTTGCCCGAAGCCGAAGAAGCCGAGGTGGAACTCCAGGATAAGGACCTTAGAATCGATGTGTTCCGGTCCAGTGGAAAGGGCGGTCAGAGCGTCAACACCACCGACTCGGCGGTGCGTATTACCCACCTTCCTTCGGGAATAGTCGTTCAATGCCAGGATGAAAGGTCCCAGCTAAAAAATAAAGATAAGGCCATGAGGGTACTTCGTTCGCGTATCCTTGAGGTTGAACAGAGCAAAAGGGATTCGCAACGCGCCCAGGACAGAAAGTCGCAGGTCGGAAGCGGCGACCGCGGTGACCGCATACGAACGTATAATTTCCCCCAGAATAGGGTGACTGACCATCAGATCAATTATACTGCGTATAATTTAGAACGGGTAATGGAAGGACAGCTCGAAGAGATTATTTCTCAAATACGTGTGAACGCCCAGACCGAAGCGCTGAAAGGCCTCGAAGAGGCGGGAGCCTCCTTATCAACTTAAGGGATCTGCTCTGCACAGGCCAGAAGACCCTCGAAGGGTCTCATACAGGAACCGAAGCCCTTGATGCTTCGCTGATTCTCTCCCACGTACTCGGAATAACGCGGTTTCAACTCTTCACTGGATCCAGGGAGACCCAGGCAACCCCTGACCAGGAGAAAATCTTCCAAGATTTAATAAAAAGGCGTTTAACCGGAGAGCCCGTTGCCTACCTTACGGGTCAGAAAGAGTTCTGGGGCTTGTCCTTTAAATGCGATACAAGGGCTCTTATACCCCGTCCTGAAACCGAGCTCCTCGTCACGAAGGCCATTGAAGCGGGCTTAAAGTTAGAAGGAAATTATGGGCGTCCCCTAAAAGTCCTAGATCTGTGCTGCGGGACAGGCTGCCTCGGCATTGCCCTGGCCATCGAAAAACCTCACTGGCAGATCACGCTTGCAGATATCAGCACTGATGCTTTAGAACTCTGCTGTATAAACGCAAACAACCTTCTTTCGGGTAGACCGAACACAGTTTCAATCCTGCAGAGCGACCTCTTTTCGGACATCACCGGGAAATTTGATATCATCACAGCGAACCCGCCCTATCTGACCCCGCAGGAAACACGGGATTGCTTGGATTTGGGATGGAAAGAACCCAGTCTTGCCTTGGATGGGGGTGAGGTGGGACTTGGTATTATCAAACGACTTATTGAGCAGGCAGCTTCCCGCCTTGAGGATGATGGTATCCTCCTCCTGGAAGCAGCGCCTCACCAAGACAGAGAAATACAAAAACTCATTCGTGATACAGGGTTCGAAACATCAGGGCCATGGAAGGATCTGACAGGACATTTACGCGTCTGGGGAGGCAATCGGAAGTTCAACCAGATTCCAGAATCTGAAAGCGCTGAAACTCACCCTTTGCGGGAATAACTTCTTTTTCGACCTCTTCAATTCTTGCACCCGGCGGACCTCTGCGCAAGGCGTCCTCAAATTGGTCAAGACGGAAATCAGGACCTTCTATAACGACACTGACAGTTCCGTCGGTTTCATTTCTGATCCAGCCGGTTAGACCCGAACTGCATGCGTAGCGGGTGAGGAAAAACCGATACCCTACACCCTGGACTCTTCCACTGATCTTAAATTTCCGTGCTGTCATCATGTAGGCAGAACGGCTTTCACCTTTTCCTCGATATCTGAATAGGAATAGGGTTTGACAATAAGTTCATAAGGTACCGGGAATTCGGGTTTTAGAAATCCGCTCGTGAGAAAAATATGAATATCCTGACAAAATCTTTTAAGGAACCGAACCCAATAGTCTCCTCCGAGAATATCCATTCTATAGTCCGTAACTATTACTTTTACAGGGTAATCCAAGAGTTGTTTGATGGCTCCCACACCGTCAGAAGCTACTATAACGCTATAACCGAGTTTTGTAAGATAGTCCCTCAAGGTCAGTCGTATCGAATCCTCATCTTCAACAATGAGTACCATGCTTTTCTCAGACACCACTACCTCCGTATGATACATCCCTCTATGGCGCCGGCTATTTCATCCATATCGATGGGCTTAGAGAAGTATCCTTCTGCACCTTCAAAAAGAACTGTCTCCCTGTCGGTCTGGCTATCAAACCCAGAAATCGCTATGACAATGGGTTTTCCCAGCTGTGAATCGTTCTTAATATTTTTACAGATGGTTACACCGTCTACCCCGGGCAAGTTAAGGTCGAGAACCACTACGGCAGGTCTCATTTTTTGAAGCATGACACCGGCCTCGTAACCGTCATATGCTGAAGCTATCTGAAATTCTGGAAATTGTTTACTAAGATGGAGCACGACAGCTGCGTTAAAATCCTTGTCGTCGTCGATGACGAGTATCGAGCTATCTTTAAAGCTATCCCGCAGAACGGCCTCGTACTCCGGTGGTATTCGCATCTGTTTCTCTTCGAGAAAGTTTAATAGATCATCTGCATAGACCCTGTATTGGCCTCCAGGAGTAGTGAAGGCCTTAAGGTATTTATTCTTAATCCAGTTTATCGCAGTTTGGTTGACAACACCACAAATGTTCGCCACCTCGAGGGCGGAGAAAATCCTCATCCTGTCGTTATTTTTGACCATAAATTGATTATATTACCAATCTATAAAAAGTCAAGGAAAATAAATAAATTAACGCTTGCTGAACTGAAAACTTCTGCGCGCGCCGGCTTTTCCGAATTTCTTACGTTCCACCATTCTCGGATCTCTGCGAAGAAGCCCGTTTGCCTTCAGAACACTGTGGTTGTTTTCATCAAGTTTATCAAAAGCCCTCGACATTCCGTGGCGGACCGCCTCGGCCTGGCTATGGATTCCGCCGCCTTTAACGTTTACAACGATGGAAAAGCTCTTATTTGCGTCAAGGACTTCAAGAGGCATCTGTACGATCTGCTGGAGAAGAACCCCGGGAAAATAATCATCCAGGGTACGTCCGTTAATAATGATGCCCCCTTTCCCTTTCTGAAGGTACACACGGGCAACACTTGTTTTTCTTCTTCCAACTGCGCTAATGGGATTAACCATGATTTACTCCTTTATCGACATGGGCTGGGGCTTTTGAGCAACATGAGGGTGCCTGCCGTCGCTATATACCTTAACGTTATTGAACAATTTCCTGCCCAACCTGTTTTTGGGGAGCATACCCCGTATGGCGATTTCAAGTGGCGCTACGGGTTTTCTTTTGATCATCTCACCGAAAGTCTTGCTTTTAATACCGCCGGGAAATCGGGTGTGGTCTATATAGATCTTATCAGTGACTTTCTGACCGGTCACCTTGATCTGAGCAGCGTTGATCACAACAACATAATCACCAAGCTCATGGTGGGGAACAAAATGAGGTTTATTTTTCCCCCGCAATATGGCTGCCACCTCAGCGGCGACTCGCCCCAAAATCTTCCCCGACGCATCAACTATGTGCCAATTTCGCACTGCAACAGCCGGCTTGACGTATAAAGTCTTCATATAATCACCTATTCTTGCAAAGTTCTACAGAGCAAGAATCATGACTGAAAAAGGTTTTCTTGTCAAGAGAGCCGCTTTTAAAACTACTGCGGAGGGGTTATTAGTTCGCAAAAAACTCGCTCAAATCCTCATTTACCCGAGTAAACTCCGGTTTTCGCATCGTTTTCACTTCTGAAACCCCTTCCTCTTTGACTTTTAAAAGTGGCTCAAGTTGACGAGGCTTTTTATTTCGTTTCTTCCTTTGCGGATTCCTGGGCTTCCTTTTTCGCAGCCATTGCATCTTTCATGTCGGCTATGCCTACGAGGATTGCCAAAAGTCCTAAAAGAAGGACGACAAGCGGTGCGCCGCCCTGGAGTACCGCCAGGACTTGAGGTCCCCAGTTCAGTCCTAAGGGGAATGCAAAGGGAAGCACAGCCCAAATACCCAGCACGATGAAAACCAAACCTAAAATTATTGCTACCATACTAGTAGAGTAGGAAAAGCGGGGAAGGTTGTCAAGACTTATTTTTCGACAAACGCTGAATATTTTTCAAGGCTAAAACCAAGCCAACGGCGAGGCTTAAGCTGGATAGAACCCCTAAAATCCATGAAAGGACAGAAATTCCATTCAGTGATAGAACTTCAAGGTCAGCAAGTCCAATTTCATCGAGAAAACGAAGCATAATATCTAAATAAGCAAGCACCGAGGAGGCAATCACCCAGACCCAAGAGGTTTCCCGAGTCTGGCTCCAGAGAGCTACTCCGGCGGCTCCTGCAAAGAACGCCGCTGTCATACGGATAAGGACATCAATCCATTGTGAAGGTTCCCAACTCATAGTTTGAAGATACCTTAAAATCGCCTTTCTGTCAGGAGGTGATGGAATGGCAACTCAGCCACTTTTTCCTTTCGCCTGGAAGGACCTCCCATGGAAGGCAAATCGGTGTTGCGGGGTCTTTAGGCAAACGGATGAGGGATTTGTAACAGACTTCGCGGAGAATTTTGTACGAGTCTTCGTTTCCATTGTACGACATCCACGGGCCTTTCCGGGTCCAGGGTTTCACTTCCCATTCGTTCCAATGGACGGGTAAAGGTTCTTCGTGGGATATCCAGGATCCAAGTGCTGCGCAACTGGCAGCTACCCTGTGAGCAGGAGATGAAAAAGTCCCTGACACCTGAGATTTCTCCATAACGAGATCAACACCTAACCCGAGGTCGGGGAGAAGGACCGCAAAGGTATCGGTGGCTGGAGTTTCCCAGGGTCGGATCAAGGGCAGGTTATCCTCCTCCCTAACCAACCGAGTTGAGAATCCAGGAAACCTGGCGGAAAGAAGTTTAATGAGACGTTTTTCCCAGTATGTCGGAAAAATTCCCGTAAGGCCCCTGGCGAGTTCCTGGCGGTAACGGGTCAGGACCCTTGAATCGCTCCACCCGAAGAGCGCCCGCCCTCCTTCCCTATCCAGGTCGAGGTACCGTCCGCCTTCTCGGGTATAAAGAAAAGAGCCCCTGGCCCGGGTAACAGGAGGTAGTTCACTCATCAGAACCTATCCTTTCAAGCGGGGTGTAAGCCGTGAGAAACTTACCTATAAAACCTGTGTCAAAACGTACTTGAACGACGGGGTCGGCTCCCGCTGTCCAGGAACGAATCACATAGCCGGTACCGTAATCCTCGTGGTAAACACGCTGACCGGATTTCCACCCGCCGGAGCCGAAACCCTCGCGAGGTGCTTCCGGGGCACCAATAAAAAGGACATTTTCCTCGGGGAGGTCGGACAGAAAAGAGCTGGCTTGCCGGTACTCGGTTTTTCCCCATAACATCCGGTAACGTGCGGATGTCAAAAGCAATTCCTGCCTGGCTCGAGTCATTCCCACATAAAAGAGACGCCTCTCTTCCTCCACTTCTTCAGGGTGTTCAGCGCGCGGAAAAAGCCCTTCTTCAAGGCCCGTGATCACAACTCTGTCAAATTCAAGGCCTTTTGCGTTATGGAGGGTAATCAGTAAGGTTTTCGCTGTCACGCCGTTATCCCGTTCTACAGCACCTTGGAGAGCAGCCTGCTCAAGGAAGGCCGTAACTCCCTCGCGGCCCGGAGGGAAGCCAGCGGTAGCACTGACTAATTCACCGATATTTTCAAGCCTGTCGGTCCCCTCTTTCTTATCGCGTTCCTGGAAAAATAAGCCTAGCCCAGAACTTTCAAGAATTAAACCGATAAGGTCACCCAGGGGAAGGGTTTCACCGGTTTCAGCAAGCGTATTGATTAAAATATCGAAGGCTAAAATGCTTTTTTTTGCCATACCCTTCCACCCCGGGTGGTTGCCGAACTTTCCCGCTAAAACGCCTTCCTCAAGGAGCAACAGCGCATTTTTCAAGGCTTCAGGTCCCAGTCCCCTGGCCGGCTTGTTGAAAATCCGTTCCAGTGAAGCTCTATCTCGGGGATTGAACATCACTGCCAGATAGGCCAAAACGTCTTTAACCTCCTCCCTCTGGAAGAACCCCACCCCGCCGACTAGCCTGTAGGGTATATGGTAACGGTTAAGCGTCATTTCCAGCACGCGGCTCTGGGCGTTTGTACGGTAAAGCAGGGCTGTTTCCGCTCCAGGAGTTTTTTGAATATACTGAGCGGCAAATTCAGCCTCCTCGTCCTGATCCTGAAAAAATAAAACCCTTACAGGCTCCCCCGGGCCGGACTTGGTCCATAAGGTTTTCCCGAGCCTCCCGGAGTTTCTGGCAATCATGGCAGAGGCGGACGCAAGAATATTTCCTGTAGAGCGGTAATTCTCTTCGAGCTTGACTATGGATGTACCGGGGTATTCCGCTGTGAAATTCAGGATGTTTTGTATTTCAGCCCCCCTGAACTTATAAATGCTCTGGTCATCGTCACCCACCACCGTCAGCCATTCACCCTTGGGCGAGAGTGCTTTCAGAAGAAGAAACTGGGCAAGGTTGGTGTCTTGAAATTCATCAACCAAAAGACAAGTGAACCTTTGACGGATGCGGTTCGCTGCGGCTTGCTGACTGCGTAGGAAATTCAGGGTATTAAGAATCAGTCCCCCGAAATCAACCGCCCCGGACTGGGTCAAAAGTTTCTCATAACGCTGGTAGACTGCTGCTAAGCCCGGATAGAGTTCATCCACCTGGGGATCGTACGGGGAAAGCGCCCTGTCCTTACACGAAGAAATTTTTCGCCCCAGGTCCTTGTATTCCGAGAGGCTTAATCCTGGATGGGCCGCCTTGATGATTTTCTGACTGTCTTCATCGTCATAAATGGTAAAACTCTCAGGAAGTCCTGCGGCTTGGGCATTTCTCCTTAAAAACCAAGAACAGAAGGAGTGAAAAGTACGAATCTGGCTTCTCTGGGCGCGCGGGTCCAAAAGTTGCGCCCTTTCCTTCATTTCAGCTGCGGCTTTATTGGTAAAGGTCACCGCCAGGATAGCCTCCGGCGCTGCAAGGTTGGTTTGGATAAGGTGGACTATGCGGCGGGTAATGACCCTCGTCTTTCCGCTTCCTGCGCCGGCAAGGATGAGGAGAGGAGAATTTCCGTGGGTCACTGCTTCAAGTTGGGGTGGATTCAGACCTGAGAGATGGTTGCTCCCGGACATAGGAAACCTTAATACAGCGGATCGAGACGAAGTTGAAAGGCGTTACCCGAGCGGACCCAACGCAGCAGACGGGCAGATACCTGGCCTGCCTCGCCCATTTCAAGCTCCTTCCCGCCAACCCTGACAACAAAGGCGCCAGCATTGCTACCGGCAAGGACAACCTGTTTTGAAGCGTCGATTCTGACGGATTCGCCTTTATCCCAGAACCCTTCCTCGCGCGGCTTATCGTCCGCCTGGTAGCGGAATAAGGAATTACCCCTGAACACAACTTCTACCTGAAACGGTGCTGTGGCTGGGGCATCCTGGATGACCTGGCTCTGGCGCTGTCTTTCAGGCCTGATACTCGCAGGCGCGGTAAGTGCTACAAGGGCTTCTTCACCCAGAACGACTTCATTCGCCACAGGGATAATATTCACGGTAGCCAGTTTTTGTACGATAAGACTAACACCTTTCTTTTCATCGGATTCGTCAATGTCCAAAAGGGCGAACCTCAGATCTGTCGTAGAATTCCCGTCGAGATCGAGGAAACTCTCCTGCCCCAACCTGAGATGGGTTTCTCCGGATCCGCCGGTGATAACAAGAGAGTCATCGATGGACTTTACGGTAAATTTGGAGATCAGGCCGTCACCGCGGACTTCGATGGTATCTTCAAGGAAGAATCTGCGCTCGAGTTCGTTCTGGTCCTCTTCTAAAACAACAACCTCTGGTACTCTGGTGTTTTGAACGTTTGAGGTGACCCAAGAACCGAGGCCCCCGAACCAGCCGCCTACATCCTGAGATCTCCAGATTAGGAGAATAATGATGAGCAAAGCAGCTCCGCCGAGTGCTAAGAGTCTAATAGGCAATGGTTTATTTTGATTGAGAAGGGCTTCCATCGGCGCAGGCTGTTCTTGAATTTTCAAATGCCTGTAGGCTCCCATAAGTTCTTCGGAATTCAGATCCAGGTATTCGCAGTAGGTTCTCAGGAACCCGACAAGGTAGGGCTCGCCGGGAAAGGCCGAATAGTCGTCAGCTTCAAGAGCTACGATATAAGAGCGGGAAATATTGGTTTCCCTGGCGACAGTGTCGAGGGACATTCCAGATTTTTCCCGCGCTGTGAAGAGAATCCGGCCGATTGATTCCATTATGCGTCTGGCTCAAAGAGATAGTTGTGAATCCGGTTGGCATTTGGAGGGCTTTCGTACTGAAACCTGCCATCACCGACACCGGTGTTGACCTCGATATCCGTAAGGTCGAGTTGAACCGTTTTATAGTTTACCGTGACCCCAGTTATCCGTCGAATCAGACCGTTTTCGGCAATAGCCAGGTCGATTTGACGAAAAGCTTCGTCGGCGCTTTTCCACGTCAATCTCAGCTTCCTCACAAGTTCGGACGATCCCTGTTGAAGCGGCTGGGGAGTTGGACTGCTTGCGAAGGAAATGGAAAAGTTGTTTCGGAGAATATTTAAACCCTGGCGGCTTGCCATATTTGCAACGTTACCCGAACCGACATCCTGGGTGAAAGCGACAGCGTAGGCTGGAACGTAGACCGTGAGTGTACGCCCGTCGGAGACAATGACCTGGCCGCGCGGGTCAAAAAAATCTATGCGCACGCGGTTTGGGTTTTTATAGACGAGATTTCCCATCTGCACAACATTTCCCTGGGTAATAACGACGCGTGCGGTGTAATCCCCGATAGTTGCATAGCGGTCACTTACTTCGTTAAACAGTGCACTGGCCGTTTTAATATCTTGAGAAAACGCCTGAACAAGCGATATGGCGAACAAGAAGAAAAAATGGAATCTTTTCATTGGTTTGATCCTAAGCAAATAAGCGAGTTTGTCAAGAAGAAGCCCCCTCTCCAGCCTCGAGAAATCGCTTGAGAAGGTAGACGAGGGTCTTGTCGAGAACGAGGGGTTCTCCGCTTTCGGGACAAATAAACCGCCCTTCCAAAAGGTGAATCTGGGCGCAATTGACGCAATAGACCTTCCCTGTCACTGGACTTTTTCCCGCCGGAGCCTTTCCCGGAGGCTCGCCTACCAGCCTTAGGGTTCCGGGATCGGGAAAGTTTTTGGGAATAAACCAATGCTGGGAACAGGAAGCGCACTGAAGACGGTCGTGGGTTGCGCGCAGAATTTGTTCTTCAAGTCCTGTCCAATCGGCTTCGGTGTTGGCTATTTTCGCCTTTTCCAAGACCTGGGACGCTTTATCAAACCTGGCCCTCTGCAGATAGTGCCGAACAAGGCTTCTAAGGGCTCCCTCATGGCCGGGTTGGATGCCTTGGATAAGGTTGATAGCGAGTTCACCGCGTGGCCAGTCTCCAAGGGACCAGGACAATTCTGCCATATCCAGAAGGTATTCGGTGTTTTGAGGGTGAAATTCGAGAAGTTTACTGAGGATATTATCAAGTTTGCCCAGGTGGCCCGATTCCCACAGTGGACGTCTGATGTTTGCAAGGGCATCTTCCATATCGGGTTCGAGCTCGAGGGCTTTCTCGTAGCATGTTTGGGCTGTTTTCCAGTCTGCCCCTTCTGTGTAGAAGTTTCCTATCATATTCCAAGACGCCGCCGTGTTGACGGGAGAGAGAAGGCTAAGCGCTTCATCCTGCCTGCCCTGTCTATTCAGCTCCCAGGCGAGGTTGAGAAGGGGCTCCTCCAGTTCGGGGTCTAAACCCATGGCTTTCAGGAATGCAGCCTCCCTGTCGGATCCGGTTTCAAGAGTCAGTCCTAGCAAGTTCCACGCCCAAGCCGAATTGGGGTCGATCCGACATGACTCCCTGGCTTCCGCTGCAGCTCCTTCCTTCCCAAGACCGAAAAGCATCTCGGCGTAACGAAACCGAAAAAGTCCGTACTGCGGCTCTTTTTCAACCGCCCGGGAAAAAAACTCGAGAGCTGCTTCGCGGTCTCCCTTGTCCCTAAGTATCATGGCTTCCAAGTAATCAAGGGCTGCGTCGTTGTCACCCAATTTGCGGCCCTTTCTGATCAATTCCAGAGCCTTATCAAAATCCCCTTCTTTATAAGCAATTTTCCCCTCCAGACTCAGGGACAAACCGTTTTCCGGGGCAAGGATTTTCATCCTACCTAAAACATTGTCGAGGTCATTCCAGGATTCCTGGCGGAAAAAAAGTTCAGCCGCACGAGGATAGAAACGCATAGCCAGGGTTGGATCACCGGCCTTTTCCCAGGAAAGAGCGGTATAATAGGGTGCGAGCGGGAGATCGGGTTCGTTTTCAAACCACCGCGCATACGCCTCAGCGGCCTTTTCGTAATTCGCCAACTGGAATTCAGAGTGCCCGAGGTACATCCAAAAAAGGCCATCTTGTGGATATCCGGCTGAAAGCGGCAGAATATAATCCCGCAGATCGAGGAATCTTGATTGAAGGTAGAGGATGGATGCTTTCTGTTTTAAAGCTAGAAACCAGGGTTCGGTTTCAAGAAGATTTTCGACCGCACCCAAGGCTTCCTCGTACAGTCCTTCCTCCATCCAACATTGCGAGAGAAGCAGTGTAGCCTCCCTTGTCATCTCACCCTTGGCACGGAGCTTGGATAACTGGTAAGCAGCCTCACGACGGAAGCCGCCTGATGCCAGGACTTCCGCAAGAGCCATCCTTTGGGAAGAAGGAATGGAGACGTCGACGCTCCAGTGTGAATGTTCCTTCTCAACCTGGATCTCCCGTGACTCGATTTCGCAAATATGAAGTTTGATGGAAAACTCATCAGCGTTAAAGTTTTGGCATGCCAGTCCGATGTGTCCCTTCTCCAACATTTCATCCGAAGCCTCGCCTGCCCAAATGCCGTTGATGGAAAAAACGAAACTCGCGCCCCTGGCGATAATTTGAAGATCAAATTCCTTTTCCATTTTTGACGGGGCTGGTGTCCAGGGTATTACCGGGTGGGGTGAACCGTTAAAGACGACATCAAAACGGAATTGACCCTGATTTGAAACGAGAAAATAGTAGAAGGAGGAGTCGTCCATATGGCGAAAAACAAAGCCCGCAGCACCATAGCCTTCAGTTAGGAATTGGATACGGGCCTTTAAGGAAAAATCCTGATAACGCCCGAAAGGGTTCATAGACCAGGCAAAAAGCCGGGGGCGGGATAACCAGAGTTCCGGTCCTGAGGAATCCGTGGTAAGTTCGAAATCTTGGGTGAATTCCTCTGTCCAACGCCACTGGGGGTGGTGTTTATCAGCACGCCATAATTCCAACGGTTCAGAATCAGGGTCGAGCTGTGCTACTTTTTTTCGGAAAAACCAGTTAAAAATTCCCATAGCCCCAGTATAGCCTAGCCCCTTCACGTATTCCACCACTTCGGGTACATTGAAAGAGGAGGCACCGTGAGCACAGAAACAGTTATTATCAGCCTGGGGGGATCCCTGATCAGCCCCGAATTTCCCGATACCGCCTACCTGGCCGGACTTCGGTCAACCTTGAAAAATTGGTACGCCGCCCATCCTTTACGCAGGGTCATCCTTATCACAGGTGGCGGCGGTCCGGCACGCAGGTATCAAAACGCTGCGAGGGATATTTTTCCTGAACTCGACGACGACAGCGCAGACTGGATTGGAATCCGGGCCACCCGGCTCAACGGGGAACTTGTCAAGGCTATTTTCGGTTCGGATTGCGGGGATCCTGTTGTATGCGACCCGACCGCTAACGGGGATTTCACTGCACGTGTATTGGTGGCTTCGGGTTGGAAACCCGGTTTTTCGACAGATTTTGACGCAGTACTGATGGCGGACCGTTACGGGGCAAAAAAATTGATCAACCTTTCGAATGTCACCCAGGTTCACACCGCTGATCCCAAGCATAACCCCGACGCCAAACCTTTAGATTCCATTAGCTGGGGGGAATTTCAGCTTCTCGTGGGTACGAGCTGGACCCCTGGAGCGAACCTTCCCTTCGACCCGATAGCAACCGCAAGAGCAAGGGAACTGGGTCTGGAGGTTATAGTCGCCGGCTCGGATTTATCCAACCTCACCGCTATCCTTCTCGGAGACCCCTTCCTGGGCACAAAGATCCATCCATAAAAAAAGCGCCATCAACACCAAGGTGTTATGACGCTTATTTGGGTTTGATTAAGGTATTAACCGCGGTAAGTTGTTTGAACCTTGCGGAGTTTTTTCATCTGCTTGCGTTCCATGGCTTTTTCTTTTCGGTTCCGAATAGCGGAGGGTTTCTCGAAATATTCACGCTTCTTCCATTCCCGAATAATCCCTTCTTTTTCAACAAGACGTTTAAAGCGTTTTATGGCTTTTTCCAACATCTCGGTATCATCAATCTGTATGACAGCTATAGTAATCACCCCCTTTTGGTCAAAAACTGGTTTATGCTAGCTTTTCTACTCGGGTATGTCAAGGAGGGGTTTTTCTAAAAGGAGCCTCGGAGAAATAGGAATTCCATGAATCCTCACTTCCCAATGCAGGTGCGGACCTGTACTGAGACCGGTCGTCCCCAAGGTACCGAGGGTATCTCCCGCTTTTAAAACTTGACCCGTTTGAACGGAAAGGGATTGCATGTGGTAATAAATGGAAATGACGCCGGGAAGGTGTTCGATCATGACCGTATTGCCGGAAACCACGCGTTCCTTGGCTAAAAGTACGGTCCCCGATGCGGGTGCGTACAGCGCTGTTCCCTCAGGAGCCGCCAAATCCATACCCCAATGAAAGGAAATTGACGACCTGCCAGTCGAATACTGGTAGGTTCTGCGGACACCAAAAGGCGAGCTAAGGCGGAATTCGTCCCTAACGGGGAGCAGAAAAAGAGGAAAATTCTCCGTGGAGAACGCTTCATACCTGTTAATGACTCTCCAAAACTCAGCAGCATCGGTTTCCTTTCGGGGGTCGGGTCTGGTGACGAGGTTTGTGAGGGTGCGGTCGAGCCTGAGGTTGGCCTGGGGGTAGTCGATGTCTTCAAGGGTGAATTCTTTTTCTGTGGTCCATCCGGTTTTGAGGTTCGATATTTCCACAGTGTAAATTCCGGGGAGCCACTCGATATACATCCCCATCACAAGGGCCTGGATTGGGAGGCCAAAACTTCCCGTTAAGAGAAAAGTGTCTTTCTTTAAAAGTTCTTTTCGGGCGGAATCCAGAAGGCGAACTTGGAAACGGGCGTCGAATCCTTCCTGGGCTGCGTAATCCCTGATGATGACCGAACACCACTCGCCCTGCCCGACCGTAGGGCTGATATCGATACGGACCCTTTCCGGCAGAGCCTGGAGTCCAAACATTTGTAGCAAAAATACTAATATTCCGATTTTAAACCGCATTGTTGATATCCTGTATCATAAACTGAAGACTTTCTTTTCCCTGGTAATAATTTCTCTGAACCTGAAAAGCTACATCGACCTTTTCTTCAAGCTTGTATGCGCCCGCACCCCAGAGATCCGCCCCATCCCATCTTATAGCTGGCCACCTTGCATCGCCTATCTGCAGCGAGAGACGGAGGTGCTTGGCGTCTTTACCCAAAGGTTCTGCACTCACAATGTGTACACGTCGGATGGAGAATGTCAAGGGAGGCCAGGTTTCTCCGTAGGGTTCGAGGGTATCCAGACACCGCATTAAAACTTCGGGGGTCATTAGGTTATGTGGCAGCTCCGCGTCGATATTGATCACTTCTTCTGCGGAAGAAGTGTCGAGGGCGAACATCACGGACGTCTTTTCGAGCCTTTCAAGAAATTCAGGAAAACGCTCTCGTGACATTTGGAAACCCGCTGCGGCCGTGTGACCTCCGAAATCAAGAAAAAGATCCTGGAAGCTTTCCAAAAACTTCCGGGTTTCAAAACCGCGGCACGCCCGAAGACTGGCGACAAAGTGATCACCAGCCAAACTCATCACAAGGGAGGGGACTCTGAGCATATTCATAAAACGGCTTGAAAGTATCCCTGTGATTCCCCTCGGCAGATCGGCGCTGTAAATAAAGGAAAGGGTTTTATATTTTTCGACACTCTGGGAAGCCGCTTCAACAAATTGGTCCCAGCCCTGGGTGCTTAGGAGTTTTCTATCCTCGTTAAGCAAAGCAATCTCCCGGGCTAGGGATTTTTGTTCCTCGTCCTTGGTTGTCAATAGCAGGCGTACGCTTTTATCGGGAGTCCCCATTCTCCCTGTTGCATTGATAAGCGGGGTGAGGTACCAGCTGATATCCTGGGCCCCCAGTTTCTTGGTGCCCAGTTTTGTCTGAAGGATAAGGTTTCTCAAACCTGTGCGTGAAGTAGAATTGAGAACCTTAAGGCCCTGCCTTACAAGGATGCGGTTTTCATTTTCCAAGGGCATCATATCGGCCAGGGTGCCTAGTGCGACTAGGTCTAGCTGTTTCAGGAATTCCTGGCTCAACCCCGGTTTGCTCTTATAGAAGTAAGAAGTAAAAAGGCTGATCAGAATATCGAGATCTGTTAGTTCCTGTTCCTGGTAACGGACCATTCGGCTTCGAGCACGGAGTCCCGGCAGATCAATGCCTGCCAGAGCCGGGTAAGCCTGGACTACCTGTGGAACCATATCGGTGAGATGGATGTCGACCCCGCGTCCGAAAATGGTCCTCAGAAGAGATGTTTGTAGAGCGGCTCCGTAAACCAGGATTTCCGTGCCCATCAGAAAACTTGCCAAGGCCTCCCTTTCCCTGCCTTGTCCATTTTCCTTGAATTCGAGGTTGATGCGCTTGACTTCGAGAAGGTTTACAAGTTTAACAGCTTCGACTTTCAGAAAACCATCGGCGGGCGAAGCGTTGAGGATGCAGGTGCTCTGGTTGTACCACTCGGTATCGGCAAACCTCAGAGCCCAACACAACTTGGCAGTAACTGCACAAGCGGCGAGGTTGGCGTAGGGGTATCTTTCGCCGGGTACCTTGGGGTTGACAATGGCCAAGGCGGAAGGAAGGGTAGAGCCCGCCTCGTGGTGGTCGACAACTAGGGTATCGATACCGAGAGCCCGGGCGTACTCTATCTCCTGGAAATTCGAAATACCGCAATCCACGGTAATGATCAGGGTCCCTTCTTTCGCTGCAAATTCGTCGACGGCCCTTTTTGTTAGACCGTAGGGGTCGTCACCGAGGGGAACCCTCCATTCAAGAGTTTTTACCCCGAGGGCGTTAAGGCATTCAACAAGGATAACGGTGCTCGTGATGCCATCGGTATCCCGGTCGCCGAAAACCAGGATGGGTTCATCCTCGTCCCGAGCCAAGAGAATTCGGTCGACCATGTCTTCCATTTGGTTGAAGAGAAAGGGATTATGGGTCCATCTCAGATCATCTTCAAAGAAGAATTTCAGTCTTTCCGGCTGGGTTACGCCGCGCCTGACGAGAATAGCCGCCTCTAAAGAATCAATTTCAAGTTTTTGCCCCAGGGTTTTCACAAGTTCCTGGTCTAAATCAGCCTTTAGCCATCTCATCAGGATTGGCTCTCGCTAAGTATCACTTGAACGGGTTCTGGTTCCTTTTCTTCCACCCTAACCGCACGCTGTACGCGCCCCTTCGCCTCTAAAAGAAGTGCGTCGTCGTCGGCCCAGATAAGGCAAAGTTCGTCACCTTTTTCAACCTTCCGGCCGCGCGGTTGGAGGATTTGAATCCCAGTATTGGGAAGAATCCTGTCTTCCTTGCGGGCCCGTCCCGCCCCTATGCTTCCGGCTATCAAACCGATTTCCATTGCATCCCAGGAAGTTACCCACCCACCCCGGTCTGCTTTAACTGCAAGGCAGCAATAAGCACGGCGTTTACCCCGGTCAGAAAGAACCTTCTCTGGAACACCTCCCTGCGCTTCAATATTCTGTAAAAAGAGTTCCATGGCCGAGCCGTCTGAAAGTTTCCTCCGTCCCAGCTCAAGTCCTGCCTCCCTTGTGGCCGCCAGTTTTCCGGCAACGAGCATTCGGGCATTGAGTTCGAGTGTCAGCTGAAGAACATCCTCAGGCCCCTTTCCTTCCAGGATGTCTAGGCTCTCCTCGACTTCCAGCCAGTTTCCCACCATAAGACCGAGGGGTTCCTCCATCCTTGTTACAAGGGCAATCGCGGATTTTCCTAGAGACCTGGCGGTGCCTGTCAGACTTGCAGCGAGCTTCTCGGCCTCAGCCTGGGTCTTCATAAAAGCGCCTTGCCCGCACTTCACATCAAAGACCAGGGCATCGGCCCCTTCTGCAAATTTCTTTGAAAGAATGCTGGCAGTAATCAGAGGGATCGATTCAACAGTCGAAGTCACGTCCCTCAAGGAGTAGAGCAACCTATCCGCGGGTACCATGGTATCACTCTGCCCGAACATGGCGTACCCGATTTTTTCAAGAAGTTTCCTGACAGACGCTGAATCCTGTTTCGTGGAAAACCCTGAAATACTTTCAAGTTTATCCAGGGTTCCGCCCGTATGGCCCAAACCCCGTCCGCTCATCATGGGAACTCTGAGTCCGCACGCTGCAGCCAACGGAGCGAGAGGAAGGCTGATCTTATCCCCAACACCCCCTGTCGAGTGCTTGTCCACAAGGGGCCCAAGACCGCTGAAGTCTAGGATCTCACCCGAATCGATCATCAGGCGGGTGAGGACGCCGGTCTCTTCATCGTCCATTCCCTGGAAATAAATGGCCATCAGAAGGGAACTGATCTGGTAGTCAGGAATATCTCCCGCCACGTACCCCTTCAGAATAAATCCGAGCTCTTCGTGGGTGAGTTTTCTACCCTCTCTCTTTTTTCGGATAACATCAACGGCTCTCATCCTTCCCTCCTGTTGGGAAAATCATCTTCCAATCGCGTAAAGTTAAAATCTCCCGCCCCATGATCTCGTGCAGTCTCTGGAATACCACCCTTTCTGCGGATTCTATAGAAAAAGGAGTCTCCAGGGTACCCAGTCCAGACAAGCCGGCATGGAGGAGCCATGAAAGCACTTGGCCCCCATCACTAGAGTAATCCGATTCCGGTGTGTTTTTGCTTGAGTTATCCTCGTTTTTTTCAAAAGGAGACCCTAAAAAGGACAACCACCGAACACAATAGTGCAAACTCAGCGAACGGATACCCTCTACAGGCCATTTACTTAAAAGCAAATACGCTTCAAGCAAAAACCTGTAGGCCCCTTCGGGGTCTCCTCCGGCGTGGCCGAGAATAAGCAATTCCGCCCATAGACTTGCGGCGTAGAACCTGCCCACATTGTCCCTGACCGTGGAGAAGTCGTGGAGCTCCTTCCAGTCGCTCACCTTCCAATTGTCGGCCGCGGGCTGGTGGTAAAGCCAAACTTCAAGGTGCCGGAAGGGACTCGAAAGCGGACCAAGCCGGCTTTTCTGGCTACGTGCCCCAAAAACTGTCGCCCTGATCAGCCCGTAATCGGGGCAAAGCAAAACAACTCCCCTGTTCTGTTCGCCCAAGGGGTAGTGCTTTATGAGAAGGGCTGTTGTGTGCTGACTGCGATCCACTGACTTGCTTTAACCGCCCTTGAACAATACCTTATTAGAAGAATAAGCGAGGATAGAATGAGCGACAACCCCTTGATACCGGCAGACATGCTTTTGCCTCACCGCCTCCTACTCATAGGACTGGAAGGAAGACCCATATTCCCGGGGGTTTTTACCCCCATCATGATAACAGGAAAGGCCGACATAGAAACGATTGAAGAGGCGACATCCTCATCGAAGGTCATAGGTTTTGTACTCACGCGGAACGGGGAGGAAAGCGATTCCCCCAAGAGAACCGAGTACTACGAGATGGGAACGGCCGCAAAGATCGTAAAGAAAATCAACCTGCCCGACGGGGGGCTGAATATCTTCGTCTCAACCATCCGGCGTTTCCGGGTGGTGAAGTTCCAAACGGACGGGGAGCGCAAGTCGGCGATAGTCGAATACCCGGAGGATGAGGCGCTTCCAAAAGAGGCCTTGGAGATTAAGGCCATGAGCAGGTCGATTCTCACTGAAATCAAACAACTCAGCGACAACAACCCGCTCTTCTCCGAAGAAATCCGCCTCAACCTGGTCAACATCGACCAGGCTGGAAAACTGGCCGACTTTATCATTGGCATCCTGAACATAGCCAGGGAACACCAGCAGGAGCTTCTCGAAACTCTAAGCGTGAGAAAGAGACTTGAAAAAGTTCTTATCGCCATTCAGAAAGAGCAGGAACTTCTGAAGATTCAGAAAAAAATATCGAAACAGATCAACGAAAGAATTGAAAAAAACCAGAGGGAATACTTTCTCCGCGAAGAACTCAAGACAATCCAAAAAGAACTGGGGATCACCACCGATGCAAAAGGTTCGGACTACCAGAACTTTAAAGAAAAAATCGAGAGTTTCCAGTTCAAGGGTGAACTGAAAGAATCAGTAGAATCCGAACTCGAAAAGTTCGCCCTTATGGACCCGAATTCAAGCGAATACATTGTCACCCGGAACTACCTTGAGACTATTGCCAAATTGCCTTGGCTCGACCCTCCTCCTGAAGAAATCGATATGGCCAAGGCTGAACGGATTCTCAATAAGGACCATTACGGCCTCGAAGACGTCAAGGAACGTATTCTGGAATTTATCGCTGTTCGGAAACTCAAAAAAGATTCCCGCGGTTCCATCATCTGTTTGATAGGTCCTCCCGGCGTCGGGAAGACGAGCATAGGACGCAGCATAGCCCGGGCCCTCGACAGACCCTTTTTCCGTTTCAGTGTGGGAGGCATGCGCGACGAGGCCGAGATCAAGGGACACCGTCGAACCTACGTGGGAGCTCTCCCAGGTAAAATCATCCAGGGTTTAAAAATAACTGGAAGCAAGCGCCCGGTTTTTATGATTGATGAGATCGATAAACTTGCCCAGAGCTACCAGGGAGACCCGAGCTCGGCCCTGCTGGAAGTCTTGGACCCCGAACAGAACGTGGCTTTCCGCGACCATTACCTGGACCTCCCCTTCGATATCAGCAAGGTCCTTTTCATTGCCACAGCCAACACCCTGGATACCATTCCCAGACCACTCCTGGACAGGATGGAATTGATCCGTCTCAGCGGCTATATCGAAGAAGAGAAAGTGTCTATTGCTACGCGCTACCTGATACCCAAAAGCCAAAACAGCCACGGCATCCCCAAAACACTGATCAAATTTTCCAAACCCTCGCTGATCAGCATTATCCGGGGTTTTGCACGTGAAGCCGGCGTGCGTAACCTTGAAAAAGCCATCGACAAGGTTCACCGTAAACTGGCAAGTAAAATCGTGCGGGGCCTGCTCAATGAGAACTTTATCGTCGAGCCAGAAAACCTGAACGAACTCCTCGGTAAACCCGTGTTTCTTGAAGACGAGGAATTACCCCTGACGCGTCCCGGCATGGTTCTCGGACTAGCTTGGACCTCGCTCGGTGGAAGTGTTTTAACCATTGAATCTGAAAAAACTTTTGGAAAAGGCGGCATCCGCCTGACGGGACGTATGGGCGACGTTATGAAAGAAAGCGCCCAGATAGCCTATACCGTCGTTATGGCACGCTCGGGCGAAAGGGGGGTTCCCGCTGATTTTTTTGAGAAAAGCACCATCCACCTGCATATTCCCGAAGGAGCAACACCTAAGGACGGTCCTAGTGCAGGTATTACGATGGCTACGAGTTTTCTCAGCCTCTCCCTGGGTAAAACAATTAAAACAGGTTTTGCCATGACGGGCGAGCTTTCCCTTACAGGCCAGGTGATGGCCATCGGCGGACTGAAAGAAAAGACTATAGCCGCTCGACGAACGGGTTTAAAAAATGTTATCTTCCCCAAAAGCAACCTCCGCGATTGGGAGGAAATCCCCGAGTATGTCAGAAAAGGGTTAAAAGCCTATCCTGTCGACCGGGTGGAACAAGTATGGGAGTTGGTATTATGAAAAAAATATTTGGGGTTTTGGCATTTTTTATTTCTTCAGGTCTCCAGGGTCAATCACTTCACCCGGATTTTAACCTCAGCGCCGTTCAACTTGCCTCGCTGGTGAGTTCACTTCCTCGTGAAACTCAGGAACTCGTCGCTTCAAGTCCTTCAGAATTTCTGGGGTTGATTTCAGAGATTCTATCCCAGGACAGCCGGTATGTTATACTTGTCGATAAAACCCACGCGTTGTCCGCGGAAGACGAACCCGAAGACATGGTAAGCCTCGACGACTACCCTGTGAAAGTCAGCCGCCGCGGGATGACCCTGAGAAACGCAATCATGCCCGCCGTCCTTGTTCTCACCGAAAAAGCCCGCCAAGCCGGCGCCGAACCCATCATCTCCAGCACTTACAGGAGTTACAGCTACCAGGAAGGTCTTTTCAACCGTTACGCCGCACGGGACGGAGTGGAACAAGCCAACCGCTACAGCGCCCGTGCGGGTCAGAGTCAGCATCAACTGGGAACAGCCTTCGACCTCGGCGACATTACGAACGCTTTTGCCACTACTGCAGCGGGAAGATGGATGGCCGAAAACGGCGGAAGTTTTGGTTTCAGTCTTTCGTACC
Source organism: Borreliella garinii (assembly GCA_020720765.1). Lineage (GTDB taxonomy): Bacteria > Spirochaetota > Spirochaetia > JABEVK01 > JABEVK01 > DYOB01. The sequence continues at coordinate 39,586 of DYOB01000010.1, forward strand.
CCCGGGGATACGAAAGCGAGACTGGATACCAGTGGGAGAGCTGGCACTGGAGGTACATCGGTGTCGCCGCCTGCAAGATGCAGAAAACGTATTTCGAAGACCTTCAGTTTAAACTTCTTACCTACCTGCACCGTGCGCTCCCTGAATTCCGCAGGGCATGGAAGGGCCGTGGCCCTTAACCTCGTTCTCGTCGAACCCGAGATTCCCCAGAATACGGGGAATATTGCGCGTTCGTGCGCGGCAACCGGAGCGAGGCTCCACCTCGTTCACCCCTTGGGATTTAAAATCAACGACACGAAGCTCAAAAGGGCCGGGATGGACTATTGGTACCAGGTGGAAATTATCCATCATGAAAACCTCGAAGCATTCTTGACCTATTCAGGCAATGCCCGTTTGTGGTTCTCCTCGACCAAGGCTGCTCAGGCTCATTCCCAGGTTGCCTATCAGGATGAGGACTTTATCCTCTTCGGAAAAGAAGGAGCCGGCCTCCCCGAAGATCTCCTCGAAAAAAACCTTCAACATCTTATCAGAATCCCCATGTTGCCCGACCGCCGCAGCCTCAACCTATCAAGCGCCGCCGCAGTCGTTCTTTTTGAAGCCCTGCGCCAAATGGATTTTCCCGATCTCCAGCACTGGGGACCCAAAAGGGACGGCGGCCGTTTTTCGTGAATGCTGCCTGCCAAGAAAATGAAGCCTACCTGACACAACAGCTGATCACTTACCTCGGCAATAAACGCTCGCTTCTGGATTTTATAGGAATTGGAATTCAAAAGGTAAAGGAACGGTTGGGGAAATCAAAAATCCGCAGTCTCGATGTTTTCTCCGGGAGCGGTATAGTTTCGAGATACCTAAAAAAGGATTCCTCCTTTTTGATTGCAAACGACATGGAAAACTATTCGGGCATTATCAATAGTTGCTATCTTTCAAACAGAAGCATAGTTCCGATGGAAGAGCTCCGAGAAATCCACAAAAATTTCTCCGGGATTCTGGCCCGTGATGAAAACCTGCGTGAGGGCTTTATCCGCCAACTTTATTCGCCCAAGGATATGAACGACATCCAACCGGGCGAACGGTGTTTCTTTACACCCCAGAATGCAGCCTTTCTCGACACAGCGCGCCAAATGATTGCCACACTACCGGAGGAACTTCAAAAATTCTTTCTCGGGCCGCTTTTTTCCCAAACCTCGATCCATGCCAATACTTCCGGGGTGTTTAAAGGCTTTTATAAGGACTCAAGCACTCGTCTTGGGCAATTCGGAGGGACAAAAAAGGACGCACTGACTAGAATTCTGGGCAGGATGGAGCTCGTGTTTCCTGTCTTTAGTAACTTCGAGTGCACCTTCCAAGTGACCAAGGGCGACGCCAACCTAATGGTCGAGACTTTCGACGAAGTAGATTTAGCCTACCTCGACCCTCCCTATAACCAGCACCCTTATGGGTCGAACTACTTCATGCTCAACCTTATAGCGGAATATCAAAAGCCTTCCGAAGTGAGCCTTGTTTCCGGAATCCCTGACGATTGGAACCGCTCAGAATATAATAAAAGGAATAAGGCTCTAGAAACAATGGCCGACCTTGTCGAAAAAATCCGTTCCCGTTTTCTTTTAATTTCCTTTAATTCAGAGGGTTTTATCTCTCGGGAGTCGATGGTCAAACTTCTTGAAAAATATGGTAAGGTCGAGATTTTGGAAACCCGCTACAATACTTTTCGGGGAAGCAGAAACTTAAAAGCACGGGAGCTCCACCTGAGTGAATACCTCTTTCTTGTGGAGAAATCCTAGGAGTCCGATTGCCAGAGTCTCTTAGGCTTGAAAAAAGTAAATAGCCAGTCTGCGAGAAGCGCAAGGAGCGCTGCCGTGAGGGCCCCTTGGAGAAGGTAACTGTATTGAAATTGGGTTATCCCTGCGAGGATGGGACGGCCAAGCCCCCCGGCACCCATAGTGGCCCCGATGGTAGCGGTCCCGATGTTGATTAAAAGGCTGGTTCTAATCCCGCCGAGTATGCCCGATGAAGCCAAGGGAACCTCGACTTGGCGGAATATCTGGTCCCGTGAATACCCCAGCCCTCTTGCCGCAGAGATAACATCCTTGGGAACCGACTCTAAGGACGCCAAGGTTCCATGGAAAATAGGAAGCACACCAAACGCCACCAACGCCCAGAACACCGGGAGGGTACCAAATCCAAGGACAGGAATTAAGAGTGCAAGAAAAGCCATCGGGGGAACGGTTTGAAGGATGGTTCCTGAAAAGGAGATTACCCTGCGGGTACCCTCGAACCCTGAGAAAAAAGTCAGGACTCCGGCGGAAAAACCCAAAAGAGTACAAAGGGCGCTCGACCCGATAACAAGCACCAAATGGTCTGCTAAAAGGTTTACCGGGGAAATCAGCGGATAGATATCTGCTGAAGGATCGGCCAAGATCCACCTCAGAAGTTGTTCCAAAGTTGCAGGATGGATAAGAAGTCCTAATAATAGAACCAGTACAACCCCGAAAACCAGCGACCGGGTCATTCGGACCTATCCTCGAGAGTAATAGCCTCAATGGTTCCCATGGAAACTTCCCCGATCAGACGTCCTTGATCGTCCACGACAGGTAAGACTTTCATCCCCGTGGACAACATCAGTGAAAGCACGTCCTTCAGGTGTGTGCTTTTTTCTACTAAGCATTCTTTTCCGGGAAAGGGGCTGAGGGCTTGGGCCGCGGTTTGTTCCTTGCGGAGTACGGGCTGAGCTACCCATCCAAGCGGACGCCCTTCGCTGTCGACCACCCAACACCAGGGGGCGTCACCCATTTTGGGAGGGCTTTCATTAAAACCGCACGAACCAGCAGGTTTCATGACCTGTTCCACTTTAAACCGGATCAGCCTTTTCAAGCTCCGATCCGTTCCGACAAAAGTCCGGACAAAGGAATCAGCGGGGTTGTTAAGGATTGTTTCAGTTGAGTCGTTCTGAATCAGCCGCCCCTGGTTCAAAATCAAGATTCTGTCAGCCAGGAGTATGGCTTCGTCCAAGTCGTGGGTCACCATAAGGATGGTTTTACGAATCCTGTTTTGGATACTTAACAAGGCCCTTTGAAGTCTCTGACGCTGGACCGGATCCAACGAACCAAAGGGTTCATCCATAAGTAAAAGCGGTGGATCAGCAGCTAAGGCCCTGGCAATCCCCACCCTCTGTGCCTCTCCGCCCGAAAGCTGCGCCGGATATTTGGCAAAAAAACTTTGAGGATTCAGTCCTACTAGTTCGAGAAGCTCACCTATACGCGCTTTTATCTTATGCGCTTTCCATTTCAGGAGCCGGGGTACGGCAGCGATATTTCCCTCTACGGTCCAGTGGGGGAAGAGACCAACGCTCTGGATCACATACCCCATGGTCCGTCTCAGTTCCACAGGATCGTAGGAATCAAGGGGCTGTCCCTGGTAATGAATAAGGCCTGAAGTGGGAATAAGAAGACGGTTCACCATCTTCAGCGTGGTAGTTTTCCCACACCCGGAAGGACCAATAAGAACACCCAGTTCTCCGTCCTGAAGGGAAAAATTGAGATCGGAAACCGCCTTGATATCCCCATAATGAAAATGGACCTTTTTGAATTCAAGGAGCGACAAGGGGCATCTCCTTTTTTACCAAGGTTGTAAGGGATGAAAGCACCCTATCCGAAATTAATGTTAAAAGAACCAATGTCAGCACACCAAGGAGGACCATATCGGTGGAAGTCTGCCCGATTCCTTGAAAAATGAAAAACCCGAGACCCCCGGCGCCTATCAGGGGAACAAGAGAGGCGTTGCCCAGGGTTTGAACGACACCCACACGCAACCCTGCCAGAATCAACGGAAGTGCTAGGGGAATTTCGACTTTCAAAAGGATCTGCCACCGGGAGAATCCAAGGCCCCTTGCCGCTTGGACAGCCCCGACGGGCAGACTCTGGAGACCCTCCTGAACCCCTACCGCTAAGGGAAGAAGAGCGTAGAGAGTTAGGGCAACAAGAGCGGGAGCTGTGCCTATTCCCGAAATCCCCCAGGTCCTCAGGACGGGAAAAATGGTGGACAAGGCCCCGAGGGGAACCATCAGTAATCCAAATAGAGCCAAGGAAGGAATAGTTTGGACGAGAGAGGCAGCCTTGATAAATATTTCTCCAAACCGTGAACGGACAGCCGCCACTCCGATGGGAACAGCAAGTGCCAAGGCAAAAAGAATAGACATTCCCGTGATGCCCAAGTGGCGAAGGGTTTCGGCCCCAAGCCGGGCCTCCTGAATTTTAAACTCTTGTACTAGGGACACGGAACGGAAACTGTCGTAGTACGAAAGAACGAGTATTAGGACAAAAAGTATGGATAAAAAAATCACGTTCGATCTGTCCGGCTTACTATTGAAAAGCAAGGCTCTGATTAAGGAAGCAAGGTGCAGTGCCCAGAATCCCATAGCTGGACTGACCCGGAAGGTTGACCCAGCAAGTCCCAAATCCGGCCAAGCAACAACCGGAGTGAGCCAAAGCGAGACAGCCAATAGGATCAAAGCAGGAAGGAGAAAACGACGGAAAAGAATTCCATACAGGACTAAGGGAAACCAAAGAACCCCTACGAAGAGCGGTTGACGTATCAGGAGTGTCAACCAGAAAAACTCTTCCCCTCGGACGACCCTGTTCGGGTCAAGGCGGAAGATAGGGAAGACCAAAAGGAGGGTTAGTATAAGTCCCCAGAAAACCAGGTCCCCGAGAACCCTCCTTGAAGTTTTCAGGGGATCAGTCCTTTTTCCTTCAGCCAGGCCAGCGCTACCGATTCAGGAACCTCCCCTTCCACTACAATCTTGGCGTTAAGCGTTTGGAGGGTGATAAGGTCCAAAGCACTAAATGCAGGAGCCAAGAGAGTCTCGATCTCAGGGTATTTATCTAAAACCTCTTTCCGAATCACAGGAGCAGGTTGGTATACGGGTTGGACCTGCTTGTCATCCTCTAGTACCACAAGGCCAAAAGCCGCCAGCTGTCCGTCGGTTCCGTAGGCCATGGCGGCGTTTACGCCGTCAGTGCCCTCCGAGGCAGCCTTTTCGGTGGTTGCTGTATTGCCGCCGGAGAGAACGAGAAGCTGGTCGGGTTTTAAAGTAAAACCATAGGCCGCATAAAAAGCGGGTAGAGCTGCAGCGGAATTCACAAATTCTTCTGATCCGGCAATTTTAAAGACACCGCCATTATTTATATAAACGGATAAATCCGAAAGAGTTTTCAAGTTCTCTTGGATTGCTAAATCACCCCTGACCGCTAGCGCCCAGGTGTTGTTCGCCGGGGAAGGTGTCAGCCAAACCAGGGAATTTTGGACTAGATCGAGTTCTTTTACCCGGTTCCAGGCTTGAACAGCGTCTTTCCATAGCGGGCTTTCGGCTTCATCAAAGAAAAACGCTCCGTTTCCGGTGTACTCCGGATAGAGATCGATTTCTCCCGCAATCAAAGCCTTGCGAACTATCGGTGTAGCACCCAGCTGTATACGGTCGGTGATTGTGAAGCCGCTACTGGTCAAAAGATGTTTTATCATATGTCCAAGCAGTGCTCCCTCGGTATCCATTTTACTCCCCAGAACAAGGGTCCCTTTCCCGGCTTGTTCGGTTGAACACCCGGAAAATGCTAGGACAATTGCAAGAAACGGGAGAAATCCCCATCCTCTTTTAGTCTTCATTTTAAACTCCTTTAAATCCTTCATTGAAAAGTAATAGGATACCGGACAGAAATCAAATATCCGAACCACCTATTCGAGAATCCCTCAGGGGTGTTCTTGACAATCTCACGCCCATTCTCTAGAATCGCTACTACGCCCAGGTGGTGAAATTGGTATACACGCTAGTTTCAGGTACTAGTGCCGCGAGGTGTGCGGGTTCGAGTCCCGCTCTGGGCAATTCCTTTTCTAATAATGATTTATTTCATGTATCTTGTATTGAATACCCCTTCATTGCAACC
>DYOB01000323.1 GCA_020720765.1 Borreliella garinii
AACTCTTTTTCTTGCATCTCTACTGTTTTTAGTTCTTCCCTGACTTTAGCCTGTTCTTTCAGGTAATGGTTGGCTTTGTCCAGGTTGTCAATGATGTTGTTTTCCATTAGCTCGAACAAGACGGCCTTTTTGCGGCTTGTTTTTTCCCTTAGCTTGCCAAGCTTATAGGTTAGGTTGCTGTACTCAGGATTGTTCACCGTGAATTCACCATCTATTTGTTCTACCGCATATTGAAGCATCCTATCGAAGTCGTAATCCTGCCTCATGTACTTGAAAAAGTTCTCCTGTGCCCATCGGGCAAACATGAACAGGGCCACCATCATCAGGGAAAGTTTTTTGTTGGTGGTAATGACGCTTGTTTGGTGCCCATCGCATAAGCGCCTTACCTCGCGCATGGGCACACCGTTGAGCTCGACTGTTCTTTCGGCGAGCTGCATCTTGCTGGTGTTCCCCTCTATTTCGACTTTATGTTCCGCAAAATCGTTTTCATCCCAGAGGTCTTTTGCGTTTTTCCGGTAGGTCAGCACCGCTATCCTGTGATCGTCCCATAGTTTCCCAAAGAAAACAGGGCTGTAGGCCTCGCGGTCGAAAACAACCGTGAAGCGGGGAAGGCCTGGGTCATCCCGTAGTTCTTGTTCGCTGTATTTGCAGGGCATTTCATCAAGTAGGGCGGGGATGATGTGCTTGTCCAGCATTTCGAGCAGCTTTTCGTTCACCTCACCTGTGATATAGAAGTAGGGCAGGCCGTTTTTGTCGTTTACCCAAAATTCCTGCATCCCGGGCAGGCACAGTTTCTGCCGCGAAACATGTTTCTTGCCCAATGTGGCCTGGTATCCGTTGTAAACCTGTACATGCCCGTCGATATAGTAAAAGTCGTTTTCCCCGGCCAGCGCCCACTGGTTGGCCAGGGCCATGTTCCATTCACCGGATTTTTGTTGTGAACATATCTCGGCCAGTTTCCCCCTAAAGCATTTCGCTTCGGGAACACGGTCAAGCCCCATGATCTTGCCAAATTCGCCAGGGCTGTGGCACTTTAGTTTCTCAGGGTTCTTTATCCTCCGCAAGTACATGAAGGATAGGAATAAGACAATGAAGTCAATGTAATAGTACCCCTTGGCCAACTCTTGGTAGTGGCTGCGGAAACTGAACAATCCGGTTTGTTCCAAAAACGGCAAAAGCAACAACACCCCGGCCCCGGGCACGCTCTGGCAAGGCTCAAACCGTATTGGGGTCGTTTCGATCCGATGGGTGGCGGCCAATGCCCTTTCCTCGACCCTGGTGGCTGCTGTGCCTATCAGGTGCGACGCAAGTATGTCGAGATGGTTACGATCACAAGGTTGGCTTGCTATCGGATGTACAGATGTTAGCCCTTTTTTTTTATGAGGCTGCCCTGCTTTATATGGTAGCGTATGGCCCCCTCGGTTACCCCAAGCCGTTTTGCAACGCCAAGCACCGGAAGGGATCCATCAAGCAGTTCCTGTGCCTCATGCAGTTTGTCGGGGGTGAACTTATGGGCATCGTTTTGTTTGTCGGGCCTATTGAAAAACCATTTCGCACTTTTGACGCGCAGTGTCTTGGCATAGCGCTGCATGTTGCGGTTGCTCACACCCAATGCGAGCGAAAGCTCGGTGGCCGTGCACAAATGGGTGTTTATCAAATTTGCCACGATAAAACGGTAACTGTTCAAGTCATTCTTGTCATGACAGAATATAGGTGAACCGTTATGTAAATAGTAAACAAAACTGTCCTTCTCAAAAAAACCAACACTCGCATTGATCAACTTTGTGGTTTGCGGGAAAATCGGAAGCTGCATCTGCATAACTTATATCTTTTATGCAAATATGCGACTTTTTGGTTTACGACTATATCTCGCTAACATGCTGACCTGTAAGAAGC
>DYOB01000324.1 GCA_020720765.1 Borreliella garinii
CCTATCCTACCGCAGATCATTCATATGTCAATATGGAAGAACTGACCCCTTTTTTCGGCTGTCAATCGCCGTGGCGGAGACATTCCACCGAGAAGCAGCCTCCCGACGCGGGGGAATCTCCCAATCCGCGTGCCGGGGACACCAAAAAGCTAACCACTAAGGGGAGCCGCCCTCCCCCACTCCGGGCTTGTTCAACAACGGATAGCTTTCGAGGCTTCGCTCGAAGCTATCCCTTTCCCGTTAGCCATTTTGCCTTGCAGCTTCGATTGCCTTCTGCCTTCGCCTTTCATCGCGTTTGGCTTTCTGGACTATTAAGCCTTTGATTACTTCGGGTTCGGAATCGTCAATGCTATGCGAATAAAAAGCGTCACGAAACCACCACCAACGTTTCCGGCCAACTGTCATCAAGGGAACTGGTATTTCGTGTTGTTCGATTTCTATCTCTTTGTAGTCGGTATCTGAAAATTCACTCGACCAAGATCCATTGCGAGCAGGCACGTAAAAGATGTGCTTTGGTGGATGCCACTCCTCTTCCCCAAAAAACAACCACTTCTTGATATGGAGTCCCTCCTCATGGTTGAACTTCGCGTTGTCGTCACGGGTCATAAAGTGCGCCCTGATAAAGCAGATTGCAGTATTGCCTCATGTGTTAAAAAATAACGTGATTTAGTCGAATGATGCATGGAGATCAGGCATCGCATAAACTAATACTTTTGCGCAATCGTCAGACCACTCAAAGCGAGGAGAATACCCGATTTGCTGAAGCTCACATAGAGCAATGTGCATCTCTTTCTTGTTCAATGGGGGGCTCCACTCAGCCAAAGTAACAGAGATAAACCGCGTATTATCTTTGCTTGCTAATATAAGTTTTTGAGCAAGACAAAATGCAATTTCATTCTCAGGCGGTCGTAGTGGCATATATGTATTCTGCTAGCTTCCCAAGCGATGCGGGCATTCGACTGGCTTGTTAGAAAAGCATATTTTTTTATTGTTATGGGCAATCATTGATTGAGGAATTCAACTGAGCTGCCGTTTTACGTTTAAACAAAAGCAGCGCAACTAAACAAAATATTCCCATTCCGAATAATTCCACCTTTGTTGGCTCGGGTATTACTCGTGCAAAACTCAAATCATCAAGTGCGATGTCCTCATATACCGATGGATCACTAACATTCGGCGGTGAAGCGAATATCTGAATTGTTGCCTGATTTGACAAGCCTGAATCCCAGGGGGATGAAAAACTACTCCACTGAGCATGAGAATCCAAAGAGACGGTCTTTAAGATCTGACCGTTAATCGAGAGCGAAAAAGTTGATGGAGTCCAGCCGCCCCAAAGAGTGGCAAAACCAGTGAATAGATAGGAAGTATTTGAAACGACTGCTACAGCTTGTTGCCATACAACTAAACCTGGAGTTACGGAAGCGTTCACCATAAACATCGAACCATTTCCTGTTGTGTGATCACCAAAGTGACCATAGGCCAATGGATGAAAAAGCATCGGGTCTGATCCTACGGTATATTTTCCCTCGGGCATAATGCTTGTTGCAGAATATGAATGTTGACTTAAGAAGCCAGTATTTCCGCTGCTAAAATCGCCATTTATGAGCAATGAATCAGCCAATACAACGCTTGTCCAACAAGTAAAAGCTAACGCAGTGCATCGAGCGAGTGTTTTATGCAATGATTTAATGAGCATGGGAATATGTGTTTGGTTGCTGGGATAAGTAAGTGAACGCGAAATATCAAGAAGTCGAGCTAATAAATTGAATAAAATATTTGATGAACAAACGGGCAAGGAAGACAAGAAGAAAATCGGCAGTCGTGACAGTGGGGCATTTTTCTTGGCTAACGTCCCCAGTGACCTATCCCTGCTTGCTTTCGGCATTCCTCCT
>DYOB01000325.1 GCA_020720765.1 Borreliella garinii
TTGAGGTTTGTAGGCGTTAAACCCCCAAGCCTTCAGCCCAATATCTAACTTTTCTTCTATAATGACAGCCTTACTACCCGCCATAACGACACCATATCTCAGATTTAAGGCGGCGTATTCTGGCGTCTCATATGAGTCAAAATCTTTTGGGATATGCCTCATTTCATCCTGTAATCTCTCTCGGAGTTTTCTTATTTTGCCGCCTTTCTTTTTCTGTACAAGCTCCAACAGCTCTTCCCGCTCATCATCATCAAGTAGAGCGTGAGCCAGCATTCTAAGACAATACTTTAGAGTTGCGCCGCCTTCGATTAAAACTCTCAGGTCTTGGAAATCGTGGCACAGATAAAAAATCCGCTCGCCATGGGCAAAACTATGAATGATCGGAACGCCTGTGTCAGTGTTTGCGTAAAATATTGCCTTGTTTGTCCCCCCACCATACGCCGGATCAACGGGATCGGGCATGGTCAGCCCGTGATACTTTTCAGGGTCTTTCAAAATCTCACGGGCGGGAACAGATGAACCATTATCGAAAAGAACGCAATCATCACCACTGAGAACGCCTCCTACCCTGTTGCGAAGATGCTGCAGGGCCTCCTCCAATGGGATTTTTTGTTTGTCTGCCAGTTTCTTTCCTTCAACCCTCAGGTATTCGTCACGAATCTGCTTCGACTCCTCCGTTGCTCCTCCTCTGAGAACCCTCAGTGTTTGCTCATACTGAATCTTCTCAACAGCACTCAGGTCTTGCAATGCGCCTGTGTCCAGAACTGCACCCTGAAGATACTGGATCTCAGGTTGCCTCTGTTCCAAGTCTCCAATGAGTAGGGGAGGTGCTACAAAATCCAACCGTTCAGGCCGGTGGACAAACTGATCAATCAGCGTGCGGATAAGAATCTTGCCATCCCTGGCAAACTCAACCCGGCCATGTCCTGCAAGTATAAGCCTTTCATGAAGAGCTTTTCCAAACCGGGGAATATCAGAGGCATTCTTTACCAAAAGATAGATGTGAGCATTGTTATGGCCCGGCAGTGCCTTTCCTGTTGACTTACTGAATAGTCCAGCAGACACAGACGGTTTAATGATCCTGGAAGCCTCTTCAAACCCCGGAACAACCCCAGCCAGAACGGGTAAGATCTCATCAATTTTCTTGTCGGAATCACAGTCCAGCAAAACGACACCGGGCTCCCCCTGTGGGTAGGCAAAATTCTCCTGTGTCCTGGTGATTGCGGCATCACCACTTTTCATCTGGCTCCGGGAAACAATTGCAGCTTTAGCCTGTCCTGCAATCCCCCAGCCGACGGCTTGGCTCTTACTTAACCCCCCAAAAAATTCAGGTAGCTCACTGAAGGGCATCGTCATCGTTTCAGCGGCTCCATTCGCCATCCAACAGGCGCTCGCGTCTTTGACAACCTTCCCTGAATCATCCAGGGAGATGGTCTTGGTGAGATTTCCACCATCTTTCGTGTAAAGGGTAAATGAGACGATGGCTTGACATTTTTCCGCATTATCACTATCATAACATGTAGGATCGATTTGTGCCGCCGCTTGTGCCTGGTTAGCCAGCGGCGGCATTGTTGTTTGGTTCATGGTCGCCCCCCTCAGCGTGGCATCGTGTTTGTTGTGATGTAAGCGTCAAGGTCTTCAACCTTGTACCTTACTAAGCTCCCGATCTTTACAGGCGCAGGGCCTACATTTCTCATAGCCCAAACTGCCAAAGTCTGGGGTTTCAGCCCTAAGAATGCGGCTGCCTCAATTCGCGTTATTAGCTCGCTCTTCGGCCTTCCAGCCCTTCCGATCTCTTCCCTCACGATCAGTCTAAGTGCATCGTTTAGTTCCATGGTTGATCCTCCAGTGCCCCGGATTAAGCTGGCCAAGCCTAATTCGGAACGCATAAA
>DYOB01000326.1 GCA_020720765.1 Borreliella garinii
GGGAGGATGTAGTGTTATACCTATACCAGTACCGGAATCCACGTTGTATGAGCAGGTAATCTGTAGTATGGTTAGTTCATGAGCAATTCTTTGCCGGTTTCTATAAGCCCGTGCCCTATTCAGGAAGCGGTCGTTGAAATCAGGTTTTCTACGGCCATGCCTGCAGATGCGGTTTTTGGAATTTTGTACGCAAAAGTAAAACAGAAATTTACCACCACAAACGCTCTGCCTATTCTACAGATTCCAGAGGCTATACGCTCCCAGGACCCAAATCTGACCTATCAGCCTCATTACATGCTGAGCCACGGCAATCTCAACCTCAAAATTGGCCCGAAAGTCCTTGGATTCAGCTGTGTAGCCCCGTATGCAGGATGGGAGCACTTCTTCTCCTTTGTTACGGAAATTATTGAAGCAACCAGAGATACTGGAGTAATCGAAAGGCCAGAACGGCTTGGTCTACGGTACATCAATTATTTCCCCATGCCAGTCCTCGATGTTATTGACCTTGGCATACAGTTCGGGGCAATGCGGGTATCTCAAGAGCCAACCTATCTCCGTACTGAGTTCAAGCATGACGATTTTGATAAAATCGTAAGCATTACCAATAATATGTCCATAGCATTGCCTGGCAAAACCGAACTTGGGTCTTTGCTTGACATAGACTGCGTGTATACATTCTCTCAGGATCCTGGCGGTTTTTACTCTATGCATGATCATATCATCAACCAGGGTCACGAAATAGAGAAGCAAACGTTCTTTGAGATGCTTAAACCGGGATTTTTGGCAACCCTTGATCCAAAATATTGAGGTAAAACCATGTATGAAACAAATTCTACCATTAAAATCAATTCTGTGATGGCGACGGCGAGTGCAGTTGCCATGAGCCTTGCCGTCATGGGAAGTTTTCCTGCTCTGACCCGGAGGGAGTATAGTTTGCCAAAAATTGAAGCGGTCTTATCCAGAGATTTGGTACGAACACTGGAAACAATGAATATGGCCTGCGTTGTACAAACTCCACAGGAAAAGATGGATACAATCAGTAGATTCGTTGGGATCATGGTATCAGAATCCAGGGATCTTGAACCAGAAGTGAGGTCTATAGTTCAAAGCAACTTCTGGGATCTTATCTGAACATGACGGAATTTGAAAATTTCTCGCTGTTTTTGCCCAGATATCTGAGTCCAGATACAGAGAATTCATTGTTGGCTGACCTTAAAGACTTTCCCGGCAATGTTGATAAGAGAATGTATGGTTTTTACGGTAAATCCGACTCCGTAATCTATCAGGGAGATGGCCTGAAAGGATTGCCGTATATCAACTTTCCGGAGCCAAGAATAGAATCCCTGCCTTGTCTGGTACTATCAAACACCTGCGATATAGATCTCTCGAATCAACGGAAATATACTTCCTCCATCGTATATGCACCTGTCATTGCACTGGAAAAATACGAGAAACTCCTATCGGATAAAGGAATATATTCTTCAGGTTCTCTACAGGCACATGTGGGCGCAATACGAAGACAGGAAATTACCCAGATATTTTATCTACCTTCCAATTCCTCTGATCTACCAGAGTCGATGGTCTTCCTTGATCGCCTCTGTCATTGTGATTCAGCCTTCATACATCGTGAAGACGTATCCGCAAGAAGGTTGTTTTCCTTGTCCCAGTACGGTTTGTACCTGTTTCTCTATAAACTTTCGATACACTTTACCCGGTTTCATGAAAACATCGACAGGGCATATCCATAATAACTTTCTATGTTTACCACACGATGGTAGCAATTTCCTGCGTGAGGGATCGTAGCGGAAAGCCCGCAGCGCAGCGAGGACTTGGAGCATAGAGCCCGACCCGACCGCGCAGCATCCTGTATTTCATTAACCATCGCAATGTAT